>NZ_LMCK01000084.1:0-139468 GCF_001623165.1 Pseudovibrio sp. WM33
TCCGTACGACTGACGTGACTGGTGTTGTTTCTCTGCCAGAGGGCACAGAAATGGTGATGCCTGGTGATAACGTTGCAGTCTCTGTTGAGCTGATCGTTCCGATCGCTATGGAAGATGGTCTTCGTTTCGCTATCCGTGAAGGCGGTCGTACCGTCGGCGCTGGTGTGGTAGCAGAAATCATCGAATAAAGGCTTTTAAAGTCTTTACATATCGTACCGCGGTGGTTATTGCGGTACGGTTCCTTCCAGTGAGTTGATTATTGGTCGGAAAAAGGTTTTGTCCCATGCTTGGGACTTTGTAGGGGTATAGCTCAGTTGGTAGAGCGACGGTCTCCAAAACCGTAGGTCGCGGGTTCGAGCCCTGCTGCCCCTGCCATCTCTTTGGTTGAGAAAAATCTTGATTAATCGAAGTTGGTGGCATATGAAGAGTTTTTCAGGGATAGGGTGCGTGGAAGAATCTACGCGCCCACCTGTCGTGTAATGGGCCGGGACCGGATGGCAAAAACCAATCCTTTTACATTTATCCAGCAAGTTCGTTCTGAAACTGCGAAGGTAACTTGGCCGACGCGTAAGGAAACTGGCGTGACCACCTTGATGGTCTTCGTGATGGTTTTCCTGGCGGCGATGTTCTTTCTTGCTGCTGACCAGCTGATGAGCTGGGGTATCAGTTTACTGCTTGGCTTCTAAATAGCCTTACAGGCATTTCTAGTAGGAACAGGATTTAAGATGGCTAAGCGCTGGTATATTGTGCACGCTTATTCGAACTTCGAGCGTAAAGTTGCTGAAGCGATTAAAGAAAGAGCTCAGCAGCAGGGTCTTGAAGATTCATTTGACGAAGTTCTGGTTCCGACCGAGAAATTCGTAGAGGTACGTCGCGGTCGCAAAGTTGATGCTGAGCGTAAGTTCTTCCCAGGATACGTTCTGGTGAAGATGGAGATGAGCGACGATGCTTATCACCTGATCAACGATACGCCGAAAGTTTCTGGCTTCCTCGGTAACGACAAGAAGCCGATGCCGATCTCTGAGGCTGAAGCGCAGCGTATTCTTAATCAGGTTCAGGAAGGTGTCGAAGCTCCGAAACCTTCTGTCAGCTTTGAAGTTGGTGAACAGGTTCGCGTCAGCGATGGCCCGTTTGCTTCCTTCTCTGGTCTCGTCGAGGAAGTCGATGAGGAACGGGCACGTCTGAAAGTGACAGTGTCCATCTTCGGCCGGGCTACCCCGGTTGAACTTGAATACGGACAGGTCGACAAAGTCGGTTAAGTCCGGGATGGGGCGGCAGGTGAAGCGCACTTTCGTCGGTGTGCTGGAAGCCAGACCGCCCGCTCTCTTATCCAGTGAAATGCGCTAAGCGTGATTTCACAGATCCATTCTGGAGAGAATTATGGCGAAAAAGATTGACGGCTACTTAAAGCTTCAGGTGCCAGCAGGTTCTGCTACACCATCCCCACCAATTGGTCCTGCGCTGGGTCAGCGCGGGCTGAACATCATGGAATTCTGTAAGGCGTTTAACGCTAAGACCCAGGATGTTGAGAAAGGTGCTCCTTGCCCAACCATCATTACTTATTACTCCGATAAGTCTTTCACTTTTGAAGTTAAGACAGCTCCGGCTTCTTTCTTCCTTAAGAAAGCTGCGAAAGTCAAATCTGGCTCAGCAACTGCTGGTCGCGGTACCATCGCGTCCGTGACTAAAGCTCAGGTTCGTGAAATCGCAGAAGCTAAGATGAAAGATCTCAACGCTAACGACATCGAAGCAGCAATGCTGATGATCGAAGGCTCCGCCCGTTCCATGGGTCTGGAAGTTACGGAGTAAAGTATCATGGCTAAAGTAGGTAAGCGCATTAAAGCTGCTCGCGAAGGTATTGATCGTAACAAAGAGTACGCAGTAAGCGAAGCTCTTGGTGTTGTTAAGTCTGGCTCCACTGCCAAGTTTGACGAAACCATCGAAGTTGCAATCAACCTTGGTGTTGACCCACGTCACGCAGACCAGATGGTTCGTGGTGCATGTGTTCTTCCAAACGGTACCGGTAAAACTGTACGCGTTGCTGTATTTGCTCGTGATGCGAAAGCTGATGAAGCAAAAGCTGCTGGCGCAGACATTGTTGGTGCTGAAGAGCTGGTTAAAGAAGTTCAGGGCGGTACCATCAACTTCGATACCGTCATCGCAACTCCTGACATGATGCCACTCGTTGGTCGTCTTGGTAAAGTTCTCGGTCCTCGCGGCATGATGCCTAACCCTAAGGTTGGCACTGTGACCCCTGACGTGACCAAGGCTGTTAAAGACGCCAAAGGTGGTTCTGTACAGTTCCGCGTTGAAAAAGCTGGTATCATTCACGCTGGCGTTGGCAAAGCTTCTTTTGAAGCTTCCAAGCTGGAAGAGAACGTGAAAGCGTTCGTTGATGCAGTGATCAAAGCTAAGCCATCAGGTGCAAAAGGTACGTACGTTAAGCGCGTAGCCCTTTCATCCACGATGGGACCTGGCGTGAAGGTTGATCTTGGTTCTATTACCGAGTAAACACCTCGCCTATAAGAGTTACCTCCCGCTTTCATGTGGGAGGTTTTACCGCTGAAAGACTGTTATGGTCCTTCGGCATCCCTGTCCGAGACTGCAGGTGCCAACGTTTGTTGGTTTAAGTTTTTGATAAGAAAGGCCTGCATAGATGGAGAAGAACTGATTTGGTTGATATGCAAAATGCAATTCAACCTTGCGGTTCGAACCAAATTGCCTTGCTGCGTCTCTCCGGCGCGTAAGGGGACAGGACCCTAATCGTCGTTGTCGAGGTTGGGTTAGCCCAACTTTGATGCGGCAAAGGCAAACCGGCGGCAATGAGAATTGCTGCCAACTGGAGAAGGCAAGTGGAAAGAGCGGATAAGCAAAAGTTCGTCAGCGATTTCAACGAAGTGTTGTCGAACACTGGCGTTGCAGTTGTTGCGCACTATGCGGGCCTTTCAGTTTCTCAGATGACTCAGCTGCGTGCTGATGCTCGTGAAGCTGGTGGTACCGTAAAGGTTGCTAAAAACCGCCTTGTCAAGCTTGCCCTTCAAGGCACTGAACTAGAGCATATCAGCGACCTGTTCACAGGCCCAACTGTCATCGTCTACTCTGACGATCCAGTTGCTGCGCCTAAGGCTGCTGCTAATTTCGCTAAGGCTAACGAAAATTTCGTAATCCTTGGTGGTGCTCTTGGTTCAACTAACCTGGATACTGCTGGTGTTAAAGCACTGGCAGCGATGCCGTCTCTGGACGAGCTTCGTGGCAAGCTGGTGGGTATGCTTCAGACCCCAGCGACCCGTATGGCCATGGTTACGAGCGCACCGGCCGGGCAACTTGCTCGCGTCTTCAATGCGTACGCCGAGAAGGACCAAGCCGCGTAAGGCGGAACCACATAATTTTTGTCAAAACCGAAAACGGTTCGAACAACAAGGTACTGAAAAATGGCTGATCTCTCAAAGATCGTAGAAGAACTCTCCGCACTGACCGTTATGGAAGCTGCTGAGCTTTCCAAGCTGCTCGAAGAAGAGTGGGGCGTATCTGCTGCTGCTCCTGTAGCTGTTGCTGCTGCTGGTCCAGCTGCTGAAGCTGCTGAAGAACAGACTGAATTCGACGTGATCCTGGCTGATGCTGGCGCGAAGAAAATCAACGTGATCAAAGAAGTGCGTGCGATCACGGGTCTTGGCCTGAAAGAAGCTAAAGAGCTCGTAGAAGGCGCTCCAAAAGCTGTTAAAGAAGCAGTTTCTAAAGACGAAGCTGCTGAGCTGAAAAAGAAGCTCGAAGAAGCTGGTGCAAAAGTAGAACTCAAGTAATCCTGAGTTCTTCAGATATTGGTCCCGGAGTAATCCGGGACCTTTTCCGTACCCTGGCGGGTTTCCCGGCCGGGGTAAACGTCCCAACGGGGGAGGGTGCCTGAACAGCGCCCTATTGTGGACGGTTCTGAGAAGCTACGTTTTCTGCCATGCAGGGCGTCGTTTTTCTGAACCGTCACCTTGAGTGATACGAGGAGCGACAATGACGCAGACGTTCAACGGTCGCAAGCGGGTCCGTAAATACTTCGGATCCATCCGCGATGTAGCGGCTATGCCAAACCTTATCGAAGTGCAGAAGGCGTCTTATGACCAATTCTTGCAAGTTGATAAGGTTGAAGATAACCGCGTTGACGAAGGCCTAGAGGCCGTATTTAAGTCCGTATTCCCCATTTCGGATTTTGCAGGCAATTCCCTTCTTGAATTCGTAGATTACGAATTCGAAGCACCAAAGTATGATGTGGAAGAGTGCCGCCAGCGTGATATGACTTACGCTGCGCCACTGAAGCTTACGCTTCGCCTCATCGTGTTTGATGTGGATGAAGATACTGGCGCAAAATCGGTTAAAGACATCAAAGAACAAGATGTCTACATGGGCGATATTCCGTTCATGACCGATAACGGTACCTTTGTGATCAATGGTACAGAACGCGTTATCGTGTCTCAGATGCACCGTTCCCCGGGTGTATTCTTTGACCATGACAAAGGTAAGACCCACTCTTCCGGTAAACTTCTGTTTGCTGCACGTGTGATCCCTTACCGTGGTTCATGGCTCGATATCGAATTCGATGCTAAGGACATTGTCCACGCACGTATCGACCGCCGTCGTAAGATCCCTGTGACATCTTTGTTGATGGCGCTTGGTCTTGATAGCGAAGAGATTCTCAATACCTTCTATAACCGTATCGACTACGTACGTAACGGCGAAAACAGCTGGTCCGTACCGTTCGATGGTGCTCGACTTAAGGGTACTAAAGCAACTGCCGATATGGTTGATGCTGCCAGCGGTGAAGTGGTTGTTGAAGCTGGTAAGAAAATTACCGCTCGCACAATCCGTCAGTTGACTGAAAAGGGTGTTAAATCTCTTAAGGGTACTGATGATGATCTGTTTGGCCAGTACCTTGCCGAAGACATTGTTGATACGCGTACTGGTGAGATATATGCTGAAGCTGGTGAAGAGCTGACTGAAAAGCTTCTTCATGAGTTGATCGAGCGTGGCTACCACGATCTGCCTGTTCTGGATATCGACTACGTTAACGTTGGTCCTTTCATCCGCAACACGCTGGCTGCTGACAAGAATGACGGCCGCGAAGGTGCTCTGTTTGACATCTACCGCGTTATGCGTCCTGGTGAGCCGCCAACCATTGAGACTGCAGAGGCTATGTTCCAGTCTCTGTTCTTCGATGCTGAGCGCTACGACCTTTCCGCGGTTGGCCGCGTGAAGATGAACATGCGTCTTGACCTTGAGTGTGAAGATACTGTTCGTGTTCTGCGTAAAGACGATATCCTATCAGTGATCAGCCTGCTGCTTAATCTTCGTGATGGCCGCGGCGAAATCGATGACATCGATAACCTTGGTAACCGTCGTGTTCGCTCCGTTGGCGAACTGATGGAAAACCAGTACCGTGTTGGCCTGCTGCGCATGGAACGTGCGATCAAGGAGCGTATGAGCTCCGTTGAGATCGACACTGTGATGCCTCAGGATCTGATCAACGCAAAACCTGCTGCAGCAGCTGTACGTGAGTTCTTCGGTTCTTCCCAGCTGTCTCAGTTTATGGATCAGACCAACCCACTCTCTGAAGTGACGCATAAGCGTCGTCTTTCAGCGCTTGGGCCTGGTGGTTTGACCCGTGAGCGCGCAGGCTTTGAGGTTCGTGACGTTCACCCAACACACTATGGTCGTATCTGCCCGATTGAAACACCGGAAGGTCCGAACATTGGTCTGATCAACTCACTGGCAACTTTTGCACGTGTGAACAAGTATGGCTTTATTGAAAGCCCATACCGCCGTGTTATTGATGGCCTTGTGACGAAAGACGTTGTCTATCTCTCCGCTATGGAAGAGAGCAAGTACTACGTTTCTCAGGCGAACGCTGAGATGAACGAAGATGGTAGCTTCGTGAACGACCTGGTTCAGTGTCGTCATGCGGGTGAAAACATCTTGGTCACCTCTGATCGCGTTGATCTGATGGATGTGTCTCCTAAACAGCTGGTTTCCGTTGCAGCCTCGCTCATTCCGTTCCTTGAGAACGATGATGCGAACCGCGCACTGATGGGTTCCAACATGATGCGTCAGGCTGTGCCGCTCGTTCGTGCACAGGCTCCATTTGTTGGCACCGGTATGGAACCAATCGTTGCTCGTGACTCTGGCGCTGCTATTGGCGCACGTCGCGGCGGTGTGGTTGACCAGGTTGATGCAACACGTATCGTTATTCGTGCGACTGAAGATCTGGATCCTTCCAAATCTGGCGTAGATATCTACCGCCTGATGAAGTTCCAGCGTTCCAACCAGGATACCTGTATCAACCAGCGTCCGCTGGTGAACGTAGGTGACCGGGTTCGTAAAGGCGATATCATTGCAGACGGTCCTTCGACTGATCTGGGTGATCTGGCGCTTGGCCGTAACGTTATGGTCGCGTTCATGCCTTGGAACGGCTACAACTTTGAGGATTCCATCCTGCTGTCCGAGCGCATCGTTCGCGATGACGTCTTCACCTCCATCCACCTCGAAGAATTCGAAGTGATGGCGCGTGATACGAAGCTTGGCCCTGAGGAAATCACTCGCGATATTCCTAACGTTTCTGAAGAAGCGCTGAAGAACCTTGATGAAGCCGGCATTGTTTATGTTGGTGCTGAGGTGAAACCAGGCGACATTCTTGTTGGTAAGATCACTCCAAAGGGCGAGAGCCCAATGACACCAGAAGAAAAACTTCTGCGTGCGATCTTCGGTGAGAAAGCTTCTGACGTTCGCGACACATCCATGCGTCTGTCTCCAGGTGTATCCGGTACTGTTGTTGAAGTTCGTGTATTCAACCGCCACGGCGTTGAAAAAGACGAACGCGCAATGGCTATCGAGCGCGAAGAGATTGAACGTCTTGCGAAAGACCGCGACGACGAACAGGCAATTCTTGACCGTAACGTCTATGGCCGTCTGGCTGAGATGATCATGGGTCATGTGACTGTTGGTGGTCCGAAGAACTTCCGCAAGGGTGTTGAGATCGACGGAAACGTTCTGAACGAATTCCCACGTTCTCAGTGGTGGCAGTTTGCTGTCGAAGACGAGCAGCTGATGAGCGAGCTGGAAGCGCTTCGTGGTTCTTATGATGAGAGCCGTAAGCGTCTGGAACAGCGCTTCATCGACAAGGTTGAGAAGCTGCAGCGTGGTGATGAGTTGCCACCTGGCGTGATGAAGATGGTTAAGGTCTTCGTTGCGGTTAAGCGTAAGATTCAGCCTGGTGATAAGATGGCTGGTCGTCACGGTAACAAGGGTGTGGTTTCCAAAATCAACCCATGTGAAGACATGCCATTCCTGGATGACGGTCAACACGTTGATATCGTTCTGAACCCACTCGGCGTTCCATCCCGTATGAATGTTGGTCAGATTCTTGAAACACACCTTGGCTGGGCTTGTGCCGGCATGGGGCAGAAGATCGGCGAGCTTTACGACGAATATCGTAAGTCTGGCGAGATCGAGCAGCTTCGTGGCAAGGTCGTTGAGATCTATGGCGACAACATCAAGGGTGAGCCGGTTCAGGAATACGACGACGAAGGTATTGCTAAACTTGGTGAGCAGCTGCGTCATGGCGTTTCCATCGCGACTCCGGTCTTTGATGGTGCACGTGAACCTGACGTTGTTGACATGCTGAACATTGCTGAGATGAAACCATCCGGTCAGTCTACATTGTATGACGGACGTACCGGTGAACAGTTCGACCGTCAGGTCACTGTGGGTTACATCTACATGCTCAAGCTTCACCACTTGGTTGACGATAAGATCCACGCGCGTTCTATCGGACCTTACTCTCTTGTTACTCAGCAGCCGCTGGGTGGTAAGGCGCAGTTCGGTGGTCAGCGCTTCGGTGAGATGGAAGTGTGGGCGCTTGAAGCTTATGGCGCAGCGTACACCTTGCAGGAAATGCTCACTGTTAAGTCTGATGACGTGGCAGGTCGTACCAAGGTTTATGAAGCTATCGTCCGGGGTGACGACACATTTGAGGCGGGTATTCCTGAGAGCTTTAACGTTCTCGTCAAGGAAATGCGTTCCCTGGGCCTCAATGTCGAGTTGCAGGATAAGGAACCGCGTCAGAAAGCCAATGATGACGCTGAAGCAATCGATGCCGCGGAATAAGACCTTTCAAGGTATTTCGCTGTAAGTCATGTATTCATGCCGGAAGAGGGGAGCCTGCTTATTAGCACGCTCCCCGACCTGCGCATTTTAGGAGAGAGCTGATGTCGCAAGAGGTCATGAACCTGTTCAATCAACAGGCTCCCGCACAGACCTTCGATCATATCCGCATCTCGATCGCCAGCCCGGAGAAAATTCTGTCCTGGTCGTTCGGTGAGATCAAAAAGCCGGAGACGATCAACTACAGAACTTTCAAGCCAGAGCGCGACGGGCTGTTCTGTGCTCGGATTTTCGGTCCTATCAAGGACTATGAGTGCTTGTGCGGTAAGTATAAGCGCATGAAATATAAAGGCGTTATCTGTGAGAAGTGTGGCGTTGAAGTCACCTTGTCCCGTGTACGCCGTGAACGTATGGGCCACATTGAGCTTGCTGCTCCTGTTGCGCATATCTGGTTCCTGAAGTCGCTGCCATCCCGTATCGGCATGCTGTTGGATATGACGCTTAAGGATCTTGAGCGCATCCTGTACTTTGAGAACTACGTTGTTATTGAGCCGGGCCTTACTCCTATGAAGCTGCGTCAGCTGCTTTCGGAAGAAGAGTTTGTTGCCGCTCAGGACGAATATGGTGAAGACAGCTTCACTGCTATGATTGGTGCTGAAGCGATTCGTGAGATCCTTGCCAGCATGGATCTGCAGCGTGAATCTGAAAAGATCCGTCAGGAAATTGCAGAAGCAACCACAGAGCTGAAGCCTAAGAAACTGGCGAAGCGCTTGAAGGTTGTTGAGGCGTTCATCGAGTCCGGAAACCGTCCTGAATGGATGATCCTGACCGTTGTTCCTGTGATCCCACCAGATCTGCGTCCGCTGGTTCCATTGGATGGTGGCCGTTTTGCTACGTCTGACCTCAACGATCTTTATCGTCGTGTGATCAACCGTAACAACCGTCTGAAGCGTCTGATCGAGCTTAAAGCGCCTGACATCATTATTCGTAACGAAAAACGTATGCTGCAGGAATCTGTAGATGCGCTGTTCGATAATGGTCGTCGTGGTCGTGTGATCCAGGGTGCTAACAAACGTCCTTTGAAGTCCCTTTCAGATATGCTGAAGGGTAAGCAGGGTCGTTTCCGTCAGAACCTTCTCGGTAAGCGCGTGGATTACTCCGGTCGCTCCGTTATTACTGTGGGTCCTGAACTGAAGCTGCACCAATGTGGTCTGCCGAAGAAGATGGCGCTTGAGCTGTTCAAGCCGTTCATCTACTCCCGCCTCGATGCAAAGGGTTATTCTTCCACTGTTAAACAGGCGAAGAAGCTCGTTGAAAAAGAGCGTCCGGAAGTTTGGGATATCCTTGATGAAGTGATCCGCGAGCACCCGGTTCTTCTGAACCGTGCGCCTACGCTTCACCGTCTTGGTATCCAGGCTTTTGAGCCTACCCTGATTGAAGGTAAGGCTATCCAGCTGCACCCACTCGTTTGTTCCGCGTTTAACGCTGACTTCGATGGTGACCAGATGGCTGTTCACGTTCCGCTTTCTCTGGAAGCGCAGCTTGAAGCCCGTACTCTCATGATGTCCACCAACAACATCCTGCACCCGGCGAACGGTGGTCCGATCATCGTACCGTCCCAGGATATTGTTCTTGGTCTCTACTACCTGTCCATTATGGCAGATGGTGAGCCAGGTGAAGGCATGGCCTTCGGTAACATGGGTGAGTTGCACCACGCGCTGGAAAACGGTGTTATTACTGTTCACTCCAAGATCCGTGGCCGCTTCAAGTCTGTTGATGAGCTGGGCAATCCAACCTCTGAAATCCATGAGACCACTCCTGGTCGTCTGATGATTGCAGAGCTGCTGCCGAAGCACTTCGAAGTACCGTTCGACGCCTGTAACAAGCTGATGACCAAAAAAGACATCTCCAAGATGATCGATACGGTTTATCGTGCTTGTGGCCAGAAAGAGACCGTTATCTTCTGTGACCGCGTTATGCAGCTTGGCTTCAAAAACGCATGTCGTGCTGGTATCTCCTTCGGTAAGGATGACATGGTTATCCCTGATGCCAAGGCGACACTCGTTGAAAGCACCACCACTTTGGTGACTGAATACGAACAGCAGTACAACGACGGTCTGATCACTCAGGGCGAGAAGTACAACAAGGTTGTTGACGCCTGGGCGAAGTGTACTGACAAAGTCGCTGATGAAATGATGGGCCGCATCTCTGCGACCGAGTTCGAAGAGGACACAGGTCGTCAGAAACAGATGAACTCTGTTTACATGATGGCTCACTCCGGTGCGCGTGGTTCTCCAGCGCAGATGAAGCAGCTCGGCGGTATGCGCGGTTTGATGGCGAAACCAGATGGTTCCATCATCGAAAACCCGATTATCGCGAACTTTAAAGAAGGTTTGTCGGTTCTCGAGTACTTCAACTCCACCCACGGTGCCCGTAAGGGTCTTGCCGATACGGCGTTGAAAACTGCGAACTCCGGTTACCTGACACGTCGTCTCGTGGACGTTGCACAGGACAGCATCATTCTTGAAGTTGACTGTGGTTCCACTGGTGGCATTACCGTTCAGCCAATCGTTGATGCTGGTAACGTGATCGCGACCCTTGGTATGCGTGTGCTTGGCCGTACTGCGGCTGAAGACATCCGCAACAACAAGACTGGCGAAGTGCTCGTTCCTAAGGGACGTATGATTGACGAGAAGGACGTGGAGCTTCTTGAAGCTGCCAAGGTCCAGATGGTCAAGATCCGCTCCGTGCTGACTTGTGAAACCAAGACTGGTGTATGTGCGACCTGTTATGGCCGTGACCTTGCACGTGGTACTCCGGTGAACATCGGTGAGGCTGTTGGTGTTATTGCTGCGCAGTCTATTGGTGAGCCTGGTACTCAGTTGACCATGCGTACGTTCCACATTGGTGGTACGGCACAGGTTGTTGATAGCTCCTTCATTGAATCCAACTTTGAAGGCACCGTGAAGATGCGCAACCGCAATGTGGTTCGCGACTCCGATGGCAACAACATTGTTATGGCACGTAACATGTCCATCATTATCGTAGATAGTGACGGTAATGAGCGTTCTACGCATCGTCTGACTTACGGTGGTAAAATCTTCGTTGACGAAGGTGACGTCATTAAGCGCGGTGATCGTATTTCTGAATGGGATCCGTACACTCGTCCGATCCTGACAGAACTTTCCGGTCGTGTTGGCTTTGAAGATCTGGTGGATGGTTCTTCCATGCAGGAAACTGCTGATGAAGCGACCGGTATCACCAAGCGTGTTGTTATCGACTGGCGTTCTTCTCAACGTGGTGCTGATCTGAAGCCTGCGATGGTTATTCAGGACGATAGCGGTAAGATCAAGAAACTGGCTCGCGGTGGCGATGCTCGTTCCCTGCTTTCCGTTGACGCTATTCTGTCCGTACAGCCAGGTGACATGGTTTCTGCTGGTGACGTTCTTGCACGTATTCCTCTGGAATCTGCAAAAACGAAAGACATCACCGGTGGTCTGCCTCGTGTTGCAGAACTGTTCGAAGCACGTCGTCCGAAAGATCACGCGATTATCGCTGAGCTTGACGGTACGATCCGCTTTGGCCGAGATTACAAAAACAAGCGCCGCATCATCATCGATCCTACCGATGAGAGCCTGGAGCCTGTTGAGTACCTCATCCAGAAGAACAAGCACTTCCACCTGCAGGAAGGGGACACTATCGAGAAGGGTGAATACCTTGTTGATGGTAACCCGGCACCGCATGACATTCTTGCGATTAAGGGCGTAGAGGCACTGGCTGCCTTCCTCGTTAACGAGATCCAGGAAGTTTATCGTCTGCAGGGCGTGGGCATTAACGACAAGCACATCGAAGTGATTGTTCGTCAGATGCTCCAGAAGGTTGAGATAACTGATCCGGGCGAAACAGAGTACTTCTCTGGTGAGCAGGTCGATAAGATCGAATTTGATGCAGCTAACCAGCGTGCGATTGATAATGCACGTGATCCTGCCAAGGGTGTTCCAGTTCTTCTGGGTATCACGAAGGCAAGCTTGCAGACTCGTTCGTTCTTCTCTGCTGCATCGTTCCAGGAAACAACGCGTGTTCTGACTGAAGCAGCTGTCTTCGGCAAGATCGATCCACTGGACGGTCTGAAAGAGAACGTGATTGTTGGTCGTCTGATCCCAGCGGGTACAGGCGGGGCGATGAACCGCACTCGTAAGATTGCGACACTGCGTGATGATCTCATCCAGGACGCTCGCCGTTCAGCTTCTACTGCTGGCACTGCGGACTCCATGCTTGAAGATTTCAGCCGTGACGGTCAGTTCTAGTGAGCTGCAAAATCTAAATTGAGGTCAAGCCGCCCTTCGGGGCGGCTTTTCCGTTTATGGCGGATGGTTGCTTGTGGGTGACCTGCTGACCTGCCACTAACAAGAAAGACGCGTATCTGACTTTGGAAGCTGAGGCCCCTTGGCGGATACGTCTGGTGTTTGAATTGAAACGCATCCTTTCGGTCGGGCTGGACTGAGTGGGTGCGTGATGAAGGAAATAAAATGTCTGATCAGATTGAAGAAGAAAATGGTGATGACACCCCTCCAGTTGTCTACCTGATTATGGGCCGTGCCTGGAAAGAGGAAGACGGTGAAGAAGAAGATGGTCTTCCGTTCCACGTAATGGTGACCGCGCCTGATGACGATGGTGCAGTTCGCCGTGCCGTTGAAGCGTTGGGCGAACAAGGTTTCGTGGATGCAGCTCTTGATCAGCTGGGATACATCACGGAAACACCGGAGGAAGAGTTCTTCGTTCAGCCTTATAAAGACGCACTGGCAGGCAATGTTTCAGTGATCACGTTCTAAAAATTGAACTGATGATCCGATTTTGGATTTTGGAAAGGAGAGGGTGACCTCTCCTTTTTTGCGTTTGGGGAGAGGGGAGGTGTAAATGCCTCTCTGCTGGGACGCTTCAAATATGTAGCGACCTTTGCCCGACTTGTGAGTACAGTGATCTGTCGGCTTTGCACTTGAAGCCAGAGTTAAATGGAGCGAACGTTCTTGGGGAATGCTACTTTGAAGACTGTATTGGTAACAGGTGCCAGCAAGGGCATTGGTCAAGCCACCGCCGTTGCTTTTGCCAAGGCCGGATATGATGTCTGTGTGAACTATCATTTTGATGAGGCTGGAGCTGGTGAGACTGTCCGGCGATGCAAGGAGGTTGGCGTTCGCTCGATTGCTGTTGCTGCGGATGTTGCTGATCTTGAAGCCGTGCGTCAGATGTTTGTCATTTGTGATGATAGCCTCGGGCCGATCACTTGCCTCGTGAACAATGCTGGCATCATAGGAGGGGCGTCTTCCTTGGTAGACTTGGATAGCTCGGCGTTGGTTTCGACTTTTCAAACCAATGTGTTCGGCATGATCTATTGCATGCAAGAAGCAGCTAAACGCATGAGGACTGACCAAGGTGGTTCTGGTGGTGCGATTGTAAATATGTCTTCGATTGCCGCCATGATGGGGAGCCCAGGGGAGTATGTTCACTATGCCGCTTCAAAAGGTGCAGTGGAAACATTGACGGTTGGTGCGGGTAAAGAGTTTGGGCCCCTCGGTATTCGGGTGAATGCGATCCGTGTGGGAACAACTGCGACCGACATGCACCAGCGGGAGGGAAATCCTGATCGCCCGGCACTTGTTGCTGCTGCAACACCTCTTGGTCGTATAGCCGAGCCTTCAGATATTGCAGAGGCTGCTGTCTGGCTGGGATCATCCGGGGCAGGATTCGTGAGTGGGACGACACTGACGGTTGCCGGCGGCCTTGCTCCCTAACTGGGTGTGTTGGGTGCTTGAGACTTGAGGCGACGACGTGCCTTCGCCCTGTGGCAGTATTTGCACTTAAGGGGCGTAATTGAATTTGAGTTAAAGCTGTAAGAATCAAATGACCTGCGGAAATGACGATGAGTCAGAGTAGGGATGTGCTTAACTTCCTTTTAATCTTCAGAGTCAAACTGCAATGAACACTTAAGCGCCTCCAAATTTTGACGTCTTCCGCGAGGAAATTGCTGAATCTACGCGAATCTTGGGATACACCGTATGAATCTAAGAGTCTGGGGCCAAGAATCTCTTGGAAGGGACTTGACGAACAGTGTCCTGATGAGTAGGTTCCGGCAACCTTATGGCAAGCAGTAAGCAATGTCCTTCTCCTGAGGCGCCTCGCCTCGGAGTACTGAAGCTTAAACGTTGTCGGGTTCAAAGGCGAATACAAGTCGAATGCAAGACCGCGGATCCGTCCGTGGTCCTCTGGTTTCGCGGTGCCCTTCACGAATAATCGTTCGTGGATTTGGTGCGCATGCGTATGTCTACCAGAAACTGCGTCCGGTCGAAGAGCAAAAGTAGTTAAAGGGCAAATTATGCCAACGATCAACCAGTTGATCCGTAAGCCGCGTACAGTGCCGGCGAAGCGGAACAAAGTTCCAGCGATGGAAGCGTGCCCGCAGAAGCGCGGCGTGTGTACTCGCGTATATACAACCACTCCTAAGAAGCCTAACTCAGCGCTTCGTAAAGTGGCAAAAATCCGTTTGACCAATGGCTTTGAAGTTATTGGTTATATCCCGGGTGAAGGTCATAACCTCCAAGAGCACTCCGTTGTCATGATCCGTGGTGGTCGTGTAAAGGATTTGCCTGGTGTTCGTTACCACATCATCCGTGGCGTTCTTGACACCCAGGGTGTTAAAGATCGTAAACAGCGTCGTTCCAAGTATGGCGCTAAGCGTCCGAAATAATAGGATATAGACCGATATGTCCCGCCGTCACGCCGCTGAAAAGCGTCAAGTTATTCCGGATCCTAAGTTCGGAGATATCGTCGTTACTAAGTTCATGAACGCAGTAATGCTCGATGGTAAAAAATCCACCGCAGAACGCATCGTATACGGTGCATTCGATGCGATCGAATCTAAGGCTAAGGCTAGCCCACTCGAGATGTTCCATCAGGCGCTCGAAAACGTTATGCCACAGGTTGAAGTTCGCTCCCGTCGTGTTGGTGGTGCAACTTATCAGGTTCCAGTCGAAGTTCGTACAGAGCGTCGTCAGGCACTTGCTATCCGCTGGCTGATTTCTGCAGCTCGCGGTCGTAACGAAACCACAATGGTTGGTCGTCTGTCCGGTGAACTGCTGGATGCTGCGAATGGCCGTGGTAACTCCGTTAAGAAGCGCGAAGATACTCACCGGATGGCTGAAGCTAACCGTGCATTCTCGCACTACCGTTGGTAATCACCCTGGATAGAGGCTGACGCTATGTCACGTACGCACAAAATCGAGGACTACCGTAACTTCGGTATCATGGCTCACATCGATGCTGGTAAGACGACCACTACAGAACGTATTCTGTATTACACTGGTAAGTCCCATAAAATCGGTGAAGTTCATGATGGTGCAGCTACCATGGACTGGATGGAGCAGGAACAGGAGCGTGGTATTACCATTACTTCAGCTGCTACGACTGCCCACTGGAACGGTAAGCGTCTGAACATCATTGACACTCCAGGTCACGTTGACTTCACGATTGAAGTTGAACGCTCCCTGCGTGTTCTTGATGGTGCAGTTGCACTTCTCGATGCGAATGCTGGTGTTGAACCTCAGACTGAGACCGTATGGCGTCAGGCTGATAAGTACAACGTTCCACGCATGATCTTCGTCAACAAGATGGACAAACTCGGTGCTGATTTCTTCCGCTGTGTAGAAATGATCGAGAAACGTCTTGGCGCAACCCCAGCTTGTGTTCAGCTGCCTATCGGCGCTGAAAGCGAATTTGCTGGTGTTATCGATCTGCTGAAGATGAAAGCATTGGTTTGGAACGGTGAGGCTCTTGGAGCAAGCTGGGATGAGCTGGATATTCCAGAAGATCTCGCTGACCAAGCTGCTGAATACCGCGAAAAATTGATCGAGATCGCTGTAGAAGTAGAAGAAGAAGCTACTGAAGCATACTTGGAAGGCGAAATGCCATCCAACGAAAAGCTTCAAGAGCTTATTCGTAAGGGTACCATTGCTGGCAACTTCGTTCCAGTATTGTGCGGTACAGCATTCAAGAACAAAGGCGTTCAGCCTCTTCTTGACGCTGTTGTAGATTACCTTCCTAACCCGGTTGAAGTGCCGGCGATTAAAGGTATCGACGCTAAGACTGAAGAAGAAACCACTCGCGAATCTTCTGATGAAGAGCCGCTTGGTATGCTCGCATTTAAAATCATGAACGATCCGTTCGTTGGTTCTTTGACCTTCGCACGTATTTACTCTGGTGTGCTGTCTAAAGGTTCATCCGTGCTGAATACTGTTAAGGGCAAGCGCGAACGCGTTGGTCGCATGATGCAGATGCACTCAAATTCCCGCGATGACATTGATGTAGCCTATGCAGGCGACATTGTGGCTATCGCAGGCCTGAAGGACACGACCACTGGTGATACGCTTTGTGATCCTCTGAAGCCTGTTATTCTGGAACGCATGGAGTTCCCGGATCCGGTTATCGAGATCGCTGTTGAGCCTAAAACCAAAGGTGACCAGGAAAAGATGGGCCTTGCCCTGAACCGCCTGGCTGCTGAGGATCCGTCCTTCCGCGTGAAGACAGATGAAGAGTCCGGCCAGACAATCATTGCTGGTATGGGCGAACTTCACCTGGACATCCTTGTTGATCGCATGAAGCGTGAATTCAAGGTTGAAGCAAACATCGGTGCACCTCAGGTTGCTTACCGTGAAACCATTACCAAGTCTGCTGACGTGGATTATACCCACAAGAAGCAGTCCGGTGGTACTGGTCAGTTTGCTCGCATCAAACTCTCTATCGAGCCAAATGTTGTTGGTGAAGGTTTTGAGTTTGCTAACACGATTGTTGGCGGTAACGTTCCTAAGGAATACATCCCTGGTGTATCCAAAGGTATCGAATCCGTCATGTCCTCTGGTCCACTTGCTGGCTTCCCGATGGTCGACATTAAAGCTACCCTCACTGACGGTGCTTACCATGATGTTGACTCGTCTGTGCTCGCATTTGAGATCGCAGGTCGTGCTGGTTTCCGCGAAGCTGTGGCTAAAGCAGGTCCAAAGCTTCTGGAACCTATCATGAAGGTTGAGGTTGTCACTCCAGAAGACTATATGGGTGACGTGATTGGTGATTTGAATTCCCGTCGTGGACAAATCGCCGGTACCGAAAACCGCGGTGTCGTGACCGTTATCACTGCTATGGTTCCGCTGGCCAACATGTTTGGTTACGTGAACAACTTGCGTTCCATGTCCCAAGGACGTGCGCAGTATTCCATGGTGTTCGATCATTACGACCAAGTCCCGCAGGCTGTTGCTGACGAGGTTATGGCGAAATACGCCTAAACCTCATTAGACCAGTCAAAGGGATTCAAGAGAGAACGGAGAGATCCGATGGCTAAAGAAAAATTTGAACGTAATAAGCCGCACGTCAACATCGGCACAATTGGCCACGTTGACCACGGTAAAACTACACTGACCGCAGCGATTACTAAATCCTTCGGTGATTTTAAAGCATACGACGAAATCGATGGTGCTCCTGAAGAGCGTGCTCGCGGTATCACTATTTCAACAGCACACGTTGAATATGAAACCGAAGCTCGTCACTACGCACACGTTGACTGTCCAGGCCACGCTGATTATGTGAAAAACATGATCACTGGTGCTGCGCAGATGGACGGCGCGATCCTCGTTGTTAACGCTGCAGACGGCCCAATGCCTCAGACTCGTGAGCACATCCTGCTCGCTCGTCAGGTTGGTGTGCCTGCTCTGGTTGTCTTCATGAACAAAGTTGACCAGGTTGACGACGAAGAACTGCTTGAACTCGTAGAAATGGAAGTTCGTGAACTTCTGTCTTCCTACGAATTCCCAGGCGATGATATTCCAATCATTGCTGGTTCTGCACTTGCTGCTCTTGAAGACCGCGATGACGCGATCGGCAAAGACAAAATTGTAGAGCTGATGGCTGCAGTTGACGACTATATCCCAACTCCTGACCGTCCACGCGATCTGCCATTCTTGATGCCGATCGAGGACGTGTTCTCTATCTCTGGCCGTGGTACTGTTGTAACCGGTCGTGTAGAGCGTGGCATCGTTCACGTTGGTGACGAAGTTGAGATCGTTGGCGTTAAAGACACATCTAAGACCACTGTTACTGGTGTTGAAATGTTCCGCAAGCTGCTCGATCAGGGTGAAGCTGGCGACAACATCGGTGCATTGATCCGTGGTGTTGGTCGTGAAGATGTTGAGCGTGGCCAGGTTCTTTGTAAACCAGGTTCCGTTACTCCTCACACCAAGTTTAAGGCTGAGGCATACATCCTCACCAAGGAAGAGGGTGGACGTCACACTCCATTCTTCACCAACTACCGTCCACAGTTCTACTTCCGTACGACTGACGTGACTGGTGTTGTTTCTCTGCCAGAAGGCACAGAAATGGTGATGCCTGGTGATAACGTTGCTGTTTCAGTTGAACTTATCGTACCAATCGCTATGGAAGATGGTCTGCGCTTCGCTATCCGTGAAGGCGGTCGTACCGTCGGCGCTGGTGTTGTAGCTGAAATCATCGAATAAGAATTGAGTTCGAACTGCGGTTTGATCTTGTGTTAAACCGCAGTTGCCTTGCTCAGTTAAGGATTAGTCATGAACGGTCAGAATATACGGATCCGCCTGAAGGCGTTTGATCACCGTGTTCTTGACGCTTCCACTAAGGAAATCGTGAACACGGCGAAACGGACCGGCGCACAAGTGCGTGGACCAGTTCCGTTGCCGACGCGGATTGAGAAGTACACAGTACTTCGCGGACCGCATGTTGATAAAAAGAGCCGTGATCAGTTCGAAATGCGCACTCATAAGCGTCTTTTGGACATCGTCGACCCAACACCACAGACAGTAGATGCTTTGATGAAGCTCGACCTGGCTGCTGGCGTTGATGTCGAGATCAAGCTCTAAGTGCGGCAAGGGGACACAGTAATGCGTTCTGGAGTGATCGCACAGAAGGTGGGTATGACCCGTATCTATAACGCGGCAGGCGAACATGTGCCCGTTACAGTACTGCGTCTAGACAACTGTCAAGTTGTTGCTCACCGGACGGCAGACAAGAACGGCTACACTGCGCTTCAGTTGGGCGTAGGTGCGGCAAAAGTTAAGAACACGAACCGCGCGATGCGTGGCCACTTTGCAGTTGCAAAAGTTGAGCCTAAGCGCAAACTCGCTGAGTTCCGTGTTTCTGAAGAGAACTTGATCGAAGTTGGTGCTGAGCTTACAGCTGACCACTTCCTTAACGGTCAGTTCGTGGATGTAACCGGCACCTCTATCGGTAAGGGCTTTGCTGGTGCGATGAAGCGTCACAACTTCGGTGGTGGTCGCGCTTCTCATGGTGTGTCTGTTTCACACCGTGCGCACGGCTCTACCGGTCAGTGTCAGGATCCAGGTAAGGTGTTTAAAGGCAAGAAAATGGCCGGACACCTCGGTGCTGAACGCGTAACCACTCAGAATCTGAAAGTTGTACGTACTGACGTAGAACGTGGTCTGATCATGGTTGAAGGTTCTGTACCTGGCTCTAAAGGCGGTTGGATCCTGGTTCGTGATGCAATTAAGAAGGCTCTGCCAGAGAACGTTCCTGTACCAGGTGCATTCCGTCAGAACTCTGCTATTGCAGCGGCTGAAGCCGGGAAGGAAGGTGAGTGATGGAACTCGAGGTTAAAACCCTCGGCGGTAACGCAGCGGGTTCGATCACAGTGTCTGACGAGATCTTTGGTCTCGAGCCACGTATCGACCTAATCCAGCGTGTTGTTCGCTGGCAGCTTGCAAAGCGCCAGGCTGGTACACATAAAACTTTGGGTCGTTCCGAAGTTAATGGTACCACCAAAAAATTCGTACGCCAGAAAGGTTCTGGCGGCGCACGTCACGGTAACCGTAAAGCACCTCAGTTCCGTGGTGGTGGTAGGGCATTTGGTCCAGTTGTGCGTGAGCACGCTCATGAGCTTCCTAAAAAAGTTCGTGTTCTGGGTCTGAAGCATGCTCTGTCTGCAAAAGCAGCTTCTGGCAACCTTGTTGTTGTTGAAGACGCGAAATCAGCAGAAGCCAAAACCAAGGCTCTGAAGGATCAGCTCGGTTCTCTCGGATTGAACAGTGCGTTGTTCGTGGACGGTTCTGAAGTAGATGCAAACTTCGGTTTGGCTACTCGTAACATTCCACTCGTAGATGTACTGCCGGTACAGGGTATCAACGTTTACGACATTCTTCGTCGTGATACGCTGGTCCTGACCAAAGCGGCAGTTGCAGCTTTGGAGGAGCGCTTCTAATGAGCAAGCTCGTTCACTACGACAAAATCGTATCTCCGGTGATCACCGAGAAAGCTACTTTTGCCTCTGAAGAGAATAAGGTTGTTTTCAAGGTTGCTCTCACTGCAACAAAACCGGAAATCAAAGCAGCTGTTGAAGCGCTGTTTGGCGTAAAAGTCAAAGCAGTCAACACACTGGTTCGCAAGGGTAAAACCAAGCGCTTCAAAGGTGTTGTCGGCAAACAGAACGACTTCAAAAAAGCTGTGGTCACTCTGGAAGATGGTCAGTCCATCGACGTGACGACCGGTCTGTAAGGGGTAGGACAAAATGGCACTTAAGACATTTAATCCGACATCTCCTGGCCGTCGTCAGCTGGTCCAGGTAGACCGTTCTGATCTTTGGAAAGGCAAGCCAGTCAAGAAATTGACTGAAGGTCTGTCCAAGTCCGGTGGTCGTAACAACCACGGTCGTAAGACTGCGAACAACATTGGTGGTGGTCACAAACGTACCTACCGCCTGATCGACTTCAAGCGTCGTAAATTCGACGTTGTCGGTACTGTTGAGCGTCTGGAATACGATCCAAACCGCACCGCTTTCATCGCTCTCATCACTTATGATGATGGCGAGCAGGCATACATCCTTGCACCACAGCGTCTTGCTGCTGGCGATAAGGTTGTAGCTGGTGAAGCTGTGGATATTAAGCCAGGCAACGCTATGCCTCTGGCTTCTATTCCAGTGGGTACCATCATCCACAACATCGAGATGAAGCCAGGTAAAGGCGCGCAGATTGCTCGCTCAGCTGGTGCTTACGCTCAGATCGTTGGTCGTGATGCTGGTTACACAGTCATCCGTCTGCTTTCCGGTGAACAGCGTCGCGTTCTTGGCACCTGTATGGCTACCGTTGGTGCGGTATCCAACCAGGACCACGCGAACATCAACCTTGGTAAGGCTGGTCGTTCCCGTTGGCTGGGTCGTCGCCCACACGTTCGTGGTGTTGCGATGAACCCTGTCGATCACCCACATGGTGGTGGTGAAGGTCGCACCTCCGGTGGACGTCATCCGGTTACCCCTTGGGGCAAGCCGACCAAAGGCAAGCGCACACGCAGTAACAAGTCCAGCGATAAGTTTATCGTTCGGTCTCGTCACGCGCGTAAGAAGTAAGAGGAACGGATCGTGGCACGTTCGATCTGGAAAGGGCCGTTTATTGACGGTTACCTCCTGAAGAAAGCGGATAAGGTTCGTGAATCCGGCCGGAATGAGGTCATTAAGACCTGGAGCCGACGTTCTACCGTTCTGCCGCACTTTGTGGGGTTGACTTTTGGCGTCTATAACGGTCAAAAGCACATTCCTGTTTTGATCAGTGAAGACATGGTTGGGCACAAGTTGGGCGAATTCGCTCCTTCTCGTACCTACTACGGCCATGGCGCTGACAAAAAGTCAAAGAGGAAGTAGCGATGGGCAAGCAGAAGCATGAGCGGATGCTCCCAGACAACGAGGCAAAGGCGGTTTGCCGCATGCTGCGGGTTTCCCCGCAGAAGTTGAACCTCGTTGCTGCATCCATTCGCGGTAAGAAGGTTGGTACAGCACTTGCTGATCTTACCTTCTCCCGTAAGCGCATTTCAGGCGACGTCAAGAAGACCTTGATGTCTGCTATTGCTAATGCGGAAAACAACCATGATCTCGACGTCGACAATCTTGTCGTCGCCGAGGCTTATGTTGGCAAAGCGCTTGTCATGAAGCGTTTCCAGCCGCGAGCTCGTGGTCGTGTTGGACGGATCCTAAAGCCGTTTTCCAACCTGACTATCGTGGTTCGGGAAGTTGAGGAGACTGCCTGATGGGTCAGAAGATTAATCCAATCGGTTTTCGTCTTGGCATCAACCGTACCTGGGACTCTCGCTGGTTTGCTAGCAAGAACGAATACGGCGATCTTCTTCATGAAGATTTTCGCATCCGCGAATATCTGCTTAAAGAACTTAAGCAGGCTGCTGTATCCAAGGTCGTCATTGAACGTCCGCACAAAAAGTGCCGTGTAACTATTCACTCTGGTCGTCCAGGTGTTGTTATCGGTAAAAAAGGTGCAGACATCGAACGCCTTCGCAAGAAGCTGTCCGAGATGACAAATTCGGAAGTGCACCTCAACATCGTTGAAGTGCGCAAGCCGGAGACCGATGCAGCGCTTGTTGCAGCATCTATCGCTCAGCAGCTCGAGCGTCGTGTTGCTTTCCGCCGTGCCATGAAGCGTGCAGTTCAGTCTGCAATGCGTCTTGGCGCCCAGGGCATCCGTATTAACTGCGGTGGTCGTCTTGGTGGTGCGGAAATCGCACGTATCGAATGGTACCGTGAAGGTCGCGTGCCTCTGCACACTCTTCGTGCAGACATCGACTACGGCACTGCTACAGCACACACCGCTTACGGCGCGTGTGGCGTTAAAGTCTGGATCTTCAAGGGCGAAATCCTTGAGCATGACCCAATGGCTTCTGAACGTCGTGCGACTGAAGGTGGTGGCAAGAGCGAACGCCAAGGTGGCGGTCGGCGTGAGCGCGCTGCGTAAGCAGCGCCTTCACACGGCTTAACTATTAAAGCGAGAGAAAACGATGCTGCAACCAAAGCGTACTAAG
This sequence comes from Pseudovibrio sp. WM33, assembly GCF_001623165.1. NCBI lineage: Bacteria > Pseudomonadati > Pseudomonadota > Alphaproteobacteria > Hyphomicrobiales > Stappiaceae > Pseudovibrio > Pseudovibrio sp. WM33. Next base: position 23,029 of record NZ_LMCK01000084.1, read on the forward strand.
TTCCGCAAGCAGCACAAGGGCCGCATCCATGGTAATGCCAAGGGTGGTACGGACCTCAATTTTGGTGCCTTTGGCCTGAAAGCCATGGAACCAGAGCGGATCACCGCTCGTCAGATTGAGGCTGCCCGTCGTGCAATGACCCGTTACATGAAGCGTGCGGGTCGCGTGTGGATCAGAATCTTCCCGGACGTTCCTGTGTCCTCCAAGCCGGCTGAAGTCCGCATGGGTAAGGGTAAAGGTTCTCCTGAGTACTGGGCGTGCCGGGTGAAACCTGGTCGCATCATGTTCGAAATGGACGGTGTGTCTGAAGATATTGCTCGTGAAGCAATGCGTCTGGCCGCTGCTAAACTCCCAATCAAGTGCCGGTTCGTCCAGCGCATTGGTGAGTAATCGGACATCGAAAGGAAAAGGCCATGAAGGCTAGCGACGTAAGAGCTAAGACCTCAGATGAGCTCAAGGCAAACCTGGAAGAACTGAAAAAAGAACAGTTCAACTTGCGTTTCCAGAGAGCAACTGGTCAGCTCGAAAACACCGCTCGTGTCCGTCAGGTTCGCCGGGACATTGCGCGGATCCAGACAGTCTTGCGCGACAAGCGCGTGTCTGACAACGCATAAGGAGCTAATGATGCCAAAGCGTATTTTGCAGGGTGTCGTTGTTAGCGATGCGAACGAAAAGACAGTAACGGTGAAGGTAGAGCGTCGCTTTACCCACCCTTTGCTGAAAAAAGTTGTGCGCCGTACGAAGAAGTATCGTGCACATGACGAAAATAATTCTTACAAGGTTGGCGACACCGTTCAAATTGAAGAGTGTGCTCCAATCTCTAAGAATAAGAAATGGACCGTTGTTTCTACGGAAGCAGCGAGCTAGTGAACGCATCCAGCATTTCTAACTTTTAGAGTGCTGAGAAAGAACAAGGCGACGAGTCATGATTCAGATGCAAACTAACCTCGACGTAGCCGATAATTCCGGCGCACGTCGTGTCATGTGCATCAAAGTGCTCGGCGGCTCCAAACGGAAGTATGCTGGCGTTGGCGACATCATTGTTGTCTCCGTCAAAGAAGCAATTCCTCGGGGTCGTGTAAAGAAGGGCGACGTGATGAAAGCGGTCGTCGTACGCACGGCTAAAGACATCCGTCGTGCTGACGGCAGTGTGATCCGGTTCGACAGCAATGCTGCCGTCCTGATCAACAACAACAAAGAACCGATCGGAACACGTATTTTTGGCCCAGTTCCTCGTGAACTGCGTGGCAAGAATCACATGAAGATCATTTCGCTTGCGCCGGAGGTGCTCTGATGCCCGCGAAGATCAAAAAGGGCGACAAAGTCGTCGTAATTGCCGGTCGTGACAAAGGAAAGACTGGGGAAGTTCTCCAGATGATTCCATCTGACAACCGCGCTGTCGTGCGTGGCGTTAACTTGGTGAAACGTCACCAGCGCCAGACCCAACAGAGCGAAGGTGGTATCATCACAAAGGAAGCTCCTATTCAGCTTTCCAATATTGCCATTGCTGATCCTAAGGATGGCAAGCCGACCCGCGTCGGTTTCACGACTAATGATGCAGGCGCCACTGTTCGTGTCGCTAAGCGTTCAGGAGACGTGATTGATGGCTGACGCTACTTACACTCCACGGCTCAAGGCGCACTACAATGATGTAGTGCGTGGTGAGCTTCAGGAGAAGTTTAACTACACCAATCCAATGATGATTCCTTCGGTCGAAAAGATCGTTTTGAACATGGGTGTTGGTGAAGCTGTTGGTGACAGCAAGAAGGCTCGTATCGCTGCTGAAGATCTTAGCTTGATTGCTGGTCAAAAGGCGGTTATTACCCGTGCTAGAAAATCTATCGCGACCTTCAAGGTTCGTGAAGATATGCCGCTGGGTACTAAAGTTACACTTCGTCGTAACCAGATGTTCGAATTCATGGATCGTTTGATCACAATCGCGCTTCCGCGTGTACGTGACTTTCGTGGCTTGAATCCGAAAAGCTTCGACGGACGTGGCAACTACGCTATGGGACTTAAAGAACACATTGTTTTCCCTGAAATTGACTACGATAAAGTAGATCAAATGTGGGGTATGGACATTGTTGTTTGTACCAATGCTAAAACCGATGACGAAGCGCGTGAACTGCTGCGCGCGTTCAACTTCCCGTTCCGCAAATAAAAGCGGTATACGGGAAAGGAACGAGGACAGACGATGGCGAAGAAAAGCGCGGTCGAGAAAAACAAGCGGCGCGTAGCTCTTGTTAGTAAATATGCTGACAAGCGTGCTGCCCTGAAGGCCATGGCCAAGGACGAGAGCTTGTCCCTGGAGGAGCGTTTCAATGCACGGCTGAAGCTTTCAAAGCTGCCGCGCAATTCCGCGCCTACACGGGTACGCAACCGGTGTGAAGTCACAGGTCGCCCACGCGGTTACTACCGCAAACTTAAGATGTCGCGTATTGCGCTTCGTGAGTTGGGTTCCCTGGGCAAGATCCCGGGTCTCGTGAAGTCGAGCTGGTAAGGAGTTACTGCTATGTCGATTTCCGATCCAGTCGGGGATATGATCACGCGCATCCGTAATGCGCAGATGCGTCGCAAATCTAAAGTAAGCACACCTGCTTCTAAGTTGCGCGCACACATCTTGGACGTTCTGATTTCTGAAGGTTACATCCGCGGTTATACCGCTGTTGACTTCGGTGCAGGCAAGTCTGAGCTTGAAATTGAGTTGAAGTATTTCGACGGTGAACCAGTGATTCGCACGATTGAGCGCGTATCTAAGCCTGGTCGTCGCGTATATTCTTCGGTCAAGAACATCCCACACGTTGCAAACGGCTTGGGTGTATCTATTCTGTCTACTCCTCAGGGCGTAATGGCAGACCACGATGCACGTGAGAAAAATGTGGGTGGTGAAGTACTTTGTCGCGTCTTCTGACGCGGCATTGCACGATTAACTAAAATAACAGACAGGTTGATCTTATGTCTCGAATTGGCAAGAAGCCAGTCCCCGTGCCAAGCGGGGTAACGGCAACGATCAACGGCCAGAATGTTATCGTTAAAGGCCCGAAGGGGGAACTCTCCTTCGTGGTCAACGATCTCGTTTCGGTCGATATGGCGGATGATGGTATCCGTCTTGATCCGCGCAACCAGTCAAAGACTGCGCGTTCTATGTGGGGTATGTCCCGCACCATGGTCGCTAACCTTATCACAGGTGTGACTTCCGGCTTCGAAAAGCAGCTGGCGATTACCGGTGTTGGTTACCGTGCACAGGTTCAAGGTAAGACCCTTAATCTTGCTCTTGGTTTCTCTCATGATGTCAAGTTTGACATTCCTGAGGGTGTAGAAATCAAATGTCCGAAGCCGACAGAAATTGTCATCAACGGCATTGACAAGCAGCAGATAGGGCAGGTTGCCGCGAACATTCGTGAATATCGCCCACCTGAGCCATACAAAGGCAAGGGTATTCGTTATGCGGACGAGTTCATCGTTCGTAAAGAAGGCAAGAAGAAGTAACGGTACGGACCATGGCGAATGGAAATTCTTTCGAACGTCGTCGCGCCCGTGTGCGCCGTTCGATCAAAAAGGTAGCGAACGGTCGTCCTCGGCTGTCCGTTTTCCGCTCATCCAAGCAGATTTACGCTCAGATCATCGACGATACCAAGGGTGTAACCCTTGCGTCCGCGTCTACCATTGAGAAAGACGTAAAAGTAGAAAACGGCGGCAATAAAGATGCTGCTGCTGCTGTAGGCAAGCTTATTGCTGAACGCGCTATTGCTGCTGGTATCAAAGAAGTCGTGTTTGATCGTGGTGGTTATATCTATCATGGCCGTGTTCAGGCCTTGGCAGATGCAGCACGTGATAGCGGTCTGAGCTTCTGATCAGCGCCTTTTGGTGCTCCTAGAGAACGGGAAACATTATTATGGCGAGACAGGATAACCGGGATCGTGACGAGCGCGACAGCGAATTTGTCGATAAGCTCGTTCACATCAACCGCGTCGCTAAAGTTGTAAAGGGTGGTCGTCGTTTCGGCTTCGCCGCTCTTGTAGTAGTTGGTGATCAGAAAGGCCGCGTTGGCTTTGGTCACGGTAAGGCTCGTGAAGTGCCAGAGGCCATCCGCAAAGCAACGGAAGCTGCTAAGCGTACTATGGTTCGTGTGCCACTTCGTGAAGGTCGTACTCTTCACCACGATGTTGAAGGCCGTCACGGCGCAGGTAAAGTTGTACTTCGTGCAGCACCTGCCGGTACCGGTATCATCGCTGGTGGTCCAATGCGTGCTGTGTTTGAGACACTTGGTGTCCAGGACGTTGTTGCGAAGTCCCTTGGTACTTCCAACCCGTACAACATGGTTCGTGCGACTTTCGATGCACTGAAAAAAGAAGACAGCCCGCGTTCTGTTGCAGCACGTCGTGGTCTCAAGGTATCTTCCTTGCAGGCTCGTCGTCGTGACAACGATGATGCGGCGCCAGTAAAGGCTGAGGCATAAGCCTCGCTTTTGCTGACTGAGAACAAGGGTTAGTGTCATGGCTAATACTGAAAAGACTGTAACAGTCGAACAGATCGGTAGCCCGCTTCGCCGTCCTGCTAGTCAGCGTGCTACGTTGATTGGTCTGGGGTTGAACAAGATGCACCGTCGTCGTACTCTGAAGGATACTCCAGAAGTACGCGGCATGATCCGTAAGGTTCAGCATCTGGTTCGCGTTTTAGACGAAGCATAAGCGGACCGGGAGAACTATCATGAAGCTCAACGAACTCCGGGATAACCCGGGTGCTGTTTCGGACCGAACCCGCGTAGGACGCGGTATCGGTTCCGGTAAGGGCAAGACTGGCGGCCGTGGTGTCAAAGGTCAGAAGTCCCGTTCGGGTGTTGCTATCAAGGGCTTTGAAGGCGGGCAGATGCCATTGCATCGTCGTCTTCCAAAGCGCGGCTTCACCAATATCTTTGCTAAGGACCTGAACATTGTGTCCTTGGGTCGTGTTCAGACAGCAATCGACGCTGGTAAGCTTGACGCTTCCGCGACGGTGACTGTTGAAGCACTTGTTGCAGCAGGCGTTGTTCGCCGCGTTCTGGATGGCGTACGCCTTCTGTCCGACGGTGAACTGAAAACTGCTGTAACTTTCGAAATTGCTGGTGCTTCCAAAACTGCTGTTACAGCAGTTGAAAAAGCAGGTGGCAAGGTCGTAATCAAGGAAGGCAAGGCTTAACAGCCTTGTCTTTTTTTCGGGGTGTATCCAAACTGACCGGAGCGCGGAATGGCTTCTGCTGCCGAGCAACTTGCTTCAAACCTTAACTTTTCTGCCTTTGCTAAAGCCGAGGAACTGAAGAAGCGGATCTGGTTCACGCTAGGCGCGCTTTTGGTTTATCGATTCGGAACCTATATCCCTCTGCCTGGAATTAATCCTGACGCGCTCGCACAGGCCTTCGGAAACGTACAAACTGGCATTGTTGGCCTGTTTAACATGTTCTCCGGTGGTGCTGTCGAGCGTATGGCTATTTTTGCCCTCGGCATCATGCCTTACATTTCTGCGTCGATTATCATCCAGCTTATGACTTCTGTTGTTCCTGCTTTGGAACAGCTGAAGAAAGAGGGTGAGCAAGGCCGGAAAAAAATTAACCAGTACACACGTTTTGGTACAGTGATTCTGGCAACCTTCCAGGCCTACGGTATTTCCGTTGGTCTTGAGGCTGGCGCGAACATTGTTATCGATCCGGGCTGGTTCTTCCGTATTGCAACAGTTCTTACCCTTGTTGGTGGTACTATGTTCCTGATGTGGCTGGGTGAGCAAATCACCTCTCGCGGCATTGGTAACGGCATTTCTTTGATCATTTTCTCCGGTATTGTTGCCGGGCTTCCTTCTGCGATTGCTTCCACTTTGGAACTTGGTCGTCAGGGCGCGCTCGCAACTCCAATCATTTTGGCAGTTATCATACTGTCTGTGGTGGTTATCGGCGTTATCGTCTTCATGGAACGTGCACAGCGACGTTTGCTGATTCAGTATCCACGTCGCCAACAGGGCAATAAGATGTTTGAGGGGAACACATCGTTCCTGCCACTCAAACTCAATACGGCTGGTGTTATTCCACCGATTTTTGCGAGCTCCTTGTTGCTGGTACCAGCGACTGTAGCCAGTTTCCAAACCGGTGATTCCACTGGTTCGATGGCGTGGTTGACAACAATCACTGCGCTGCTGGGACACGGTCAACCAGCCTACATGGCTCTTTATGCAGCATTAATCATCTTTTTCTGCTTCTTCTACACCGCGATTGTTTTCAATCCGTCGGAGACAGCAGACAACCTCAAGAAGCATGGTGGCTTCATTCCAGGAATTCGTCCAGGCGAACGTACTGCGCAGTACATTGACCATGTGCTAACTCGCATTACGGTTGTCGGTGCAATATACATTACTCTCATTTGTTTGTTGCCAGAGTTCCTGATCTCAGCAACGGGTGTTCCGTTCTACTTCGGTGGTACGTCTCTGCTCATTGTTGTTAGCGTCACCATGGATACCGTTTCTCAGATCCAGGGGCACCTTCTTGCTCATCAGTACGAGGGCTTGGTGAAGAAAACGAAGTTGAGGGGGAAACGTAGATGAGATTGATTCTTCTTGGCCCTCCTGGTGCTGGTAAAGGCACTCAGGCAGGTCGACTTGTTGCGGTGCATGGTATTGTCCAGCTTTCGACTGGTGACATGCTTCGTGCAGCTGTTGCAGCTGAAACCGAAGTCGGCTTGAAGGTCAAAGATGTTCTGACACGTGGTGACCTGGTTTCTGATGACCTGATTTGTTCCATCATTTCTGATCGTATTGATCAGGCTGATTGTGCAAAAGGCTTCATTCTGGACGGTTTCCCACGCACCATTGCTCAGGCAGACGCTCTTGGCGAACTGCTTGAGAAGAAGGACCAGAGACTTGATGCTGTTGTGCAGCTGAAGGTTGATGAAGGTATCCTTCTTGAGCGTATCGAAACACGTGCTCGTGAAAGCGCGGAAGCTCGATCCGATGACAATGCAGAGTCTTTGAAGAAACGTCTTGCAGTTTACAACGAGCAGACAGCCCCGCTTATCAAGTACTATGGTGAGCGGAACATGCTGATGGGCGTTGATGGCATGAAGTCCGTTGACGAGGTTGCTTCAGAGATCGATACGATTTTGAGCACGGTTTAATCCGTGCTTTTTGAAGGCAGGCGCTTGCGCTTGCCTTTATAATAAAGTATAGCCGGCGCACATCGACACCATAATCGATTGGCGCCGGTTTTCCTTGGGAAACCGAGGCTGATCTTTTTGCTGTGTGATGGTGCGCCCTCAACCTGCCTGGTTGTAGGTGTGTTATCGGCAAAAAAATGGGAGAGGGAACAAACGTACCCTCGTAATTGGAGAAAACAAACGTGGCACGTATTGCTGGCGTCAACCTTCCGACGAATAAGCGCGTAGTTATCGCGCTGCAGTACATTCATGGCATTGGTGCGAAGTTCGCGCAGGAAATCACCGAGAAAGTCGGTATTGCTGCAGAGCGTCGCGTCAACGAACTTTCTGATGCAGAAGTTCTGAAAGTCCGTGAAGCAATCGACGCTGAATACACCGTTGAAGGTGATCTTCGTCGTGAAACTGCAATGAACATTAAGCGTCTCATGGACCTTGGCTGTTACCGTGGCCTGCGCCACCGTCGTGGTCTGCCTGTCCGTGGTCAGCGCACTCATACCAACGCTCGCACCCGTAAGGGCCCTGCTAAAGCGATCGCTGGTAAGAAGAAATAACTAGCCGGTTATCCGGTGGAGCCGCCGGCTATACGGCGGTGTAGATATCGAAGTTAGGAAATATAATGGCTAAAGAATCGACGCGCGTGCGTCGTCGCGAACGGAAGAACATTTCTTCAGGTGTCGCGCATGTGAACTCTACGTTCAACAATACCATGATCACCATCACCGATGCTCAGGGCAATGCGATCTCTTGGTCGTCTGCCGGCGCGCTTGGCTTTAAGGGTTCTCGTAAGTCTACCCCTTATGCTGCACAGGTCGCTGCCGAAGACGCTGGTCGTAAGGCTGCTGAACACGGCATGCGTACTCTCGAAGTAGAAGTACGTGGTCCAGGTTCTGGACGTGAATCCGCTCTGCGTGCGCTTCAGGCTGCAGGTTTCGTTATTACATCTATCCGTGATGTAACTCCGATCCCGCACAATGGTTGCCGCCCACGCAAGCGTCGCCGCGTCTAACAGTTCGTTAGGCTAGTTTTCCACCCAGGCAAGGATTAGTTGACTTTTAGGTCAACGGGAAAGCCAGAGGGTTTATGAACGTGACTATTCAAAAAAATTGGCAAGAGCTTATCAAGCCAACTAAACTCGACATTCGTGCTGGCGATGATGCACGCTTTAAGGCTTCTGTGATTGCAGAACCTCTTGAGCGTGGCTACGGCCTGACTCTTGGTAACGCTCTGCGCCGCGTTCTGCTTAGCTCTCTTCAGGGTGCTGCAGTGACTGCGGTTCAGATTGATGGCGTTCTCCATGAGTTCTCATCAATTCCTGGCGTTCGTGAAGATGTGACTGACATCATCCTGAACATCAAGGAAATCGCGCTTCGCATGGAAGGCGAGGGACCAAAGCGTATGGTTCTGCGTAAGCAGGGTCCTGGTGCGGTCTACGCTGGCGATATTGAAACTGTAGGTGACGTTGAGGTTCTTAACCCAGGTCTGCTGCTGTGTAACCTTGATGAAGGTGCGGAAGTTCGCATCGAATTCACTGTAAACACCGGCAAGGGTTATGTTCCAGCTGCCGCTAACCGCCCAGAAGACGCTCCAATCGGTCTGATTCCGGTTGACAGCCTGTATTCTCCGGTTAAGAAGGTTTCTTATAAGGTTGAGAACACCCGTGAAGGTCAGGTTCTTGATTATGATAAGTTGACTTTGACTGTTGAAACTGACGGATCTGTGATCCCTGAAGATGCAGTAGCATTTGCTGCTCGTATCCTGCAGGATCAGCTGTCTATCTTCGTGAACTTCGAAGAGCCACAGCGTGAAGTTCAGGAAGACACAGTCGCGGAACTTGCGTTCAACCCAGCACTGCTGAAGAAGGTTGATGAGCTTGAGTTGTCTGTACGTTCGGCAAACTGCCTGAAGAACGACAATATCGTATATATTGGCGATCTCATTCAGAAGACAGAAGCAGAAATGCTTCGTACACCGAACTTCGGTCGTAAGTCTCTCAACGAGATCAAAGAAGTTCTGGCGCAAATGGGCCTGCATCTCGGTATGGAAGTGGCAAACTGGCCGCCTGAAAATATCGATGAGCTCGCTAAGCGCTACGAAGACCACCAATATTAAAGGAACAGGAACTGAGCGCGCTGCGTGAGGTTCCGGCGATCTGATGTACTAGATCGTAATTGACTTAACAAAGGAGAGGGCCATGCGCCACGGTAATTCCGGCCGCAAGCTCAATCGGACGTCAAGCCACCGTAAAGCGATGTTCGCTAACATGGCAGCTTCGCTCATCCAGCATGAGCAGATTGTTACGACGCTTCCGAAAGCAAAAGAGATGCGTCCAATCATCGAGAAGCTCATCACTCTGGGCAAGCGCGGCGACCTGCATGCACGTCGTCAAGCAATTTCCCAGATCCGTGACACTGCAATGGTAGCAAAGCTGTTTGATACCCTTGCAGAGCGTTATGCGGACCGTCAGGGTGGTTATTCTCGCGTGCTGAAAGCTGGTTTCCGTCATGGTGATAATGCACCAATGGCTGTTATCGAGCTGGTTGAGCGCGACGTAGAAGCTAAAGGCGCTGCAGATCGCGCACGCGCTGCTGCTGAAGAAGCTGCTGAGACAGCTGAAGCTGCTGCATAAGCTTTTCGCATAAGCGATTTGAAAAAGGGTGCCTTCGGGTGCCCTTTTTTGTTGCCTGAATGAAATTCACTCAAGAGCTCTTACTTTTTGCAGAACGAATCTGATGAAAAAGGTCGCGTTGCGTTAGTTTTGGCAGGTGGAACTGGATTGCTCGGGTCAGGTCGGTACTGCAACTTATGATAGTACAGCGTGCTTCCAGTTTTGTGAGAAAACACAGCTAAATCATATCGGTATTTCAATTTTTCTTCGATTTGAAAAGCATTTTAAATATTTGTTTTAAGCGGAGATTAACACTATAGCCCGACTATGCTCCCAACGTATTACTCGGGGGCAAATATGCGTTCTAAATCTGATGAGAGCGGCTCTGTATCCTCACCTAGAGTCAAAAATTATTTTAATCGTATTGCTGTTCGTCTTCCATTCATTATGGTTGGGCTTGCAATTATTGCGAGTGCCGTTGTGGCATTCCTTGGGTATACGCGTGCTGAGAGCGCGCTGACTGAAGCGAGCAAGACACAGCTCGTACTCGTGGCACAGGCTCGTCGGGATACTCTCGATGAAAAGCTGGAGCGCGTTGATAGCGATATCAAGCGTCTGGTCAAGAGTAGCGCTATGCGCGTTACCATGACCGACTTGCTGGCCTCCATGGATTCTCTGAGTGCAGATAAGGATGACATCCTTAGCTACTTCCAAAAGAGTGGCTCTTCTGTTGCTGATCGTCTGCAGCTGACTGGGAATGGTAACAAGACGCTTTATTCCTGGCGTCATGCTGTTGTTCATCCAGATTTTGTGGCGAGTGTAACCGGTGGAGGTTATGCGGACATCCTGATCATGGATGCAAACGGTCTGGTGATTTACTCTGCGACCAAGTCCTCTGAGTTTCTTGAGAGCGTGAAGGATAGCAAGCTATCCGGTACATTGCTCAGTCAGGAATTCAATAAGGCGGCGAAAGCCACTGAAGGCGATGTGGTCTATTCTGAGATTGCTCAATATGCGCCTGATGGAAATTCTGCATCCCTTTTGATTTCGGCTCCTGTGTTTGTTGAAGACTTCAATCAGGTCACCTTTAAGGGTGTGATCGCCATTCGTCTCGGCTCTGAGTTCTTCGATAGCGTTTTGCAAAATCGTGAGAACATGGGTGAGACTGGTCAGACCTATCTGGCACGCATTGATGGCACGATCCTTTCCAATCAGGTTTTGTCTGATGTGCCAACGGCGCTGGTGAAGAAAGATGATCCAGAGGTTGTTGCGAAAGTAGTTGAAGACCTGCAGGCGAACCTGGAAAGCAATGTTGGCTTTGCGGAAGTGAAGGAACAGTTTATTCTGGCCCTGCCACTTGGCTTTGAAAAACTGCCGACTGTTATTGTCGCAAAGACTGATGTGAGCGAAGCGCTGGCTGTTGTGCATGCACTCGCCAAAGAAATCATTATCAGCGGATTGGTTGTGTTGGCGGTTGTTGCTGCAATTGGCATCTTCATGGCACGTAGTCTGTCTACTCCGCTTAATCGCCTGTCATCCAATCTTAATAAGATTGCGAACGGTAATCTGGATGTGGAGATTATCTCTGCTCAGCGTAAGGATGAGATCGGCGATATTGGTCGAGCTGTTCAGTCTTTCCAGGCTGGTCTTGTCCGTGCAAGAGAGCTGGATGAGAAACAGGTGCGTGAGCAACATGAACAGGAAGAGCGCGTGAAACGCGTGGATGCCTTGAACGAGAACTTTGATATTGGCGTTCGAGACATCCTGACCACTGTGACTGACGCTGGCGGTAATCTGGAAACCACCGCGAAGAGTATGGCAAGCATCTCTGAGCAGACCAACACTGAGGCACAGACGGTGTCTTCTGCCTCTGAACAGTCCCTGATGAATCTTCAGGCTGTTGCTGGTGCTGCTGAAGAGCTTTCTGCAACTGTTGGTGAAATTGACCGCGAGGTCCGTCGTTCTGCTGACGTCTCCAAACAAGCGGCTGAGAAGGCTGCTGCGGCTGAGGTGTCTGTAAACGGTCTCATGGAAGCTGCGCAGCGCATTGGTGAAGTTGTGTCTCTCATCAATGATATTGCTGATCAGACCAACCTGTTGGCGCTGAATGCGACGATTGAGGCTGCTCGTGCAGGCGAAGCTGGTAAAGGCTTTGCGGTTGTTGCATCCGAAGTTAAGGGCCTTGCGAACCAGACTGGTCAGGCAACTGGCGAGATCAGTGTTCAGATCCAATCTGTTCAGGCTGAGACGGAGAAAGCCGTTGCGGCTATCAAGGAAATCAGCACGGTTATTGGTGACGTGAATGAAGCGGCGACTGCGATTGCAGGTGCTGTTCAGGAACAGGCTGTAACCGCAACAGATATCTCCAGCAACATTCAGCAGGTAACTTCTGGTAGCTCTGAGGTTGCTCAGGCTATTACCCGTGTGAGCATGATCGCAAGTGATGCGGGCCATGAAGCGGAAAACGTTCTTGGTGCTGCAAATCAACTGACACACCAGTCCGAAGAGCTGAAGAGCATGGTTGAAGAATACCTTGAGAATATCCGGGTAGCCTAAGTTCTGTCAGGTTTTATCGAGATGAGTAAGGCGCCGGGGTGACCCGGCGTTTTGCGTTTTGAGCAGGTGTGATCTTTTTAGTGCACTCAAACTGTTACTAGTTTGAAATCCACATGCAGTTTTCGGGGATACGAGCTCGCTGCTTAAAACCGACAGATTGGCCTTTTCATTTCCATATTGCAGACTTATCTGTAACCTGCTGCTCCCAAATTTTTTGAAAGAAAATCATTGTGAACTGGGGGCTCTTGCCGAAGGGATTTAAGAATGGGTCAAATCAGGAAGTCAGCTGCTCACCTGCTTTTTTGTGCAGTTCTTGGGACTACTGGCGTTGTGGCAACGCAAAGCACTGGTGCACTGGCCAGTGAAAAGACTGTTCCAACATCTCAAGCCGAGATTTCACTTTCCTTCGCTCCTATTGTGAAGAAGGTCGCGCCAGCGGTGGTGAATGTGTACGCAAGTCGTACCGTGCAAGAGCGCCGCAGAGTTTCTCCATTCTTTGATGATCCGTTCTTCCGTCGTTTCTTTGGTGAGCAATCCGATCGGTTCGCACCTCGTTCGCGCAGCCGCGTTCAAAGCTCTTTGGGCTCTGGTGTGATCGTTTCTGCTGATGGCACGATTATTACCAACCATCACGTTATCGCGGGCGCTGATGAGGTGCGTGTGGCACTTTCTGATCGACGTGAGTTTGATGCCGATATCATCTTGATGGATGAGCGCACAGATCTTGCCGTTTTGAAGGTGCGCAACGCAGAAGGGGCGTTCCCTGTTGTGCCGTTTGCCAACTCTGATGAACTTGAGGTGGGTGATCTGGTGCTGGCGATTGGGAACCCGTTTGGTGTTGGACAGACCGTGACGCAGGGTATTGTCTCCGCTGTTGCGCGAAATCAGGTCGGTGTCTCGGACTATCAGTTCTTCATTCAGACAGATGCCGCCATCAATCCGGGTAACTCGGGTGGGGCGCTGGTTGATCTAAACGGTCATCTTGTTGGTGTGAACACTGCGATCTTCTCGCGTTCCGGTGGCTCCAACGGTATTGGTTTTGCAATCCCTGCCAATATGGTGGAAGTGGTTGCTTCAGCTGCTGATGAGGGCGGTATCGTGCGCCGCCCGTGGGTTGGAACCAGTGTGCAACCAGTCAGCTCTGATATTGCTGCCAGCCTGGGGCTGGAGCGTCCTAGCGGGGTTCTCGTGACACGTATTCAGGAAGGAAGCCCAGCTGACCGTGCTGGTATTCGTGTCGGCGACCTGATCATGTCTGTTGGTGGCACTCAGGTGGATGATCCAGATGCTTATGGCTACCGTCTTGCTACAAAGAAAGTTGGTGGTGTCACGCGTTTTGAGATGCTGCGCGGTGGTGAGGCCTTTGCTGTCGAGATCAGCCTTGAGCGTGCGCCGGAAACTGTGGCTAGAGATGAAAGAGAGATCAAAGGGAACTCGCCATTTACTGGTGTACGGGTTATGAATCTTTCTCCTGCTGTGGCTGAAGAGTTGCGCATGTACAACGAGTTTTCAGGCGTTGTAATTGCTGATATTAAAGCTCGTAGTACTGCTGCCTATGTCGGCTTTAAACCCGGTGATATCGTGGTTGAGATCAATGGCGCTGAAGTTCAAAGCACCAAAGACCTTTCCAAGCTGACCGGCAAAAAGCAGCGCACCTGGAACATCACTTTCAAACGTGATGGTCAGCTACGACAGGTAAGTTTGCGATAATGCTGTTTTGAGAGTTTTACTCTCCAGAACAGTTTAGAGGAATGTTGAGAGACCATGAGTGATCTTTTTTCCGCCAATGGGATGGATCAGCTGGAAGACAGGCCGCTTGCAGATCGCATGCGGCCTCGTGTTCTGGAGGATGTTGTCGGACAAGGCCACCTTTTGGGTGACGCTGGTATTTTAAGCCGCATGCTGCGGTCCGGCTCTCTGGGGTCTCTCATCTTCTGGGGGCCTCCGGGTACCGGTAAGACCACGGTTGCCCGTTTGCTTGCAGATGCTACGGAACTGGAATTTGAGCAGATCTCTGCCATTTTCTCCGGTGTTGCTGATCTCAAAAAGTGTTTTGAGCGTGCTAGAGGACGTCAGATTTCCGGCAAACGGACTTTGCTGTTTGTTGACGAGATCCATCGCTTCAACCGCGCTCAGCTGGATAGTTTTTTGCCTGTGATGGAAGATGGCACCATCACTCTGGTGGGAGCAACGACTGAGAACCCGAGCTTTGAGCTGAATGCCGCGTTGCTGTCCCGTTCGCATGTGTTGACGTTCCATTCACTTGATGAAGATGCGCTGATTGATTTGCTCAAACGCGCGGAAGAAGTGATGGGGCGTGACTTGCCTCTGGATGAGGATGCGCGTCTATCACTCGTGCGTATGGCAGATGGTGATGGCCGGTCTGCATTGACTTTGGCGGAAGACGTTTGGCGTACGGCTGGCGATGACGAGATTTTCGACACGGAACGCCTTGCGGAAGTGGTGCAGCGACGTGCGCCGATCTATGACAAGACCAAGGACGGGCATTACAATCTCATCTCTGCGCTTCATAAGTCCATTCGCGGGTCGGACCCGGATGCGGCGCTCTACTGGATGTGCCGGATGCTGGAGGGCGGAGAAGATCCGCTATACATCATCCGCCGTTTGACAGTGATGGCTTCTGAAGACATTGGCATGGCTGATCCCAATGCGCTGGTGCAGGTGAATGCTGCACGTCACGCGTTTCAGCTGGTTGGGTCACCAGAAGGGGAGTATGCGCTGGCTCAGGCTGCGGTCTATCTGGCAACGGCCCCTAAATCGAATGCGTCTTATCTGGCTTATAAGGCTGCTCGCATGGATGCGCGGGAACATGGATCTCTTGTGCCGCCAAAGCACATGCTGAACGCACCGACCACGCTCATGAAGAAGATGGGGTATGGTGAAAGTTATCGCTACGATCATGATGAGCCAGATGCGTTTTCTGGTCAGGATTATTTCCCTGAGAAGATGGGTCGGCAAAAGTATTATGAGCCGAATGCTCGTGGGTTTGAGCGTGATGTTCAAAAACGGTTGAGCTATTGGGATCGCTTGAGAAAAGAGCGTGGCACTGCCTAGGGCCGTTTGTCTGGGTTCTCGTTGATACGCAATAGCAGAACTCGTTGTCTCGCCTTTTCTGAAAACTGGCGGTCACTTTTCAAGACTACACATAAACTACACGTAACTTTGTTTGGGTTTCCCGATTGCATTCGGGCATCCTAATTCGCACACTGACATCTGAGCTTGGTGCGTTCATTTATATCTGCGCATCATACTCTGACTTCTTTATTTAAGCGAATTCTGGTGCATGCATGAGGCAACTTGAGCTGAGATTGGGACTGGTGCTGTATGGCGGGGTTTCACTCGCCATCTACATGCACGGTGTCACCCGTGAACTCCTAAATCTTCAGCGTGCTTCCCATGCGTTGCATCAGTTGCGGCGGGACCGTGAGCGCGGTGTTGAGAGTGATGTCACTCTCGAAGGCTCAGCGAAATCCTATTTCGATCTTCTTGAAAGTTTTGGGCCACAGCTGGACCTGCGGGTTGTGATTGATGCAATCTCTGGCGCGTCTGCCGGAGGTGTGAATGCGATCATGCTGGCGCGGGCACTGGCGCATGATCTGCCGCTCAAGCATCACAGCGATCTATGGCTATCGCTTGCTGATGTTGACAAGCTGGCCAATGAAACATCCGGGGTCAGCAAACATGCCAAGCGGGTGCTGGCACCAATATTGGATAAGCTTTTGGTTTTCCTTGGGACTGATGTTCCTCAGAACAAGGAAACGCGCACCAAACTGCGAGATTTTATCAGTTCGCGTTGGTTTACGCCGCCGTTCTCAGGTGAGCGATACTCAGGGTGGCTGGTGGATGCGTGCCGCGCAATGGATGAAGAGGATCGCGGGGAGACGCTGATCCCTTACGGACAGCGGTTGGAGCTGTTCGTGACACTCACGGATTTTCACGGTGTGTTGCGGCGTATTGCGTTGCATGATCCCGAGTTTATTGAGGAGTTGGATCATCGACGTATTGTAAAGTTCAATGCCATTCATCGGGTGTCCAGCGGTTTGCATAGCCAGATGAGTGCGGAGTGTATTCCTGATCTGGTCTTTGCTGCTAGAGCGACCTCTAGTTTCCCTGGAGCCTTTCCGCCTATGAGTGCTGAGGAAATGGATGGCGTTCTTGAGCGTCAGGGTCTTGAGTGGAGCGGGCGTGAAGCGTTCCTAACCAACGTGCTTCATGCCAATTGCGATGCAGAAGGGGAGCGTATCTTCATTGATGGGTCGTTGGTGATGAACAAGCCCTTCGAACCGCTTATTGGTTCCATTGCACAACGACCTGCAGCTCGCGAAGTGGTGCGTCGTTTACTATATCTGGATCCGTTGCCCTTCTCGCACCGTGATGTGCCAGCAGAGCCAGAGCCTCCGGGGTTCTTTAAAAGCATTTTCGCATCGTTAGCTCACATTCCGCGGAATGAACCGATTGGAGATGAGCTGCAAGAGATTGAGCAGATCAACATGAAAGTGCGGCGGATTCAGGAAGTGGCTGAAGCTGCATTGCCGATGGTCCGCCATGAAGTGCAGCTGTTGCTTGAAAAGCATGGCAGCCTGCCGGAGACCGAGGGTGACTTCTCTGTTGTGCGGCAAGGGGCTGAGCTGGCGGCGATGGAGCAATCTGGTTTCGCCAATGCCGGTTATCTTCAGCTTCGTTTGGGGCATCTCGCCCACCGGGTTGTCTTGTTGATTTCCGAGCTTTCCGGCACACAGCAAGAGGGGTGCGTTGAAAAGGGCGAGGAGGTTGCTCTCTGGTCCTGGGAAAGCGTGGAAGAAGTGGTCGTGAATGCGTTGACCTTCTCCAAAGAAGAGGAGGGGGAAGCGCAGCGGGATCAGGCTAAGATACTTCGTGAGCTGAAGAGCCTTGATGTTGACTATCGCATTCGTCAGCTGCGGTTTTTGATCGAGCAGATCAACAAGTTCTATCACCATGAAGAGATTGCTGGGTCTGTTGAGTTTGCGCGCCATCTGGATGTGTTTAAGCGTGAACTTTATGGGCAGATTGCCAACTTGCGGAGCCGTTGGTCCGAGGAGTTTTATGGCACAGAGACCATCTACCTTGCGACGCTGCTGAAAGAAGTTTCGCCGCAGTTGGAGACAGTGCGCAAAGTGCTTGGGGTTCTCAGCCTTCGCATGGGCCTTGCCGACCTTGATAAACTGACAGATTCCATTGTGTTTGAGGGAGTTGGGAAGCTAGGTGATCTGAAGGCGGCACAAGGTATTCTTGAAGGTTATATCGGCTTTCCGTTCTTCGACACCAGTATGTTTCCGGTTCAGCAGGCGCTCGATGCTTTTGAACTTCGTAAGATTGAGGTGGGGCGCATCAGTCCAAAGGATGCGCAATTGCTTTGTCCTGGTGGCGTTGATTTGAAAGGCGCGCAATTGCAGATGTTTGGTGCCTTCTTCAACCGCGGATGGCGCGAGCATGATTATCTGTGGGGGCGGCTCAACGCTGCAGAGCGGCTGGTGAGGTTACTGCGGGATGTTTATCATCAGTGCCACGGGTCAGCTCTGCGGATTGCTCCTGGTGATGACATGAACCTGCGCGCGATATTCCTTGATATTCTGGATGAAGAAGAAGCGCACCTGGAGGATCATGAAGAGTTGGTGGAAGCTTGCCGTGAGAAGGTTGACGAGGTCTTCTCTAAGGGATGTTAGTTACTGTGCAATTTGTGCAAGACATGCCATTCAAAATCCGATAGGGAGAATGCATGAAAAATCTCATCCTGATAGCACTTGGTGGTGGGGCAGGAGCGGTTTGTCGGCATCTGGTTTCAATGGCCGGACTTCGTCTTCTAGGCCCTTCATTTCCGTGGGGCACTGTCACCGTAAACATTCTTGGTTCATTGCTGATGGGGATCTTTGTTGAGGTTCTTGCTCAGCGACTAAGCGCTTCTTCTGAGCTGCGTTATCTGATCGCGACGGGTTTCCTTGGTGGTTTCACCACCTTCTCAACCTTCTCGTTGGATGTTGCTGTGCTGTGGGAACGCGGAGAACCTATTGCGACCGCCGCTTATGTGTTGGTCTCGCTTATTCTTTCCGTTTCAGCCTTGTTTGTCGGTCTTTATCTCACACGGCAGGTTCTCACCTAATTTGCAAGTTGCCCGCAAAAACTCATAGAAACTTGATGGTTTTTCGTTTTTAGGGGCTGAATCTGCGTGAAAGACTTGCATGTTTTGCCTTCAGCTGCCAAATGAGCGCCAACGGATTTAATAGGAACGGCTGGCGCACCCTTCGTGCTGCCGCCGCGTTAGAAGTCAGGACCTTCACCCATGAGTGGCTCCCAGAACAAAGCAGCGCCGCAAAACAACGGTGGCAGCCCAGTTAAAATTGAGATGCGCCGCGTTGATGCCGACGAAGCAGGCATGCGTCTTGATCGCTGGTTTAAAGAAAACTTTCCGGAACTTGGTTTTGGCCGCTTGCAGAAACTGCTGCGCACCAAGCAGGTTCGCGTAGATGGTAAACGTGCAGAAAGCTCTACCCGATTGGAAAAGGGGCAAGAAGTCCGCATTCCACCGCTCGGTGTTGAGCTGGCTGCTGATGACCGCAAGAATGCCAGACCTCGTCCGCGCAAGTTGGTTGACAGTGACCGTGAAGCCATTGAGCAGATGATGCTCTTTGAAGATGCGCATGTGATGGTACTGAATAAGCCTGCTGGCCTTGCTGTGCAGGGTGGCTCAGGTTTGACGCGTCACGTGGATGGTATGCTTGATGCCTTCACCAACCAGAAGGGCGATAAGCCGCGTCTGGTACACCGTCTTGACCGTGAAACCTCTGGTATTTTGCTGGTTGCGAAGACCCGCCGTGCAGCTCAGGAGCTGACAAAGGCATTTCGTCATCGCAACACGCGTAAAATCTACTGGGCGATGGTTGCTGGCGTGCCAAAGCCGCGTCAGGGGCGTATCTCGACCTATCTGGCGCGTGATGAGGGCGAAGAGCGTATGCGTGTTGCCCGTCATGGTGATGATGAAGCACAGCATGCAGTCAGCCTTTACAATGTGGTTGAGCAGTCCGGTCAGAAGCTTTCTTGGGTGTCATTGAAGCCTGTAACTGGCCGTACGCACCAGCTTCGTGCCCATGCTGCGCATATTGGTTGCCCTATCGTCGGTGATCCAAAGTACTTCAATATCAAAAACTGGGAGCTGCCCGGTGGCATCCAGAACAAGCTGCATCTGCTGGCTCGCCGGATTATGATCCCGCATCCGTCAGGTAATGGTGTGATTGATGTTTCTGCTCCGCTGCCATCACATATGCAGCAAACCTGGAACTTGCTTGGTATGGATGTGAAGGACTATGATCCGGACATCAATGAACCAGAATAAGTAATAGCAAAGTTACGGGCTGATCTTCATGTATCTCATTGTGTTTGATTGCGACGGCACGCTTGCGGATAGCCAAGACAATATCATGATTGGTTTTACTGCAGCGTATCGGTTTGTCGATCTGCCTATGCCATCGCGAGATGAAATTCTTGCAACGGTTGGTTTGACACTGGATGTGGCGTTTGAGCAATTGCTGGGGCGAAATGACCCGGGCTTGATTGAGCAGATGGTCAAGGGATACCAGCAGATCGTCTGGGAAATGCGTTCCAAGGGGCGTGATTATGATCCTCTTTATGAGGGCGCGCTTGATGCTTTGCGAGAGTTGGATAGCCGGGAGGATGTGCTTCTTGGTATCGCAACAGGCAAGCATTCCCGCGGTATGAAACACCTGATCAACTTGCATGAGCTGGAAGGGCTTTTCACCACCATGCAGACAGCAGATGTTGCGCCATCCAAGCCGAATCCAGGTATGATTTTTCAGGCTATGAGCGAAACTGGTGTTGATCTGAAAAATACGATTATGATTGGTGATACGACTTTCGATATGCACATGGCGCGCAATGCGGGTGTGAAATCTGTCGGAGTTACATGGGGTTATCACAGCGCTGAAGATGTGAAGAGCGCTGGAGCCACCTATGTTATCAATCAGTTTAAGGAACTCATTCCGGTGCTTAATGAGCACTTCAACTGGAATAAGGAAGTTGCATAATGCGTGACATTTTTGAGCAGATTGCAGATGACATTGCAAAAGGGCCTGTTGATGCTGTTCAGGCTGCACGTGAGCACACCAAACGGAACTTGCCGAAACGCTTTTATGAGCGTGTGAGCGTTGAGCTGAAAGATGACGTCTTCGCTGTTCTGCTGGATGGACGCTCCATTAAAACACCTGGTCGCAATGCGCTGGTGTTTAAGGATGAAGTGATTGCTGAAGGCGTGGCTGCCGAATGGGAGCTGCAGGAAGAAGAGATCGACCCGGCGACGATGCCGCTGACGCGTATTGCCCATTCTGCGATTGATGCCGTTGAAGACAAGTTTGCGGAAGTTGCGGATGAGATCACACGGTATGCCGGAAATGATCATTTGTGTTACCGCGCAGATTCCCCTGCAGAACTGGTCACTCGCCAGAAAAATCAGTGGGACCCAGTCTTGGATTGGGCGGAGAAGTTGTTTGCTGGTCGCTTCAAGTTCGTTGAAGGGATTATGCATGTTGCGCAAGATGAGGCGGTGACAACAGCCTATCGTACGCAACTGGACAAATATGATGCGCTTCAGTTGACTGCGATCCATACTGTGACGTCCATTAGTGGCTCTGCATTGCTGGCGCTGGCGTTGGCTGAAAAAGCCTTTGAGGCGGATGTTGTCTGGTCTGCTGCTCATGTTGATGAAGATTGGAACATTGAGCAGTGGGGGCAGGATGAAGAGGCTGCCCGTATTCGCCGTTTCAAAAACGACGAGTTCAACGCATCAGTGCTTATTCTCGTTGGAGCACCAGAAGAAAGCTAAGCGCTTATTCTTTGAGAAGTTGTCTTAAGGCGCGGCTTTCGGCTGCGCTTTTTTGTTGGTGATGTGGCTTCTCCTGATATCGTAGAAAGAAATCAATAGTTTGTAGTATGTGGTCAAGTGGAATTTGTTTGCCGTATTACCATCGAATCTGTTGAACTAGGCACTCCTGCTGCACATATGGGTTCAGGGCTCTCGTAATAACGAGAACATCGCCAAATACTGCCCTAATCAAGAATATTGAGGAATTCCGCCGATGAAACATAATGAGAAAGTTATTGAGCGGCTTAATGAAGCTCTGAAACTGGAGCTTGGTGCCGTCAACCAGTATTGGCTGCATTACCGCCTGCTGGATGATTGGGGTTTTGGAAAGCTGGCGCAGAAAGAGCGCGAAGAATCCGTTGAAGAGATGCAGCATGCCGACAAGCTGATTGAGCGCATTCTCTTCCTTGGCGGTCATCCAAACTTGCAGACCGTTGGTGCTTTGAAGATCGGCACCAACCTGAAAGAAGTTTTGGAAGCGGATCTTGCTGGTGAACATGAAGCTCGCATCTCTTATAAGAAGAGCCGTGAGATTTGTCATGCTGAAGGTGATTACGTCACCATGAAGTTGTTTGATGATTTGCTGGCTGATGAAGAAGGTCACATCGACTTCCTCGAAACTCAGCTGGATCTCCTTGCGAAAATTGGTGAGCAGCACTACGGCGCATTGAATGCGAACCCGGCTGATACTGGCGAATAAGATCGCGTAACTGCTTGTTTTGATTAGAAAGAGCTGTCCTGTTGGGCGGCTCTTTTTTGTTGGGTTAAAGTTGTTTGTTTTAGACTAGCGCTTCATTAGGAACGATAGGGGATTTGGGTTGGTGGCGGGTTAGGCTGATCTATGTTTACTGGATCACAACTCGTTTTAGGGTAGGTTCAAAACGAGTTGTGTTTCACCTGCATTCCCTAAGGAGCAGTGCTTGCACTGAGAACTCATGAGAGCAAAAGACGGTGTCATTGAACGTTTGAACAAAGCCATTTCCATGGAACTTGGAGCTGTCAATCAATACTGGGTGCATTTCAGACTTCTTGAAGATTGGGGTTATACCAAACTCGCAAAGAAAGAGCGGGCTGAATCGATTGAAGAAATGCATCATGCGGATCGGTTGGTGGAAAGAGTTGTCTTTTTGGAAGGGCACCCAAACCTGCAGCATATTGCGCCCTTACGCATCGGGTCCTCAGTGAAGGAAGTGCTGGAAGCTGATCTGGCAGGGGAACGTGAAGCGATTGTGTATTACGGCGAATCTCGTGTGTTTTGTGAGCAGCAAGGTGACTTCGTGACAATGGCTCTTTTTGACAGTTTACTGGCAGATGAAGAAGGCCACTGTGATTTCCTTGAGACCCAATTGGAGCTTCTTGAGCAAATAGGCGAAGAAAAATATGGATTGCTCAATGCTGGCAGTGCTGATGAGGCAGAGTGAGTTTTAGCTGTCAAAGCATCAAAGAATGCTTGGTTTACCGAGGGTTATTGGTTGTTGGGTTGAGGCGATGATCGGTTGCATCACATGAGGCTTCTCAATCCAACGGCTTACTAGTTTTTGTGCGTAGGGGCGTGCTAGGAGATAACTCAGTTAGATTGGGAGCTGAGATATCTTATGAAGGAAGTTCTAGCTGAATTAGAAAAAAGACGTGATGAAGCGCGGCTTGGTGGGGGACAGCGCCGAATTGATGCGCAGCACAAACGCGGAAAACTCACCGCACGAGAGCGCATTGAAATTCTGCTAGATGAAGGTTCCTTCGAAGAATTCGATATGTTCAAGCAGCACCGCTGTACCGAGTTTGGTATGGTGGAAACGCACTTCCCAGGTGATGGTGTTGTTGCTGGTTGGGGAACAATCAACGGTCGTACCGTTTACCTCTTCTCGAAAGATTTCACTGTGTTCGGCGGCTCTCTCTCTGAGACTCACGCAGAAAAGATCATGAAGATCCAGGATATGGCGCTGCAGAACCGCGCACCCATCATTGGGATCTTTGATGCAGGTGGTGCTCGTATTCAAGAAGGTGTTGCTGCGCTTGGCGGATATGGTGAAGTGTTCTGGCGCAACATTCAGGCATCTGGCGTTATCCCGCAGATTTCTGTGATTATGGGACCTTGTGCTGGTGGTGATGTTTATTCGCCAGCCATGACCGATTTCATCTTTATGGTGCGCGATACCTCCTACATGTTCGTCACTGGTCCTGATGTTGTGAAAACAGTGACCAATGAGACTGTGACGGCTGAGGAGTTGGGCGGCGCGAGCATTCATACGACCAAATCCTCCATCGCAGATGGTGCGTTTGACAATGATGTAGAAGCGTTGCTGCAGATTCGTCGTTTGGTGGATTACCTGCCGATGAACAATCAGGCTCCGCTGCCTGAACTTTCCGTTTATGATGATCCATCTCGTTTGGATGAGAGCCTCAATACGCTGGTTCCGGATAATCCGAACAAACCGTATGATATGCGGGAACTGATCCTAAAGACTGTCGATGAGCAGGACTTCTTTGAGATTCAGGAAAGCTTTGCCGGAAACATTATCACTGGCTTTGGCCGCGTCGAAGGTCGTACAGTTGGTATTGTCGCCAACCAGCCGATGGTTCTTGCGGGTGTTCTGGACAGTGATGCAAGCCGTAAGGCTGCGCGTTTTGTCCGATTCTGTGACTGCTTCAACATTCCACTGGTCACCTTCGTTGATGTTCCGGGTTTCTTGCCAGGAACTGCTCAGGAATATGGTGGGCTGATCAAGCATGGTGCAAAGCTGCTGTTTGCTTATGGCGAAGCGACAGTTCCGAAAATTACTGTGATCACGCGTAAAGCCTATGGCGGTGCATATGACGTGATGAGCTCCAAGCATATTCGTGGTGATATGAATTATGCATGGCCATCTGCTGAGATTGCTGTGATGGGTGCAAAGGGTGCCGTTGAGATCCTCTATCGTAATGAGCTGGGTGATTCTGAGAAGATTGCCGAGCGCACCAAGGATTATGAAGACCGGTTTGCGAACCCGTTTGTTGCTGCGGAGCGTGGCTACATTGATGAGGTGATCATGCCGCAGTCTACACGGATGCGCATTTCGAGAGCACTGGCGATGCTGAGGACCAAGAACCAACAGATGCCTTGGCGCAAGCACGACAACATTCCGCTCTAAGGACTGTTGTCTGATCGAGCTGAATAACAAAAAAACCCGGCCTTCGTGAGAAGTCCGGGTTTTTTTGATGGGAAGGGGGACTAACTTGGGGCGAGTTAGGTCTTATCTTTCGTCGTTTTCGACCACGCAGGTGTAACCAATGAGGGAGTGGTTGGAGTCTTTTGTAACAACGTAGGCGCGCTGTGTTTCTTCGCTTGGGCTACAGTAAGAGCCATTTGCTACGTAACGGTCATAAAGGCCAGGACCTGTGGAGAGAATGATCGCACCTTTTTCTTGCACCAGAGACTTTACCTGAGACCCTGTGAGGTCAGTTGTATTGGTGCGTGGAGCGTTCATAGCCTGAGCAACAGAAGCAACAGAGACGAGGCTGAGGACGGAAAGGGTCAGAGCGATCTTTTTCATTTGTTTAGCTTTCGGTTTCTTAATTCTTATGGGAATTGGGGGAGTGAAAGACTAGGAGGCAGAGCCTTTCCCTGGGACGTGATGATGGGTGACGTGCGTCTAACTTGGGGCGAGTTAGATTTTAGTTGTTTTTGTTGTCAACCACGCAGGTGTAACCAATGAGGGAATGGTTGGAGTCTTTGGTCACAACATAGGCGCGCTCTGTTTCTTCATGTGTTGCGCAGTAGGAGGCGTTTGCAACATAGCGGTCGTAAAGACCTGGGCCGGTTGCCAGAACGATTGCACCTTTGTCCTGTACGAGTGATTTTGCTTGGGAAGCGGTCAGGTCACCAGTGTTCACCAGAGCAGCCTGAGCGATGGAAGCAGCAGATACGAGGCCGAGTACGGATAGGGTCAGAGCGATCTTTTTCATTGGTCTTACTTTCAATTTTTAATTTGTGTTATTTGGGGAGAGAAAGACTTGGGAGGAACAGTCTTTCCCTAAGAGGCTGATGGGGGAGGCCCTCTAACTTGAGGCGTATTAGAGGCTTAGTTATCTCTGTTTTCGACGACGCAGGTGTAACCGATGAGGGAGCTGTTGGAGTCCTTGGTTACGACGTAAGCGCGCTGTGTTTCTTCGTGTGAGGCGCAGTAAGAAGCGTTTGCAACGAAGCGGTCATAGAGGCCTGGGCCAGTTGCGAGGACGATTGCGCCTTTGTCCTGTACGAGTGACTTTGCCTGGGAGGCAGTCAGGTCACCGGTGTTTACCAGAGCAGCCTGAGCGATAGAAGCAGCAGATACGAGGCCAAGTACGGATAGGGTCAGAGCGATCTTTTTCATTTGTTTTACTTTCAGTTCTAGTCATTTTCAGAGCGAAAGACCGGGAGGAGCAGTCTTCCTGATGGGGGTTTGCCGATGTTGGTTGTTATTTCGGCGTGTCTTTTCAATTTAGACTGATACAAGGCAACTCCGTGCCGCCTTATATCTTGTAACTTGTAGTTATATTGTTTTTGTTCAAGCTTATTTTTGTTGTATGCTTTGTGTTTTGGTGTTTGTGGTTTGTTGTTGTTCGTTGATGATTGTATGTTTACTGGAAATTTTTGAGTAAGATGTGTTTTGGAACACAAAATTTTCTTTTCACAACTCTGAATTTTGGCCGATAACGAATTCGTGTGTTCGTGTTCTTGGGGATTACTTACCTGTCTGTGATCAAGCGCACATTTTTGCTTGATGGTGGTGCAGAAAGGAGTTCTCAACCGCTTGTTGGTCATGCTGAACAGGCAAGGTGAGTTTCGCAGGATGTGGATGAAGGATTCGAATGTGGGTAACTGCAGCTGCGTTTTGTGGTGCAACTGCAGTGTATTTGCTCGAAACGTGGATCTTCAGAGGACTCAGTCGAAGATATCGGAGCCGAATGGTCCTTCGCCGCTGTTGTAACCCGGTTCACATGAATAGCCGATGAAACAGCGCTTCTGGTCTTTCGTGGGAACCCAACGGCTCATCAAGCGTTCGTAAGGCTGGCAGAACTGGAGTCCTGCGACGAACCGATCGTAGGTACGGACGCCAGTGCTCAATACAATGCCGCCGGCGCGTTGCACGACAGAGCGGGCTTCCAGACAGGACATTTGCCGAGTATCAGGCCGTGCCTGTGCAGTGGTGGAAACTATGAGGGCCAGAGTGCTCGAAAGAACGAGTAATGTTGATATCCGCATAGTCTCCTCCTTTGTTACTGGTTCTGCCGTGTGCGTGGTGAGCAGCGATAACCGATCTGGCAGGAGTTGTTGTCTTTGGTCTGGGCCCACTCTCTGCGAAGCACTTCGTTGTGCAGGCAATACCTGATGTTGCTTACAAAGCGCTCATAGGTTCGCGGGCCTGTGGTCAGGACGACGCCTCCACGGCTGTTGACCAGCTGCTTGGCCTGTTCACAAGTCAGGCTCCTTGCATCCGGGCGCGCCTGAGCATTGGCTGAGGCTACCCACAACAGAGTTATGAGACTACTGGCAATAATGGTGGTGGAGGCATTACGCATGGGATCAGTTGCCTTACAAAGCAGATGTTGATGCAGGCGTGAACGCCGCAGTTCCATATGTTTTGAAGGCAATAGCCCAAAAGTGCGAGTATCAAGGTGAGCGGTGGTTAGCCGGTTCTAAAGAAGATGCCGTTGATTTAACTTTTTGCTGCTGGCCGTGTACGTGTGACTTCTACGCCAAACCCGCCTGTATGAACCGGCACTGGCGCAGAGGGTTTATTCACTCTCACAGTGATCTTGGAGATTTGCTGATCCATTGCGAAAACGGCCTCACAGATAGCTCCGGCAAGACGTTCCAGCAGATTGAAGCGGGAGTTGGTCACAACATCCTCGACAGTTTTCGCAAGGGTGCCGTAGCAGATGGTGTCTTCGTAGTCATCTGAAACAGTTGCCTTTTCAAAATCGGCCCAACAGGTCAGATCAATGATAAAGCGTTGACCCAATTTGGCTTCTTCATCATGGAGACCATGGAATGCATAGAAAGACAGGCCTTCCAGAAAAATCTTGTTTTCATTCATTGTTTGGCTCCTGAGGACTTTCTGACTGTTGGAAAACTGTGTTGCCAGAGGTGAGAGAGAAACTCAACGCATTTTAGAAGATAATGCTCTTTATTCGGGTGAAAGTCCGTCAAAATTTAGATGCTCTGCGCATCCATTGCCCCTACGAAAGTGCGATGGTTCTTCGCCCTATTGTGAGGTTGCGGAAGTGCGTAGAGATGCCTACAACCCTGCACTGTAAATAAAGAAGGTGTGTATGTGGGATGGGCATGTTTTCAAAGATTCTGATCGCAAACCGTGGGGAAATCGCTTGCCGTGTTATCAAAACGGCAAAAACGATGGGGATCAAAACGGTTGCTGTTTACTCCGATGCGGACCGGGATGCGCTTCATGTGGAGATGGCTGATGAGGCCGTTCACATTGGTGAGCCGGCTGCAGCGAAATCATACCTTGTGATCGACAAGATTATTGAAGCATGTAAGCAGACCGGTGCTGAGGCTGTTCATCCAGGTTATGGCTTTCTTTCCGAACGCGCAGAATTCTGTGAGCGTTTGAAGCAGGAAGGCATTGTCTTTATCGGCCCCAATCCAAAAGCGATTGAGGTGATGGGAGATAAGATCACCTCCAAGCGATTTGCGGCGGAAGCTGATGTTTCCACTGTACCTGGATATATGGGGCTGATTGAAAGCCCTGAAGATGCCAAGCGGATTGCCTCTGAGGTTGGTTACCCGGTGATGATTAAGGCCTCCGCTGGTGGCGGTGGTAAAGGCATGCGTATTGCCTGGAATGATGAAGAGGCCATGGATGGCTTCGAGCGCGCAAAGTCTGAAGCTATCAGCTCCTTTGGCGATGATCGTATCTTCATCGAGAAGTTTATTGAGAACCCGCGCCATATTGAAATTCAGGTGCTGGGCGATAAACACGGCAATGCGGTTTATCTGGGTGAACGCGAATGTTCCATTCAGCGTCGTAACCAGAAGGTGATTGAAGAAGCGCCGTCTCCTTTGCTGGACGAAGAAACTCGCCGCAAGATGGGTGAGCAGGCAGTCGCGCTTGCCAAGGCTGTTGACTATGACAGTGCGGGTACTGTTGAGTTTGTTGCTGGACAGGATAAGAGCTTCTTCTTTCTTGAGATGAACACCCGCCTTCAGGTGGAACATCCGGTGACTGAACTGATCACTGGTGTGGATCTGGTTGAGCAGATGATCCGTGTTGCAGCTGGTGAAGAGCTTTCTTTGAAGCAGGAAGAGGTCAAGCTGAATGGTTGGTCTGTTGAAAGTCGTATCTATGCTGAGGATCCGTACCGCAACTTCCTGCCATCCATTGGCCGCCTGACGCGCTATCGTCCGCCTGCAGAAGGTGATCACGGTGCTTATGTGGTGCGTAATGATACTGGCGTGGTGGAAGGCTCTGAAATCTCCATGTTCTACGATCCGATGATCGCAAAACTGGTGACCTATGCGCCGACACGAGCTGAAGCGATCGAAGGCATGAGCACTGCACTTGATGAGTTTCAGGTGGATGGCATCCAGCACAACGTGCCGTTTCTTGCATCTCTCATGAAGCATCCGCGCTGGCGTTCGGGTCAATTGGCAACCGGCTTTATTGCTGATGAATATCCTGATGGGTTTGAGCCAGCTACTCCTGATGCTGAGGCTCGTAATGTGTTGGCGTCAGTTGCTCTTTCCATGCATCTGATCGAGCGTGAGCGTCTGGATCACTTGCCGGGTCGCCTGCGTCCGCATCATGGCGGTGTGCGCCGTGAGTGGGGCGTTCTCATCAATGGTGAGAAGCTGGATGCTGAATTGATTGAAGGCATGGCGGCAACACCACTTGATATTGATGTGTGTGTTGAGGGTGGTGCTCGCGAACGCGTTGCGTCCTCCTGGGTTCCGGGCGATATGCTTTGGAAAGGTCACGTTGGTGATCGTGCTGTAAGTGCCCAAGTGCGGTCTGTTGAGAATGGCTACCAGCTGGACTGGCAAGGCTATTCTGTTGTTGCCAAGGTGATGACGCCTCGCAATGCTGAGCTTGCAGCACTGATGCCTGAGAAAGTTGCACCGGATACATCCAACCTGTTGCTTTGCCCAATGCCGGGCCTTGTTGTTTCTCTTCATGTAGAAGAAGGGCAGGAAGTGAAAGCTGGAGAGCAGCTGGCCATTGTTGAAGCCATGAAAATGGAAAATGTGCTTCGGGCCGAACGCGATTGTGTGGTAAGCGCTATCAAGGCTGCACCGGGTGACAGTCTGGCAGTTGATGCTGTTATCATGGAATTTGAATAAGGAGTTGGTGCGAAGCCAATTCCTATGTTGAGGATTTGGCTTTGCGCACTCTGCTTTTTGATCTAGATGGAACGCTGACAGACCCTTTTGTCGGCATTGTAACGAGCGTTCAATACGCGCTTGAAAAGCTTGGCCTCGACGTTCCTCCCGCTGAAGATCTTGCTTTCGTCATCGGGCCGCCTCTCACAGAAACCTATCGCCAACTTCTGAATACGGAAGATGAAGAGCTGATCCTTGAGGGTATTCGCCTTTATCGTGAGCGTTTCACCACCGTTGGGCTTTATGAAAACGTGCGTTACGATGGGATCATTGAGCTGCTGCAGGCTGCTAAGGATCGCGGAGATCGCTTGTTTGTTTGCACATCCAAACCTTGGGTTTATGCGGAAAAGATTGTCGCGCACTTTGAGATGGATGGTTTTTTTGAGAAAACCTATGGCTGCGAGTTGGACATGACCCGTGGCAACAAGGTGGACCTTTTGGCCTATCTGTTGGAACAAGAAAATCTGGACGCCTCTCAGTGTCTTATGATTGGTGATCGCAAGCACGACATTATCGCAGCGAAGGAAAATGGCGTCCGCTCCGTTGGTGTGCTTTGGGGCTATGGCTCTGAAAGTGAGCTTGCTGATTGCGGAGCTGATATAGTGGTTGCTTCGCGTGAAGAGCTTGCCGCTCACCTTGCTGACAGTCTTGTCGCCTGACCTTCTTTGTAATGAGTTGAATTGATGCCGATTTATTTCGCTTATGGCCGCTTGATGAACCCGAAAACCATGGCAAGTCGTTGCCCGCAAGCCAAAGCGCTGAGGCCAGCTTCCATGGATGGCTATCGCTTTATCGTGACGTCTGAAGGCGTTCCTTCCATGGTGAAAGCGCCGGGGAAGCGTGTTCACGGTGTTCTGTGGGATTGCCGCATTGGAGAAATTACAATTGTGGATGGCGCAGAGGCGCTTTTCCGCAAGGGTCTGGACAAGGTCTTTCTTCCGGTTCGCAGCGGTGGGCAGAATAAATCTGCCATTATGTATATGAGCCGCACTGTGCGGACGGGTAAGCCTCACGTAAAAGCGTGGGAAGGTGTTTTAGAAGCTGCAGAACACTGGGATTTTCCCGAGACATACCGTGAGGAATTGCGCCAGTGGGATCTGCGATAGCAGCTCTCCTGGCATCAAGTTGTGAGGCAGTATTGGGGTGACAGTCCGTTCACAAACGCGTTTTCAGTTAGACTGAAAGACAACTCGCAATTTCCTGAGAATCTGTTAGAAATCAGGTCTCCCTATGATGGGAGATAATTCTCAGGGCGGGGTGTAATTCCCTACCGGTGGTGATGGGCCTTCGTGCCATAAGTCCGCGAGCGCCTTCCATATTCAGGAAGGGTCAGCAGATCCGGTGAGAACCCGGAACCGACGGTTATAGTCCGGATGAAAGAGAATGTGGGTGAGGGGCGTTTTGAAACGCACTGTTTGCTTGCGCGTCCTGATTCAATGAAACGTGGCTGTTGTTGGCCCTTTGGATCAGAAAGATTTCTTATGTTTATTCCGTTTTTATCTCGTGAATTTGAGGTGCGTGTATGAGTTCATCACGCAGTTCTACTCGTGCGTCCGCAGCTGTTGTGGGCGCAAGCTGGATGGTTTTTGCCGGTGCTGCTTTTGCTATCACCAATTCTGCCATGCAGTATCTGACGATGGTGCAGGGATTGAGTTCTACCAGTGCAACCTTCTGGCAATACCTGATCTCGCTTGTTGCTATGCTACCAGTGATCTGGCGCATTGGTGTTGACGGATTGCACACAGAACAATTGGCGCTGCATATCTTCCGCGTCTTTCTGGCAGCGCTGGGCGTTCAGTTCTGGGTGGCTGGTTTGGCGAATGGTGTGCCAATCTGGCAGGCAATTGCGCTTTTGATGACCTCTCCGTTCTTCGTGACCATTGGAGCAGCGTTGTTCTTGCGTGAGACAGCAAGCAGGCAGCGCTGGGCGGCGACAGCTGTCGGCTTTGTGGGTGGCATGATTATTCTGAGTCCTTGGGATGATGCCTTTCAGCTGGTTGCTTTCCTGCCGATTATCGCTGCTCTGCTGTGGGGTTCTTCTATTCTTTGTATGAAGAAGCTGGAAGAACGTGAGAGCCCGCAATCTGTTACGCTCTATCTTCTTCTACTGCTGACACCAGTTAATTTCGTCCTGGCTTTCTTGGCTCCAGGTGGTTTGGCAATGCCAGTTGGCATGAACATGTGGTGGTTGATTATTCTGGCGGGGCTTTTGGGGGCGATTGCGCAAGGCTCATTGGCTATGGCCTATGAGAAGGTCGATGCAGCTTATTTGCAGCCGTTTGACCATCTCAAGCTGCCGCTTAATGTGCTTTGTGGATTTCTTATTTTCGGCTGGGTACCACCGGGCAACTTGTGGCTTGGAGCTGCGCTGATCATTGGCGCATCGCTC
This sequence comes from Pseudovibrio sp. WM33, assembly GCF_001623165.1. NCBI lineage: Bacteria > Pseudomonadati > Pseudomonadota > Alphaproteobacteria > Hyphomicrobiales > Stappiaceae > Pseudovibrio > Pseudovibrio sp. WM33. Next base: position 55,021 of record NZ_LMCK01000084.1, read on the forward strand.
TATACTGTGCATGTGGAGCGCAAACAGAACTAATTGAAAAGCCCGGTCTAATTGCCGGGCTTTTTCTTTAGGGAATAGTTAGTTGAACCAGACCGCAAATGAACCGAAGTTTCGGCCCATTGGGCGCGTTATGGTGCGCATGAAATCTCCTTCCCAAACAGGGCCTTGTTCCACATAGTCAACGGAGTTTGGTCCGGTGATGAAGAGCACAAGGTCGAAGGTCTTTGCGGTCTCGAAGAAGGTCTTCATGTTGATCCCGCCTTCAAACACCATGGATGGAATCAGAAGCTTGCCATTCAACACCTGTTCGGAGGCTTTGACGGCTTCCAGCCAGCTGTCGATGGTCTCTTGCGTGACAGGGAGGGCTTGAAAGGGGCTGGTCTGATTGGGATTTGGCAACCATTCGTTGTCATTATCCGTTTCTTTTTGAACGAGATCCCATGTCTCGTAGTTCAGCTGCATCACCTTCAAAAGGTTCTGGCGCGTTGCTTTTAGGCGATCAGGGTTCTGCACAGTCCAGTTGATGGAATGTAGGAAGTTGATTGGAGTGGCGAAGGAACCAAAACCGCGCCCGTTGTCTGCTTTTCCCATGTCCTCTAACTGCTGACCGTAGGTGGTTGCTGATGCACCGAAGACACTATGGAAGGTGAGGTCGTAGGTGTTCTCATAGTCAAAGGTGAGTAGGAAATTTCCCATTGACATGAGTAGGTTAGAATGTCCCTGTAACCACTTTGCGTCTGCCCTGTCAAAGGTTATAGGAAACGCGGTTGTATCATCCTCAAGCTGAAACGGGCTTCTTCTGGAAAGACCAGATAGGATTGCTGCAAGGTTCTCGTGAGGATCAACAGTTCCACTGTTGTCTGCATCTAAGTTGATCTTCAAAAGGTCTACCGTGAGCTTTACTGGTTGCTCTGATATCCCGTTCAAAGTTTCATTTGCCTGTTCCAGCTGAGCCACGAAGTTCTCCAGCATTTCCCTTGTCTTGTCGTAGTTAACGGGTTCTGGCGTTGGGTTTGGGGCAACCAGGATTCTGAAGACGGGGAGGATCGACCTCAGGCTTCTGTTTGGGGATGTGTTTCCGGCGCCATATTTGTATAGGTCCTGTTGAATGCCTTGGAGGGCATTGAGAAACTGCAGGGCGCCCAATGCGAGCTTTGCCTGATTGTTTTCCGGATTCTGCTTAGTGTTTCTTATAAAAGATGCGATGCCGGTTTCATAATCAGCCGTTTCTATGATCTCGTTGAACTGACTGGTGAAATCAGTCTGAGCAAAGGCTTGAGCTGGTAGAAAAATCATGACTGCAGAGAATGAAAGAGCAGTCAGGCGGGATTTGAGAAAATTCATAAAGTCTCTCCTAAAGGGCTACCTATTAGATATAGGAGTTGATGTTTTTTTATGGCTTGCAATCTAAGGCTGTGGCGAGGCTGAGCTGTGTTGCCAATTTCGTCCACTGAATCGAGAAAAGCTTTATCTGTGAAGCCTTTAAGCGCACCGGGAGATACCAATGAAAACCGAACACTTTTCCATTACGGGATTGGTGCAGGGTGTTGGATATCGTGCGTGGCTTTATAAAAAGGCCGGAATGCTCGGTGTTTCCGGCTGGTGCAAGAACAATGCTGATGGATCGGTAGAGGCAGTTGTCACCGGTGACCCGGAAAAAGTGGATGCCCTGCTGATGGCTGTCCAGCAAGGGCCAGTCGGGGCACAAGTTGAAGCGGTAACACTGCTGGCGGATGCCCCTGAGGAGAAGGGGGCTTTCCGCATTGAGTACTAGTTATTCGCTCTCAGTTTTTTGAACGAGGCCGGACGGGCCAAAGGATTCCGTTGCGCCAAAGATCTCTTCGAACTGTTCGCGCAGGATGATATCCACCTCTGGCATTGTGAGCGGAAGGCCAAGATCTACAAAGCTGGTGACGCCATGCTTTTGCACGCCGCAGGGGACAATGCCTGTGAAGTGCTCCAGGTCTGGGTCTACATTCAGTGAGATGCCGTGGAACGTTACCCACTTGCGCAGGCGAATGCCGATGGCGGCAATCTTGTCTTCTACGTCTTTGCCTTTTTCAGGGCGCTGAACCCAGACACCAACGCGATCTTCGCGTCGTTCTCCGCGGATGTGATGCTGCCATAGGGTGTCGATGAGCCATTTTTCCAATGCTGCGACGAAGGCGCGGACGTCTTGCTGGCGTCGCTTCAAATCGAGCATAACATAAGCAACACGTTGTCCGGGACCGTGATAAGTATACTGCCCTCCGCGGCCTGTTTCATAAACCGGGAAGCGATCTTTGGCGATCAGGTCGACTGGATCGGCGCTTGTGCCTGCTGTGTAAAGGGGCGGGTGTTCCAAAAGCCAGACGCGTTCGTTCGCTTCGCCAGCTGCGATTGCGGCAACACGCTCTTTCATTTCCTTCTGGGCAACTTCGTAAGGCACGAGATCGTCGTCGATCACCCACTCAACAGGGGGAGATCCCTCCAGGGGGAAGAAGTCTGTTTTAAGGGTTTGACGATCGGCCATGTTGTTATCCCAAAATGATCTGCGGATTTCGGTTAGTTGGTTTGCCCTAATGAGATGTAAGCGTCTACACTAAAAATAACAGGGCACCAACTCACAGAGATGAGACGGGTGCATTTTATTCCCTCAGATGGAGGCAGGCAGAGATGAACAGGTTCGATGATATCTCCGTCGACATATCAGTGGTGCTGGGCAAATCTGAAATGCCAGTGCATCAATTATTGCGCATGGGGCGTGGTGCGGTGATTGAGCTGGACACCCATGAAGCTGATGATGTTACGATTTTGGCAAACAGTACACCTGTTGCTGAAGGGCAGGTGACTGTGGTTGGCGATAAAGTTGGCATTGTCATCACAAAGGTATTGCAGCGTGCTGTGGATATGCGACCTGTAAACATGGAAGATCGCATCTGAAATATCTCGTGCAGTGGATAAGTGCCCGTCTAAAAGAGGTTTTTTCGATTTTTTTCCTCTGCGCTGTGAATTTTTGAAAAAGGGTACTTGCGCAGGTTCGAGGGGTTGGCTATATCACCGCTCACCAGCCGACGGGGCGAGGCCAACGAGCCAAACAAACCGGAGGCAAGCCAAGGTTTTGCGGCCGTGGCGGAATTGGTAGACGCGCAGCGTTGAGGTCGCTGTGGGGTAACACCCGTGGAAGTTCGAGTCTTCTCGGCCGCACCAAAAGCCCCGAGCTCTTTATGAGCCGGGGTTTTTTGCTATCTAAGCCTCTGTTTTTTCTCAGTATAAAATATGCATATGCCATTCCCTGAAAAGGGGAGTGTCGCTGTTTTGCGTTGCTTTGTGATTTTTTGCGCGAATTTGCGTTATTTACGTTTTTGATGCGTTCGTTGGTTGAACGTGCGTTCTCATCCTGAGTGCGGTTGCTCAAACAGAATGCGTTTTGATGTAAATCGTGAATTCTTCGTAAAAGGATTGCACGGTCTGCGCAGGTCGCTATAAACACAAAACTGTGCATAGGGACGATGGTTCCACGTGCATTTCAATTTTCAGCAATCTCGAAGGACGATGCTCACGCCAAGCATTTGACTCTGGAACGCGTCGCGGTCATTTACATTCACGCACCGCATTCTAGCATCTTTGGTGGAGCGAATTCTTGTCGTTTGATTAAATCCAATCAAACGGAACGCGCTCTAACGTGTGGAGGTCACATGACCCAATCGGAAAATCCCGGTGCGCTTCATGCCGCGCCCCCTCCACCACATGTTCGAGATGCAAGCGGACACCTTGATACGGACTTTGTTGCGCGTGTCGAAGCTGCTCTGGATACTCGGGATGCGGCTGTTGTGCGCGAGCTGGCGGGTAATCTGCATGATGCGGATATGGGTGACCTGCTGGAGATGCTGCGCGAAGATGATCGCGTCCACCTGATTCAGCTGCTTGGTGAAGAGTTTGACTTTGCAGCCTTAACTGAGACCGAAGAGCCTGTGCGTGCGCAGGTTCTGGAGGCATTGCCGGAAGGGGATGTTGTTGAAGGGATTGGCGAGCTTGAGTCAGATGATGCTGTTTATCTACTTGAGGACATGGAGCAGGAAGAGCAGGAGAAGATCCTTGCTCAGTTGCCCAATGTGGATCAGGTCCAGATTAAACGTGCGCTGGAGTTTCCCGAGGATACTGCTGGACGTATTGTTCAGACTGATTTTATTGCCGTGCCGCCGTTCTGGACTGTGGGGCAGGTGATTGACCATCTGCGCAGTTCCCAAGATCTGCCGGACAGCTTTTATGAGCTTTACGTGGTTGACCCCGGCTTCCATCTTTTGGGTGCTGTGGCGCTGGACCGGCTGTTGCGCACGAAACGATCTAAAAAGATCTCCAAAATCATGGAGGAAACCCGTCATTCTGTTCTGGTCACCGATGATCAGGAAGATGTGGCGCGTTTGTTTGAGCGCTATAACCTTGTTTCTGTTGCGGTGACTGATACCTCCGAGCGTCTGGTCGGTATTGTGACCGTTGATGACATTGTTGATGTCATTCAGGAAGAGGCTGAGGAAGACATGCTGGCGATGGCCGGTGTGGGTGATGAGGAGATCTCAGACAGTGTGCTTGAGATTGCCAAGTCTCGTTTCTCCTGGTTATCGGTAAATGTGTTTACCGCAATCTTTGCCGCTTTTGTCATATCGCTCTTCACGGCCACGATTGAGCGCATGGTGGCTTTGGCTGTGTTGATGCCGATTGTGGCGTCCATGGGCGGAAACTCCGGTACGCAGACCATGGCGGTGACGGTGCGCGCAATTGCGACTCAGGAATTGAACCGTCGTAATATTCTGCGCGTTTTGCGACGTGAGTTGCTGGTGGGCCTCATCAACGGTGTCGGCCTCGGATTCCTGATTGGTGCTATTGCGGGGGGATGGTTCCTCAACCCAGAACTTGGGGTGGTTATTGGCAGTGCAATTCTGATTAACTCAATCTGCGCTGGTCTGTTTGGATTGTTGGTTCCTATGGGCTTAGAGAAAATTGGAGCGGATCCTGCCATTGCTTCTTCAGTTTTTGTGACCACCATAACGGACGTTGTTGGCTTCTTTACATTTTTGGTCTTGGCTGCGTGGTGGTTCGGTCTGCCATACTAGCCAATCAGGAGGTTAGGAATGGACGCCCCAGGTATTAATGGAATTGTCGAAACTGCCGTTTACGTTGACGATTTTGCCAGTGCGTATGATTTTTATGGTGAGTTTTTGGGGTTGGGGCGGGTTGTTGAAGGCGAGCGCATGCATGGCTATGAGGTTGGCCCCAATCAGATGCTGCTGGTCTTCAGGCGCGGTGTGTGCCGCGAGGATGTTGAAAGCCCTTATGGCATGGTGCCAGGGCACAGCACGGACGGTCCTTCTCATTTTGCATTTGCGATCTCCAGAAGTGCATTGATCGAGTGGCGTGAATACCTTGAAGAGAAAAAAGTTGCGATCAGCAGTGAGGTGCGATGGCCTCAAGGCGGTGTGAGCCTGTTTTTCCATGATCCGTTTGGCAATGTGGTGGAACTGGCAACGCCGGGACTGTGGCCCAACTACCAGGATTAGAGCACGTCTCGTGTTTTGCGATGTAATCTCCTTTTGTGGTTCCAGTCTCAGGATTGGCAGATGACTTTTTTGTCTTCAAGTTTGCAGAACTTTCCTCTAGCGAGACTTCTCAGTAAACAATTGCTGCAAAGACCGAAAACCTAAGATCATCGCCAGATGAGCTCCGATGTGAGCATGTGGTGGTGGGATCGCTCACATCTGTGAAGTCACGATAATGGGCCTATTCGTGGTCTTCCAAACCCGGCTAATTTGCCCTGATATATGTATGGTAACAGATGGGATGCGGTTAGCTTCAGGTAAGATTACACTCATAGATTGTTATTAACTTTTTTATACTTGGAGTGCAAAGCATGGTCAATAACGCACCAATTACTTTCCCTTCTGAATTTATCAGGCACGAAAACCAACCAGGTGTGTGGCGCGCGATCTTTCAAGATCAGAATTTGGGTGACACACACACGACCTCGCTCAACACGGAAGGTCTGAAAGGGACGTTGACGTTGACCGACCAAGGTTTGTTTGATGTTTTTTTATACGATCCCGGCGCGGAGTTTGATTACCTCGCGGAGGGTGAAACAGCCACCACCAGCTTCACCTACACAATCACCGACCAACATGGGGCAAGCGGCACCTCTACTGTAAGTATCACTATTACCGGCAAAAATGACGGACCGGTGGCGTCCTCCGTGTATGCAGGTACCGTTGAAGATGGTGCTGTTGTCATTTCACCTCATTTTAGCGATGCTGATACCAATGACAGCCATACCATTACCGTTGAGACGGACGGTACACTTGGCACTGTGACTGTCAATGAGGATGGCAACTTTACCTATGATCCAAACGGACAGTTTGATGATCTGGATCAGGGTGAGTTTGGGTTCGATAGCTTCACCTATATGGTCACCGATGAATCTGGCGCGACCTCTACAGAAACAGTTAATGTGACCGTGAATGGTAGGGGCGAAGCAGCCACCACACAGGGAGAAAGCACAACCTCTGATGGTGCATTGCGGGATAGTTTTGACACCTCGCTTACCGCTGAGGGTGTTACCCATTCCAATCTATATGAGGATGATTTTGCCTTTGTGTAAGGCTTTGATGCGAAGCTAAAACAAACTAGCCCCGACGGATCACTTCGTGGGGCTTTTTATTGCCGGAAGTTGCGCTTTTTTGTTCCCCTGAGTGTTCATTGGGATACGCTAGGCCTTACAAGAGAGATGTTTTGAGTGTTGAGAGAGGGGGCCATTGGGTATGACAATGCGCGGCGGACTGGATTTGCAAGAACTTCTCGCTTCCATGGAAGCCTCTCTTTCTGAAGAGAGCTTTGTGTTTTGCTGCTTTCCCAATGGCAGTGTTGAAGCCTTGGCTGAGCATTCACCACTAGGGTTGTTCTGGGAAAATGAAGGTCTGACAGCTATTCTTTCCATTACGAATGCCGGTAAGGCTGGCGTTGAAACGGAGCCGTGCTTCCGGCGTATTTCGCTTGCGGTTCACAGTTCGCTGGAGGCTGTGGGGCTGACAGCAGCGCTTTCCAAGGCACTGGCAGATGTGGGGATCTCTGCCAATGTTGTGGCTGCCTATTATCACGACCACATCTTTGTGCCGGAAGAAAGGGCCGAGGATGCGTTGTCTGCTCTGGAAGAGCTGAGCCGCTCCGCGAAAGCTGGGTTAAGCTAAGGCACCGACTGTGGGGGGAGACGTGACGGTTTGCTGCCCTTTGAGCAGGCACTCGAAGGTGTGCGGGGAGACGGCAGGGGAATACAAGTATCCCTGATACTCATGGCACTGCAGTTTTTGGATCTGGCGGAGCTGCTCTCGTGTCTCGATGCCTTCTGCCACCAGTGTCAGGTTCAGCAAACGGCCCATCTGCACAATCATTTGTACGATTGGCCAGCGTTTGGTGTCAGCAATGAAGGAGCGGTCGATCTTGAGGGCTGTCACCGGATAACGCTGGAGATAGCCCAGGTTTGAGTATCCGGTTCCAAAATCATCAATTTCCAGCGTAAAGCCCAGATCGCGGAGTGCGGTGAGTTCCTTCAGGGTTTCATTGGCATCACTGAGAAGAGCGCTTTCGGTGATCTCAAGGCGGATTGATCTGGCAGAGGCGCCGGTCTCAATCAGTATGCGGTGCAGGCGCTGGGATATACGTCCGCGCCGGAACTGTGCCGGAGACAGATTGATTGAGATTGCGATGTCGTGGCCAGACAATGCCCATTGTTTTTGCTGGAGCATGGCTTCGCGCGCCACCCAGTCTCCGATTTCATCAATCATGCCCGCTTCTTCAGCGATCTCGATGAAGCTGGCGGCGGATACAAGGCCTCGCGTTGGATGGTGCCAGCGCAGCAGGCCTTCTGCTCCCACAATGCGATTGGTTGTGAGGCAGACACGCGGCTGATAGTGGACGGCCAGCTCCTGATTGCGCAGAGCCTGACGCAGTGCTGTTTCCAGACTGACACGCTCTTCAGCTTCGCGGGACATGGATACATCAAAGAAGCAGATGCGGTCGCGGCCCAGATCCTTGGCTTTATACATGGCGAGATCCGCTTTACGCATGAGCGTGTCCAGATCAACGCCGTGTTCGGGATAGGTGCACACGCCAATGGATGGGGTCACCTGCAGCATATGTCCGCGCACTTTGCAGGGCTTGGACAGGGCGGTTCTGATTTCGCGGCTGATGTCGTCGAGCAGGTCGTAATCTGCGAAGTTGGCAATGAGGACTACGAACTCATCCCCTCCGAGACGCGCCACAAAGCCTATGCCTTCAACAACCTCTTTGAGGCGCTTGGCGATGACGACGAGCAGGTCGTCGCCGACCAGATGGCCGAGGGTGTCGTTGATTGTTTTAAAGCGGTCAAGATCAATGAAGATCAGCGCACCGGGATTACCACTGATGCGGGTTTCATCCAGATAGCGTTCTGCTTCAATCTCAAGAAAGGATCTGTTGGCCAATCCTGTCAGGGTGTCATGGTGGGCCAGATAGCGGACTTCGTGCTCTGCTTTCAGGCGTTTGGTGACATCTGTGGCGCTGAGCAGAATGGCTCTGGAGCCGGAATAAGGATCGTATCCACTGCGGGCGTTAAGATCGAACCAGCGTTCTCCCTGAGAGGAGTGCATGAGTGAGACCAGATTCGCTCTGCCTGTTTTGCGCAGTTCATCCAGCAGCGCATCAAAATCGCGGCGGTTGCACATGCGGTTGATCAGGTCTTCGCAGCCGTCTGGACGGTTGAGGCGGCTTGCGGGGTTTTCAAAGATGAGTTTGCCGTTCTCATCAAACATGCTGATCATGGATGTGGTGTAAAGCAGCACCTGCGCGCTGCGGACTTGCTCAGGCTCGTTGCCAACTTCTGAAATGACCTGCACCAAAAGTGCAGGGTTTCCCGTGATCAATGGCTGCGGGGAGATAGAGCAATACACAGAGACCGGCTGGGAGTTTGGAATTACGGTGATGCACTCTGTAATGCGGCCTTCTTCCGTGACCCGGCTCAGATAGGAATGAAGCTGGCGTTGATAGGAGAGGTCATCGAACGGCGCAGGCAGGTCCATTCTGAAGGTTCCGGAGGGGTCTATACAATCGCGCAGGCTAAGGCCCAGGAAGGACAGGCCCGCAGAATTTGCCCAGACAAGCTTGGTCTGGCTGACATCAATAATGTACATGGGAACATCCACGCGCGCAAAAGCCCGTTGGTCTTCCGCCGGGACAGGCGAATGATATTGGACGTTGGCATCTAGCGTTTCAGTATAACCAGTCAAACCCGAAAATCCCTTTGTGCTGTGTCCAAGGACTAGACATCATCCCCTGCATGTCTATATCAGCGATAGGTAGATTGTTATTTTTACCGATTATGTGAGTTGCAAGGTTATTAAAACGTTATTCCTTTGTCTTTAAGTTGGAACAAAGGAACTGAAAATGTGCATAATGCATTGATTTTAAGTGGAGAAACGGCGGCTTTCCGAAGAGCCTATCAAAAGTGAGGGGAGAACGCCCTCTTTTTCCTAGGGAATTTCTGTTAGGCTATGACTTTGCGTGTTTGCGGTCTGCCGCAGTATCTTTTAGTTATGTTTGATCACAGTCTGCCGCGTGGGGCGGTAGCTAATATAAGGGAGCATGTCATTCGCATGACGGACATTTGTGCTTCGACGTCAGTTCGCCTCGAAGGTGATGAAGACGCGCCAAAGAATCCTGACAAGTCCATCCCGGTGGACAAGCATCTTTTTGATGCGCGTACAGTGCTGATTACAGGACCTGTGACTCAAGAGATGGCCCAGGAAATCTGTTCCCGTCTGCTTGCGCTTTCCCAGGTTAGCAGCGACCCGATTACCGTTATTGTTTCTTCTCCGGGTGGACACGTTGAGTCCGGTGATATGATCCATGACATGATCAGGTTCATTCAGCCGGAAGTTCGCATTCTTGGTATGGGTTGGGTCGCGAGCGCTGGTGCTCTGATTTATGTGTCAGTGCCTAGAGAACGTCGTTCCTGCACTAAGAACACACGTTTCCTGCTTCACCAACCATCTGGTGGTGCCGGCGGTATGGCAACTGACATCGAAATTCAGGCCAAAGAAATTTTGAAGATGCGTGATCGTTTGAACCAGATCTTTGCGGATGCAACTGGTCAGCCGATTGAGCGCATTGAAAAAGACACCGACCGTGATTACTGGATGAGCCCGGAAGAGGGCATCGAGTACGGTCTTGTTGGTAAAGTCATCAACAACGTCTCCGAGCTTGGCTAGTACCTTGCTTGCTGGAATTTGAAAAAGGCAGCCGTTTGGCTGCCTTTTTTGCTGCCCGGGTCAGGATGAGTGACGGGCAAGTTCGCTCTCCTTATATAAAGAGACGACGCGTTATGAAGTGTGCTTCTACCGCTGCCAGTTTTGGGAGGCTTGGAGCCATTGGGTGGTGCGGTGTTCTGGGTTGGGCGCGTTGATGACGTCGGAAATGGTGGCGATGGAATCGGCGCCGCTTTCAAAGACCTGACTGGCGCGGTCCAGAGTGATGCCGCCGATGGCGACCAGATGTTTACTTGTGCGCGTACGCCATCTTTTGAGTGTTTCGAGACCCTGAGGCTGCCAGCGCATTTCTTTTGTTGCGCTATTGTAAATTGGACCAAGGGCCACATATTCAGGATCTAGTGCCAGAGCTGTGTCGAGCTCGGCTTCATCATGGGTGGCAACACCGTAGTAGATTCCTGCGGAACGGAGTGCGCGGAAATCTGCGGTTTTCAGATCTTCCTGTCCTAAATGCACATAGCCCACGTTTGCGTCGTAGGCGGCTTGCCAGTGATCGTTGACGATAAGCACTGTGCCGGATTTGTCGCAAAGCTGTTTTGCTTCCCGGACCTGCGACCGGATTTCATCCTCTGACTTGTCTTTGATGCGGAGTTGGAGACATTTGACGCCAAGAGGAAGGATACGTGGCAGCCATTGGGTGCCATCGATGATCAAATAAAAGCGATCTAACATTGCAGGGTTTCTCGGTTAAAAGCGCAGTGATTGGATGGACAATCACCAGATGCGTGCTGCGTTCATACTTTTGAGCGAAAATAGGAGTTGATCAGGTTGTTGGCTACAAATTTCTAAAATTTGAAGCATTTACACGTTGTGCGTGTGTTGAATTGTGGAGAAAGTCTAGCAAAAAAGGCGAGAGTTTCTTGATGGGATTCCTGTAAATGTCTGAGTTGAAAAGTAAATGATAAGAAATATTGGAATTTTTGCCGTGTTTGCTTGCGAGTGTGGTGATTTTACGTGGTCTTCTTCTCCGCTCGTCTCTGGGGTGTAAATGTCTAGTAGTGAGTCTTTTTCCCTCTGCGATTTAATGGAATGGCTGTCCAAGGACGCAAAAATGTTGGGGCGTCCCTGTCGTATCTTTGCGGCATTGGGCGAACACTTGCAGAATATAGGCGTGGAGGTGGACCGGATCTCTACGGGTATCTCTATTCTGGATCCGAACTATCATGGTGAGGGACTTATCTGGGAGCGGGGCGTTGGCCCGCGTGTGCGATACTTTCAGCACACACCTGAGATGAGTGAGTCCTACAATCAAAGCCTCTGGAAACGGTCCACCGAAGCCGGGCATTTGATCCGGCATAAGTTTGGACATCATGATGAGTATGACCGGCTCAAGGTTGTTCAGGAGCTTAAAGAGCAAGGGTACACGGATTACGTTGCAGTCCCCATGGTGTTCTCGGATGGTGAGGTCCATGGGCTGGCTTTTGCCTCGCGTGCGGCTGACGGTTTCAAGGATGAGTATATCAGCGTGTTTGAGCAGATCACTGCTCCCCTTGCGCTGATTTGTGAGCTGTTTAATTCCCGGCAGGCCTCTGAGAACATTCTTAACACCTATCTTGGAACACGTGCCGGACGGCGGGTGATGAATGGTGAGATACGGCGGGGAGATGGGGAACACATCAACGCGATTGTGGCGTTTTGCGATATTCGCAACTTTACTGGCTTTTCAAATTACCTGACAGATAAAGCCTTGTTGCAGCTGCTTAACGAGTATTTTGGCATTGTTACGTCGCGGGTTGAGCAGCACGGCGGCGAGATCCTGAAGTTTATCGGCGATGAAGTTCTGGCGGTGTTTCCCTATACGGATGAGCAAAGCGCCAGAATAGCGGCGTTTGAAGCCATGTCGGCACTGCGAGAAAGCATGGCGGATCTGACGATTGTGAATGCGCGCGGGTTTCCTGATTTGCCTGCCATCCATGTTGGTATGGGCGTGCATTCAGGGCGTGTGTTCTTTGGCAATGTTGGTGGTCAGCGGCGACTGGACTTTACGGTTGTTGGACCTGTGGTGAATGAGGCCGCACGGATTGCCGACCTTTCAAAGCGCCTTAATCAGGAAATGTTGATTTCGCAGACAGTTGCGGAAGTTCTCAGCTGTTGTGAGGATACCTATGTGGGGACATATCCGCTTAAGGGCTTCCCCACACCGGTGAAAGTTTATCAAGCGCCGGAGTTGACGCGGTCTTGTGTATTTGGACCCGGTAACACGGCTTTTCTCGCCTTTGAGAAGAACTGACGGCGCAGCAGCACCAATGTCACCATCAGGGTCGTTCCGATGAACACGAACGGCCCTGCATACCATCCCAGATAACCTACTGCGAAGAAGAGCGCTTGCTGGCCGTTGCTGAAATGGCGGCCCGCGAGGGTTGCCAGCCGTGCTGCACGCAGTGATGCTTCAACAGCCTCTTCATTGTCTTCATGGCAATCATCCGGGATCGAGCCCATGACAATGGTAGTGTAGTTAAACAAGCGGTAAGCCCAGCCGAATTTAAAAAACGCGTAGGCCAGAATGATCATCAAACCGAAGGTCTTGGCTTCATTCTGTATTGGGTCATCCAAAAATGGCAGGTCGAGCGTGCGGGCGAGGGCGGTGACCTCGTCCATTGCGCTGAGCAAAGTGACCGTGCCACCGATGGCCAGAAGGGAGGCTGAGGCGAAAAATGCGGTGCCTTGCTGCAGGCCGGACGCAATATTGGTGTCAGCAATGCGGACCTCTCGTTTGAGCATAGCGCGCATCCAGCGGTAACGGTACGCATCCATGGCATGAGAGAGCGTGTTTTTTGACCAGCGGCTTCGATAGGCCAGCCAGCTGTACAAGCCCCATGAGGAGACGAAGACGAGGATGGCAATGAAGTTGGAAAACTGGATCTGAAGCATTGGTCTTTCTGTTTTTAAGCCTGAGTCCGGACATGAGCCCATTTTGATGGAAACGGACAGGTTTATGTTTGGCATGATTTGCGGAGAGGGGCTAGTGGGCGCGCATGATATGCGGCTGTGTGAACCCGGCAAAGTTGCGTGAAAACAGACTCAGAATGGTCAAAAAATGGAGTTTGAGTTGTCCTGTAAGGTACCCAATTCTCAATAAAGTCGAGTTTTGAACGAATTTTTGCATAAAAATTTTGAGTGAATTTTTTTATGGTTATCGATAATTTTATTAATTCTAATGAGCCCTAACTCTTTGGAGCTATGAGTTTTTATGGTGTAGGTATATCTGACTGGTGAATGAGTAATGAATTATATCTAGTAAGGTGTGGCAGTCTGCCAAGCCAAATTTTGCCATTTTGCTGTTGCGCTTTGATCACGGAAGGGATATTCCGAGCGCCCTGTGCTGACGGGGTTTCCTCGGCGCACGTGTATCAACCATTAAACGGTGTTTTATGGATCACGAAATTCAGAAGTCCTGCTGGGGGTTCACTGTGTGGACTGTCGCAACCCTCGGCGGCGTTATGGCGCTGCTTTATGTATTTGCAGGTGCCGGCAGTTAATCCCAAGATAACTGCTTGAACGCGGATTTTGGTAGGGATGCAGATGTGACGTCTGCATCCCTTTTTTCTTTGAGCTGGTTCTAGTGTAACTTCAAAATCGATAATGTGCTTTTTGTCACGTAATGGACGCTAGGGCAGATTGCGTGCGTTTTTCTCGCCAGAGCAATCGCCTGCGACTGCCAGCACAATCTTTCCCAGATGCTTCTTTTGCTCAAAAACCTCTTGTGCTTTGCCAATCTCAGCAAGCGGGAAGGTTTGCGCGACCAGAGGCTGTATGCTGCCTGCTTCAATGTGAGCAACAAGGTTCCCGAAGACTTCGGGTTCCAACACGGTGCAGCCGAAGAAGCTCAGGTCTTTCAAGTAGAGTGTGCGGACATCCAGTTCTACGATAGGGCCAGCCATCGCTCCGGCGACTGCATAGCGGCCCCTGGGCTTGAGAATGGCGAGGAGGTCTAGCCATTGCGGGCCGGCGACCAGATCAACCACCACATCAATGCTGTTGGAGCCAAGGCTCTCAATCAGATCATCACTGCGATCCAGCACACGGCTTGCTCCGAGCTCCTGAAGCAGCTGAGTCTTTGAGGTGGAGGAGATGGCGATGACGTTTGCACCGCGTGCGCGTGCCAGCTGGAGGGCCGCTGAGCCAACGCCTCCTGAGGCCCCTGTCACCAGAACGGTCTCTCCGGCTTTGAGGTTGGCGCGTGTCAGCATGTTCTCAGCGGTTGAATACGAGCAGGGGAAGGATGCCAGCTCCAGATCGTTCAGCTGGCTTTGGATTGGGTAGACGTGACGGTGATCGATTGAAACAAATTCAGCAAAGCCGCCATCACACTCTGATCCCATGAACCATGGAGACTCCAGCTTTTTGCCATTGGCATATTGCAGGCAGGGCTCCACCGGTACGCGCTTGCCCAGAAGGACCTGATCGACCTTAGCGCCTGCCGCGACGTCCCGTCCGCACACGTCTATGCCCTGAATGCGGGGGAACTGGAGTGGTTCGCATGACCATGTGGCATCTTCTGCCTGATTATCATGACGCGAGTACCATGCTTTTCGTGTGTTGATGTCTGTGTTGTTGATGCCTGCTGCCAGAACCTCGATCAGCACATCTTCAGAGCCGATGGCAGGCAAGGGCAGGTCTGTACGCAGCTCCAACATGTCCGGTCCGCCGTGCCCGGTGAGCGTTACTGCAGTCATTGTGGTGGGGAGGGTGCTCATCATGTTGCTTTCTGAGTGAGTGACTGAATTGCGGATTTGGCCCAGGTGAAGACAGTGGATCCGTGAAGGGGGTAGGTTGAGACGATGCCTTCATGGATCATGAAGAGCTCTCCAGCATTGGACACAAGGCCGAGAAGAGCTGCCAGCTGATCTTTGGTTTGCTGCTTGTGGCGTGTGACGCATTCTCTGACGAGTGCGCTGTCTGGATAGGCAGCAAGAGCCGCCTGATCCATGCAACCGTGTGGTGCGTTGTTTGCCATCCAATGTTCGATGGTGCGGAGAATGCTCTCCAGTGGATCATCAGGGGACTGTGTTGCTGCCTCACTCAGGAAGGACAGGTAGCGCTGATTACGGACTTCCAGTGCGCCGATGATCATATGCTCTTTGGAGGGAAAGTATTTGTAGAGCGTGCGCAGGCTCACATTGGAGCCGCGCTTGAGTTCTGCCACGCCGGGAGCTGTGAAGCCGCGCGTTGCGAAGACGCCTTCCAGGCCCGTGCAGATGGAATGTTCAAGATCAGTCATGATTAATTGGTAGAGCGATCATTCTACCGAGTCAAATTAGAAAATGGAGAGCGTGGCTGCGCGATCACCGATATGTTTGTGCAATGCGTTAGCTATGGGGGCTGCTATGACTGGAAAAAGCCAGAGCTTCCTGCTATTTGAGCGCTATGACGTTACATCTGGTGAAACTCTGTGTTGGCGTGGAAAGCGTTGACCAGCTGCGGAATTACATTGAACAGCGACAGATTCTGGCGCTGTCACACGGTTTGAGTGACGAGCAGATCCATACCACTCGTATGGTGCCGACTCGCATTGACGAGCTGCTGGATGGTGGTTCGCTGTACTGGGTGATCAAAGGCAATGTTCAGGTTCGCCAGAAACTGATTGATATCCGCGTGCACAAGGATGATTCCGGCAAGAAGCGCTGTGACCTTGTGATGGAGCCTTTCCTCCACCAGACACAGCTGCAGCCGCGCCGTGCCTTTCAGGGCTGGCGGTATCTGAAAGTGTCAGATGCACCGCCGGATGTGAGCGGGCCAATGCTGGATGGGGATCAACTTGCCGAAATGCCAGAGGGTATGCGCCGCGAGTTGCAGGAGCTTTGCCTGATCTAAGCGGTCTCTTTTTTGCGGCTTGCATCTGTAAAGGCTGGATGAGATAAACACGGCATGTGGCTGTCTGTTCGGGAGAACTATGCTGTGACCGAGCTTATCGCATCGATTGCCGGGCCGTATCTTTTCGTGACAGGTCTTGGCTTCTTTATTTCCAGCAGTTTTTACCAGCGGATGATTGCTGCCCAATCAGATGCGAATCCGATCTTGCTCAATCTGTCTGGTGCTGTGCATTTTGTGGTTGGTATGGTTGTGCTTGCCAACCATCTCAACGTGTCCAGCATGGCCGGCGCTCTCGTAACATTGGTTGGAGCTGCTGCCGTGCTGAAGGGGGCAAGTCTTATTGTCATTCCGGATTACATGACAAAGTCACAGCAAATGGGGAAGAGGGGAATTCTCGCCACAGGCACCGCTTTTACCGCAATAGGTGCTTATCTGAGCTATGTCGGGTATTTTTAGGATGCCTTGTGCGGGCAAGCTGTTCTCAAAGTAAGATGCGAATTGAAAGCTTCTGAGACGCGGTAGGGTTCCGGGCAAATGCATTCATTCGCCCGGAGAGTCGTTTTATACTTCGATATTGTCGATCAGGCGGGTATCGCCAACTTTGGCGGCGACCAGAATACGGGCACCTTTGGCGTCGATGGGTGTGCCCAGATGCTTGCCGTGGCGCAGCTCGAAGTAGTCTGTCGCAAATCCTGAGAGCTTGAGGACAACAAGGGCTTTCTTGCGCACTTCAATCCAGTTTTCACCGTTATGGAGTGCATTGCGCGCAGTCTGCAGTGTTTCAGAAATTGTTCTGGCTGTCGTGCGTTCCTTATCATCCAGATACTCATTGCGGGAAGACATGGCGAGGCCATCCTCTTCGCGCACGGTTGGAGCGCCGATGACTTTGGTTGGCAGGTGCAGGTCTCTGGCCAGTTGCTTGATGACGCGCAGCTGCTGGTAATCTTTTTCCCCGAACACAGCGACATCTGGCAAAACGGCCAGCAACAGTTTCGCCACCACTGTGGCCACGCCGTTGAAGAAGTGCGGTCTGTGATCTGTTTCCAGACCAAGGGCCGGGCCTTCGATCTGAATAGATGTGGCAAAGCCGTTCGGGTACATTTCCCGCGCATTTGGAGCAAAGACGCCAAACACGTCGTAGCCCGCCAGCTTTTGCAGGTCGGTCTCTTCCGTTCTTGGGTAGCTCTCGAAATCTTCGCCCGGCGCGAACTGTTTTGGATTCACAAAGATTGAAACAATCACGATGTCCGCATGTTCCCGGGCCTTTTCGACCAGAGACAGGTGGCCTGCGTGCAGTGCCCCCATGGTTGGAACCAGAGCGATTGTTTTGCCTTCTCGTCTCAGAGGTAATAGTGCAGCCCGCAGGTCGTCTACACCACGGTATACGTCTGGGAGATTTCTCATAGGCGTCTCCATGTGGGACCTCATCCCTTAATTTCTTTGCTTTGCAGCGTTTTTATCTGTTGTTGGTAATGGGTTTGCCCAGAAACTGTTGAACCCAATTGCAAGCAGAAACTGATATAACTGATTTTAGCAGATTTTGTGATTATTCTCATTGCACCAATAGTGGGTATTGGTCTTTAGCGAGCGAAATAACCAATCTGTCCCAATAATTGTTAAGTTGTTGGAATAAAATGCCTTCGTAATCCTTTGTGACGTGAATACAGGTACGCCCATGTCAGACAAGCTCTCCAAAAGATCCGGATCTTTAAACAATCCTGCAGACAGCAAGAGTGATCTTTCCAACTTTCTGGAGGCTGCCAAAGACGCGGTTGCAGCGCCTGCCGGGGATGAGCGGGGCCGTTTGATCTTTGCGCTGGATGCCACAATGAGTCGGCAGCCCACGTGGGATCAGGCTTGTCATCTACAGGAAGAGATGTTCATCGAAGCGGGCCGGGTTGGGTCGCTTGATGTGCAGTTGGTGTTCTTTCGCGGGTATGGTGAGTGTAAATCTTCGCGCTGGGTCAGCAATTCCAAAGAGCTGGGCGGGATGATGCGTAAGATTCGCGTGCAGGCCGGACGGACACAGATTCGCAAGGTGCTGGACCACGCCCTGGCTGAGACGCGGAAAAAGCGGGTGCAGGCAGTTGTCTATATTGGCGATTGTATGGAGGAGAATCCTGATCTGGTCTGCGATAAGGCAGGGGAGCTTGGATTGTTGGGCGTGCCGGTTTTTGTGTTTCAGGAAGGCAAGGACATCTTGGCGGAGCGGGCGTATCGCGAGATCGCTCGTTTGAGCAACGGGGTCTATCTGAACTTTGATGACGGATCTGCTGCGAGCTTGCGTGGATTGCTGGCTGCGATTGCAACATTTTCCGCCGGGGGCAGACAGGCCCTTGAGCGCCTTGAGCAATCGGGGCATAAAGGTGCTCAATTCTTGATAGAACACCTTAGCTAGAGCACGCCGCGTTTATTTACATTCACGCATCACGCTCGAGCTCTCTAATTTTGTGCGTATTCTGATCCGGAAACCGGAACCACTTTTGGGGAATGCGCCTAATACATGTCAGGTACTAAATGGGCTATTTGGTCATGGGAGGATTGGTGCTTGCCATCCTCTATTTCTTCGCAAAGTGGCTGACGCAGTCAAATCCGGCAAAACTTAAAGAAGTTTTGAAAATGCTGATTGGCGGACTGCTGCTGGCATTCTGCGCTTTTCTTGCCGTCACTGGCAGATACGTTATTGCGCTGCCACTTGCGGCCTTTGCGCTGTCCCTTTTGGGTTGGGGGTCTGCGCAGAGTTTCAAGTTTCCCGGTGGATTCCCTTTCGGAGGACTGGGTGGTGCCTCCAAGAGTGCCGGTCAGACTTCCAATATCTCCTCCAGATTTCTCCACATGGAGCTGGATCATGATAGCAAGAAGCTGGAGGGCAAAGTGCTTGCCGGTTCCTTTGCTGGCCGCGCGCTGAGTTCTTTGCAGGTTGCAGAGCTCAAACAGCTTTGGCGCGACGTGCAGCCGGACGGCGACAGCGTTGCCCTACTCGAAGCTTACCTCGATAGCAGGCTCTCCAACTGGCGTGTAGACTTCCACGCGGATTCCACAGCGGGGCAGAGAGACACGTCGAGCTCGAGCGCTCTGACTGAGAAGGAGGCCTACGAGGTTCTTGGACTTGCGCCGGGAGCCTCCGTGGAAGACATCCGTGCTGCTCACCGCAGGCTGATTAAACGATTGCACCCCGATAGTGGGGGTTCTGCTTTCCTGGCTTCCAAACTCAACGAGGCGAAGGATCGGCTTCTCAACAGACATTAGACTCACCGTGACTGATACGAGTTACTGATAGACGGCATAGCAGGAGTACTTGGCCTTCTTGAGTTTGGCACAAGCATCCCAGGCTGCTGTTTTGGTTTCAAACCCGATGAACCGCGCGCGGTACAGGGTTTGTTTCTTAGATTTGACCGGCTCTGTGTAAATGCGTTTGTTACGCAGGGTGGCCCCTGTCGCAGCGCGCGCATTTTCCAGGATCTTGATTGCTTTATCCTGGCTGTCGGTCGCAGAAATCTGAATGTGCCAGCCGGAGGTGTCGATGTCCTCTGGCTTCAGGCTTGCAATCTTCTGCTGAATTGGAGCGGAAGATGGTGCAGCTGCTTTCGCTGGCTGCTGCAGTTTTGCCGAAGCAGAAACAGCAGGGGCGGCCAGTGAATTGGCAACAAGGTCCTTACGCGGTGCCGGAGCAGGGGCCGTGGCCTGATGTTCCAGCATTTTTGCGATTGGATCAGATGGTTTCGAATTCGGTTTTGTGCCAGTCGCGTTGGCATAGGCCAGCAGCGTCGGCTGTTTTCCAGCTGGAGTGCCTGCTTTGGCAACTGGAATAGCCGGAGCAACTTTTGGGAACTGGTAGCGTTTTGTTGTTCCTGCGTAGAGCATCGGCGTGGTGCGACGACCACGGGATGCTTTTGGCAGGTACTGGCTGATCAGCTTGACCATTTGCGCATCACGGCTTTTACCGGTGCGGCCACCCAGAACCACAGCAACAATCTGGCGATTGTCACGTTTAACATTGGTCACGAGGTTGAAGCCGGAGGCGTTGGTGTAACCAGTTTTGATTCCATCGACACCACGGACACGACCGAGCAACTTGTTGTGGTTGCCCATGCGGCGGCCGGCGTAAGTGTAAGAGCGGGTATTGAAGTACTTATAATAGTTCGGGAACCGATCCTGAATCGCGCGGCCCAGCAGAGCGAGGTCTGCTGCGGTGGTCACCTGCTTGGAATTTGGCAGGCCATGTGGGTTTCTGAAGGTGGTGTTGCGCATGCCAATCGCACGGGCCGTCTGCGTCATGCGGCGCGCAAATGCTGTTTCAGAACCGGAGATATGCTCTGCAATCACAGTCGACGCATCATTTGCGGACTTGGTAACGAGTGCATAAATGGCATCCTTAACGCGCAAAGAGCCGCCAACCTTCAAGCCAAGCTTTGTTGGTGGGCGACCTGCTGCGTAGCGGGAGACCTTCATTTTAGTATTTAGTGTGGCGCGGCCAGCTTCCAGTTCCTCAAAGAGCACATAAAGTGTCATGATCTTTGTGGTGGACGCAGGGTAGCGTCGTGCATTGGCGTTGTTGGCGTACAAAACCTTTCCGGTTTTTGCATCAACGACAATACCAGCATATTTGGAATTTGCCTGGGCAACAGTCGGAGCTGTAGCGATTGCTAAGGATACGGCAAGAATGCCGACAGCTTGTCCCAATGCCTTTTTTAGGCGCCCAAATGGCCCAAAATTACGCAGACCCATGTTCTTTTCGCCCCGTGAGCAATAATGGCGGTTTACGCGCTCTGTACTAAATAAATTCTCTCATTGCTAGCGGAGGTGTGTTCAGAAAGCCTCAGCCGCTAAAAATGCGGCGCAGGTGACTCCCCCGTTCGCGTCATACCCAGAATGATGCGATTACGGTTACAATTCTGTAAATACGATAAGGCAGATTGCAAAAATATTGTTTTTATCCGTTTTTTGTTTGTGGCTACGCCCCTGTCTTTTCATGATATTGCAGCGCAAAATAAAAGTTGACAAAATTTGTGCAGCGCATAATATCGCTGCGTAAGTTTAGAAATGTGGCGTTTGCTCCCCAAGAGACAAAAACCTAATCATCGAAATACCGGCGCCGCCCAATTGATGAGGTAATTTTCATGGTCACAGGATTTGAGAATATGCAGAAGCTTGGAAAAGATAACATGGACGTAGCTATGCAAAGCTTCGGCGCGTTTTCCAAGGGCATGCAGGCGATCTCTGCTGAGGTTGCGGACTACTCTAAGAAGTCAATGGAAGAGAGCAGCGCAGCAATGGAGAAAGTTGTTGGCGCCAAGTCTCTTGATAAGGCTATGGAAGCTCAGGCAGATTTTGCCAAAGTGAGCTACGAAAGCATGGTCGGTCAGGCAACTAAAATCGGCGAAATGTACGCTGAGATCGCTAAGGACGCTTATAAGCCCTATGAGGGTATGCTGTCTAAAGCTGCCAAGTAATCTACTGGCATAATTGAGATTGAAAGCCCGAGGTGCGTTAGCGCTTCGGGCTTTTTGGTTTTGCGTGTTTTAAATAGATTGCCCTGGTTGTTTCCATTTTCAGACAACCTATCTCTCTTCTTCAAGGCCCTCTCAAAACATTGTGATTCAGTATCCTGAATTCTGGCGGGCGTGTTTGGGTCCGCAGAATGGCCCGAATATGCTCATCTTACGTTGGGAGCAGGGTTTAACCCTTCGGATAGTCTGAGTGTTTTCTCTTCTTATTGGTTTGCATTTTCCAGTTTGCTTGGGGAATAATCAGTACTAACAATGAAAGAGAAGGCTTCGCGTGTCCTGAATGTCTGCAATTGATTGATCTGGCAGGTACATTCGGGAGGCTGCTGATGCCGCCGGGTGCGGGGCGTTGGCGCCAGCAAGTCTGTAAACCAGAGCGAAAAGACAGCGCAGATGCTGTAGCGAGAGTGTGAATGAGAGACCAGCGACAGGCAATGAGTGTTCTCAGGGGAGATAATCTTATGCTTACGGTGTATAATGAAACAGAAAATGAAACGCTGTTTGATTTTTCTGGAGTTGTTGGTGTGCCCTATGAAAATGCATATCCCTTGAATTCGCAGGGGGTACGTTTAAATACTATAAAGTCCTCTGCGTTATACATGGAGGGACAAAGAGAACAAATGAGCAGCGATTTCGACCTGGATAATGACGATGATGGCGGGACGATAACCGTTACCAAACCTAAGCCAAAAACAAAAAGGCCCAGTTTGTATCGCGTGTTGTTGCTCAATGATGATTTTACGCCGATGGAGTTCGTGATCCACGTTGTGGAGCGGTTCTTTCATAAGGATCGTGAAGATGCGACGCAGATTATGCTCCATGTCCATCATCATGGCGTAGGGGAGTGTGGAGTCTTCACCTATGAAGTGGCCGAGACAAAGGTCACACAAGTTATGGATTTCGCCCGAAAACACCAACATCCATTGCAATGTGTAATGGAGAAAAAGTAATAGGGGGCGCCTGTGCCGTCATTTTCTCGCAGTCTGGAGAAAGCTCTCCATCAAGCTTTGGCGTTTGCTAATGAGCGCCATCAGGAATATGCGACCCTGGAGCATCTGCTGCTTTCATTGATTGATGATCAGGATGCTGCTGCGGTGATGCGTGCATGCAATGTGGACCTCGATCAACTGCGAAAAAGCATTGTCGAATATATTGATACTGAACTAGAGAACCTCGTCGTTGACGGGGATGATGATTCAAAACCAACCGCCGGTTTCCAGCGTGTCATTCAACGCGCTGTCATTCATGTTCAATCATCCGGGCGTGAAGAAGTGACTGGTGCCAACGTTCTTGTCGCCATTTTTGCTGAGCGTGAAAGCCATGCTGCTTACTTCCTGCAAGAGCAGGAAATGACACGGTACGACGCTGTCAATTATATCTCCCATGGTATTGCAAAACGGGCTGGCTTGTCTGAACCACGTCGGGTACGTGGTGCTGAAGAAGAATCCGATAGTGGCGCTGACCCTAATGTGAGCATGCCGCAACCTCCATCTGGTGGTTCTTCTGACCAAACAAAGCGGAAAACAGAAGCTCTTGAGGCTTATTGTCAGAATCTCAATGACAAAGCGTTTTCCGGTAAAATTGATCCGCTAATCGGGCGTGAGAAAGAAATTTCGCGGACCATTCAGATCCTGTGTCGCCGTGCCAAGAACAATCCGCTTTATGTGGGTGATCCGGGTGTTGGTAAAACAGCGATCGCTGAAGGGCTTGCGCGCCGTATCGTTGTTGGTGACGTGCCTGAGGTGCTGAAAAACGCGACGATTTTTGCGCTGGATATGGGATCTCTGCTTGCAGGTACTCGTTATCGCGGTGATTTTGAGGAACGTCTGAAGCAGGTCGTCAAGGAAATCGAAGATTATCCGGGCGCGATCATGTTTATTGACGAGATCCACACCGTGATTGGTGCGGGTGCAACTTCAGGCGGTGCGATGGATGCATCTAATCTGCTGAAGCCTGCGCTGGCATCCGGTACGATCCGTTGTATCGGTTCCACCACATATAAAGAGTATCGCCAGTTCTTTGAAAAGGACCGCGCACTGGTGCGTCGCTTCCAGAAAGTGGATGTGAACGAGCCAACCATTCCAGATGCAATTGAAATCCTGAAAGGGCTGAAGCCTTACTTTGAGGACTTCCATAACATCAAATACACCAATGATGCGATTAAGGCGGCCGTCGAGTTGTCCTCTCGCTACCTTGCTGACCGGAAGCTTCCGGATAAAGCGATTGATGTGATTGATGAGTCTGGTGCTTCGCAAATGTTGCTGCCAGAGGGCAAACGTCGCAAGACAATCGGCCTGAAGGAAATTGAAGCAACCATTGCGACCATGGCGCGGATTCCGCCGAAGTCTGTTTCCAAGGATGATGCAGCAGTTCTGTCCAACCTTAAGGATAGTCTGAAGCGCGTTGTTTATGGTCAGGACCCGGCGATTGAAGCGTTGTCTGCGTCCATCAAACTGGCCCGTGCAGGCCTGCGTGAACCGGATAAGCCAATTGGTTCTTATCTGTTCTCCGGACCAACCGGTGTTGGTAAGACGGAAGTTGCGCGCCAGCTGGCATCGACACTGGGTGTTGAGCTGACCCGATTTGATATGTCAGAGTACATGGAACGTCATACGGTTTCTCGCCTGATTGGTGCCCCTCCAGGTTACGTGGGCTTTGATCAGGGTGGCTTGCTGACGGACGCTGTTGACCAGCATCCGCACTGTGTGCTGCTTCTGGATGAAATCGAGAAGGCTCATCCTGATCTGTTCAACATTCTGTTGCAGGTTATGGATCACGGTAAGCTGACGGACCACAATGGTAAGTCTGTCGATTTCCGCAATGTGATCCTGATCATGACCACCAACGCTGGTGCGGCTGATCTGGCGAAAGCTCCTATGGGCTTCAATCGCATTGACCGTGATGGCGATGATATGGATGCAATAAACAAGATGTTCACTCCGGAGTTCCGGAACCGTCTTGATGCGATCATTCCGTTCGCAAATCTGGATAGTGACGTTATTCATCGTGTGGTTGAGAAGTTCGTTATGCAGCTGGAAGCTCAGCTTGCAGAGCGTAACGTGACCTTTGAACTGACACCTGAAGCTGTGGCCTGGCTATCTGAGAAAGGCTACGACCGATTGATGGGAGCCCGACCGCTGGGCCGCGTCATTCAGGAGCACATCAAGAAGCCGCTGGCTGATGAGGTTCTGTTTGGCAAACTTCAGAAGGGCGGGACTGTTAAGGTCTCCGTTTCTGAGGACCTTGAAGGGCTGCTTCTTGAGAGTGTTGAGGATCGTCCGACACCTAAGGCGAAGGCTGCCAAGAAAAAGCCGGTTGCCAAAGGCAAGGGTAAGTCTGTTGTTCCAAAAACGGGCCGGGGTGCTGATGCCACCAAGCGTGGTGATGTTCCTGGTATTCCGATTGCGGATTAAAGCACTGATAGTTGAGAAAAAGCCGGAGCATCTGCTCCGGCTTTTTTGTATGGTGGAGCTACGTAGTCTTGTGTAGGTTTGTTTATGCAGCTTCAATAGATTGCGTTTCTTCTTCCCCAAAGGCTCTTCTTTCTCGTGAGCCTCCGAGTTCTTAAATGACCAGTTCAGACATGGATATTGACGAAGGAGTGGATCCTTCGGAATTTGAGGGAGGTGCCTATTGGTTCCGCCAAGGAGCTAAGGGCGCGTTTTGCCTCCCGACACTTATTTTGATGATGGCTTTTGTGGGGTTTACTTCGCTGGCCCGCGAAGTTGGGCTCACGCTTACAGAAGTGCTTTTGATGAGCCTGTTTATGTGGGCGTTGCCAAGCATTGTTGTTTTGACGGGTGCTATGAGTGCCGGGGCTGGATTGATCTCCGCTGCGATTGCGGTTGCTCTTTCCGCTGTGCGCTTGATGCCGATGACCGTGGCGTTGATGCCTGTTCTGCGCGATGGGAAGCGAACTAAGACGTGGCACATGCTGATTGTGTCCCACTTCGTGGCTGTGACGGCGTGGGTGTTTGCCATGCGCAACCTGCCAAGCATGCCAAGGGCGGCGCGTTTGCCCTTCTTTGCCGGGTTTGGGTCCACAGTGCATTTTGTGGTGCTGTGTTCGACCGCGTTGTCTTACATGGTGCTTCCAGCGGTAGAAGGTCCGATTGCGGCTGGTCTGGTTTTGCTGACACCGATCTACTTCATGTTTTCCATGTATCAGGCTTCTCGTACGAGTGGTGATAAGGCCGCGCTCATTTTGGGTCTCATTCTCGGGCCTGTCTTCTATCACTTCTTTCCGGGTGCTGATTTGCTGCTGACCGGATTTGTGGGGGGCACAGTTGCCTTTGTAGGCTGGTTGTTTGCAACACGGAGGGCCGAGCTGTGAGTGAGGTTTATGGCAGCTGGTGGTGGCCTTATGTGATGATCCTTGTTGCAGGCTTTCTGGCGACAGAGTGCTGGCGCTGGATTGGTGTGTTTGCCTCCGGCAAGCTGCGAGAGGACAGTCTTTTGTTCGCATGGGTGCGGGCTGTTGCGACGGCGTTGATTGCTGGCATCATCGCGCGATTGGTTTTGTTTCCTGAAGGTGTGCTGGGCGACGTGCCTGTATGGCTGCGTCTTGCTGCGGTGGCTAGTGGCGTTGTTGGATACAAGCTTCTTAACGACCGGCTGATGGCCGGGATTATCTCAGCTGAGTTTGTGCTGATTGGTGGCTGGGCCTTTTTGATTTAACGGATCTTGCTAAGCTTGATCGCACGCATTGCTGATCATTGTTTCTCGCTCTAACGTAAGTTAGCGACTGGGGAGCTGACGATGACTTATATTGCATTGAATGAGCAGACGATTTGCGACGAGCATATCTGCTGTGCAATCTCGGACAAAAAATGTGCGCAGGGCTACCAGTTGAAGAAGGACTGGCTGAGCCAGCAATTCTCTTCAGGCTATCAATTTATCCGGTTGGATGAGCGCGCAAAGGTGTTCATTGAATTTGGTCCGGCGGAAGCTGGCTGGGCGCCTGTGGTTGCGCCTGGACACCTGCTGGTGAACTGTTTTTGGGTTTCCGGCAAATACAAAGGGCAGGGTCATGGCAAGGCGTTGCTGGCCAAGGCCATAGAGGCTGCGCGTGAGGCTGGAGCAACGGGGCTGGTGACAATTGCTGGCGCTAAGAAGGTGCCCTTCCTCTCAGATGGTAAATGGTTCAAGCGGCAAGGCTTTGAGGTCTGCGATACCTCGCCGGATGGTATCGAGCTGTTGCGGCTTGGTGTTGATGGACAGACTGGTTCTGCATCGTTTTCTGAAGCCGCTCAAAAAGGTGCTGGACCTAATGAGGAGGGGCTGGTTGCATACTATTCCAATCGCTGTCCGTTCACGGATCATCATGTGATGCAGAACCTGAAAGAGACTGCCCAGAAGCGTGGGTTACCGCTCAAGATCGTTCATCTGGATACACTGGAAAAGGCGCAGAGGGCGCCGACACCTGCCACGATTTTCTCGCTGTATTGGAGCGGGAAGTTTGTGACGACGGACGTGAGCGTTTGCATGGATTCCCGCTTCGATAAGATCATGCAAAAAGCACTGAATGAGAAAGTGTCTATCGAACCTGTCTGATCATTTCAGATGAATCGAAATTCTGGGTGCCTTGAAAATTTGATTCAAGCGTGCAGGCTAGTGCGTTGTAATTAGATTCAAAATTGCAGATCAGGAAGGTCGGTCGTTTCAAGTGAATCGACTTTTCCTCGCGCAGTCTGGTGGGAATGCGCGAGGTTGTTTCATTTGAAATGATCAGGAATGAGCCGCAACAGCTGCGCGAATTTTCTCTGCGTTTGCTTTGAGCTTTTCACCGTCTTCCATCTCGCCAGTGTGTGGGCGTAGAGAGATGCCCTCGGTGCGTGGGATGACGTGAAAGTGGGTATGAAACACCATTTGTCCGCCAGCGCCTTCGTTGAACTGGTGGATGGTGATGCCGTCCGCAGCAAAGGCTTGCTTGAGGATGCGGGCCATCTTCTGGGCCGTCTTTGCGACAGCTGCAAGGTCAGCTTCTTCAATGTCGAGGATGTTGCGGGAACCGTTTTTAGGCAGAACCAGCACATGGCCATCAGCGCGTGGCATGATGTCCATGATTACAATTGTATTTTCGTTCTCAAAGACCTTCTCGGAAGGCAGTTCGCCGCGTAAAATTTTGGCGAAGATGTTGTGTTCATCATATGCGGAGCTGGTCATTACAGGATCCTCAGTGGTCTCAAAAATGTTTGGGCCCATACATATCGCGATTCACGGCGGAATTCCCAATAAGAAATATGTGTTGCGATCTGGTAGGTGTTGAGAACCTGAATGGACTTAAGAAACTGATTCAAGTTTGGTGAGATTTGTGAGTCTCTTCAGAGTCTTGAGGTGGTGTCTTAATGTGGGTTCTAGGAGCCCTGCTGGCGAAACGGTCCGTGTTCCGACAGGATTTTCTGTTCATGCAGAACGGCTTGGCGCTCCTGATCCAGATAGTGTGCGACTGCATTCCTTAACGAAGGGTGTGCAATCCAATGGGCGGAATAGGTGAGGTTGGGCATGTAGCCGCGTGCCAGTTTGTGGCTTCCTTGTGCACCTGCCTCAACACGTTGAAGGCCGCGCGACAACGCAAACTCAATGGCTTGGTAATAGCAAATCTCGAAATGCAGGCAGGGGTGGTTCTCGATGCAACCCCAGTTGCGACCATACAGGGTGTTGCCGCCGATCATGTTAAGCGCGCCAGCAATATAGCGGCCATTGCGCTTTGCCATGATGAGCAAAGTATGATCCGCCAGTCTTTCGCTGAGGAGCGAGAAGAACTCCCGGTTGAGATAAGGCGAGCCCCATTTGCGATTGCCTGTGTCCACGTAAAACTCAAAGAACGCGTCCCAGTGGCTTTCCTGTAAATCGGGGCCAGTGATCCATTCGACTTCGATATCGTTCTCCTGCGCGGTCTTACGCTCCTTACGGATGCTTTTGCGCTTGCGGGAGGATAGGACCTCCAGAAACTCGGAGAAATCGCTGTAGCCGTTGTTCTCCCAATGGAACTGCTGGTCTGTGCGTAACAGGAAGCCTTCGTCGCCCAGTTCCTTCCACTCCTGCTCAGTGAGGAAGGTGAGATGAGCTGATGAGCCTTCGATGCGTGTTGCCAGCTCTTTCAGGCCTGTGGTGAGGATCTTGACCGTTTCTGGCCGGTTGGCCTCTGGTGAGATTAAGAGGCGACGTCCCGGTACTGGCGTGAACGGAATGGAGCATTGCAGTTTAGGATAATAGTTTCCGCCTGCACGCTGAAAGGCCTCAGCCCATGCATAGTCGAAAACGTACTCTCCCTGACTGTGGCTTTTGGCATAGGTCGGGATCGCTGCGAGGGGCTTGCCGTCTTGTTCCCACCATATGTGCTGTGGGATCCAGCCTGCATCCCATCCTACACATCCGCTTTCTTCCAGCGCTTGTAAAAAAGCGTGTGAAAGCATTGGGTTAAATTCGGAAACTTGAGAAGTTGATTCAGTTTTCAAGTCTGGTGTGGATTGGATTATTTCAGGTGAATCGATCCAATCCTGTTGATCGTAAAGGATCGGCGGTGTGCCGGGATTTGCCAGTGCGTCCCAGTCGGTGCTGGGTATCTCATCTAATGATGAGAGAACTTTCAGAATTGGTGATGGTGGTACTGGCAAATCAATAGGTCCTAGAGTGGATCTTCGTCTGGATTGAAGCCTTCAAAGACGATCTGGTCTGCGTGCTTGGCTGCATTAAGACGATCTTCTTTGGTTCTAACGGTCCATGTCATGACAGGCAGGCCATAGAACTCACGCAGGAAGCTTGGACCATCTGCTGGCAGATCTTTTACGAAGAAAGAGACGAAGTGCGGGTCTGTGCCTGCCATGTGCACCATCCAGGAGATTTTCTCGATCTCGTGTTCTGTCAGGTGCAGGTGATCGTTCTCGCTCAGGGTGGTCATGGAGATGCAGCCGCGCGGGATTTGCGGAGCGACATCCTTCATGGTCCGAAGCATCTTCGGGTCAAAGGATTTTATTGCTGCCGGACCTTTATAATCGCTGAGGATTTTGGCAATGGTTTTAATGAACTCATCCTGACCTTCTGCAAGGTTCAGGGTTTTGATTTCAATAACCAGCGGCACCTTGCCGTCGACCAGATCGAGCAGCTCTTGCAGGGTCCACATTGGATCAGTGGAGCCTCGCATGGAGAGGTTGCGCAGGTCAGCCAGATCGAAGTCGATGACTTTGCCTTCGCTGTGTGTCAGGCGCTCAAGGTTTGGATCGTGGAATACGATGACCTGACCGTCTTTGGTTTCCTGCAGATCGACTTCAATGGCGAAGTTGTTTTCGACAGCAGCTTTGACCGCAGATGGGGTGTTTTCAAGAATGCCTGCTTCTTTGTTATGGAAGCCACGGTGAGCGATCGGGCGAGCGGTGAGCCAGGATAGATCTTGCATGGATTATTCGAACTTGCTTCTTCAATAAATGGGAGATGTTCTGAGGATCAGAGCAGAATTAGTCGGCAACTTCAAAAATTGCTTCGATCTCAACAGCTGCATTGAATGGCAGAGCTCCAGCGCTGACGGCAGAGCGCGCGTGACGGCCAGCATCACCTAGGGCGGCAACCATGAAGTCTGATGCACCGTTGATGACTTTTGGCTGGTCGCCGAAGTCGCCATTGGAATTGACGAAGCCAACAATTTTCACAAGACGTACCACTTTAGACAGATCGCCAGTGGCAGCTTTTGCCTGTGCCAGCAGATTGATTGCGCAAAGACGTGCTGCTTCCACACCATCTTCAATGCTCAGGTCAGCGCCAACCTTACCGGTTTTTGCGATTTTGTCATCTTGCATTGGTAGCTGGCCGGAGATGAAAAGCTGGTTTCCGGTTTTTACGAAAGGCACATAATTGGCAGCAGGAGCAGCGGCTTCCGGCAGTGTGACGCCAAGCTTCTCAAGATTCTGCTTGATTGTATCAGACATTCGTTTTCCCTCCGGTCGGAATGATCTTTTGCAATAAGTGATGCAAATCCACGAAAACTCAAGAGTTTATCTCTTCACGAAGCCGTGGTCTGCAAGGTGAGGCGCAGACTCACATTAGAATCACTATGGTTGCAAGGGTGCATGGGGCGTTGTCTACGTGGGAAACGTGTATCTAATTTGAAAGATTTACCCTAGCACTGATTTCCTTGGCGGAATGTTTGCGTTGGCGGTGGCGTTTATGCACTCTTCAACGATGGAAGAGAGGCATGCCCACGTGTCTTTTGTTCCGACATGATCGGAGGTTTTATGCTGAAACTACGCTTGGGACATTGTCTTTGCGGGATTGCAGGTTCTTCCCTCACTTTGAGTTCTCTTCTGCTTCCCTCGTTGAGCAGTGCCGCCGATCTTCAGCCTCACAAAGCCGTTTACGACATGAGATTGTCGAGTGCCCAAAATGGAGCGGACATCTCTGATGTGAACGGGCGTATGGTCTATGAGCTATCCGGTTCTGTTTGTGATGGATTTACTGTGGACCTGCGCTTTGTGGTGATGAGTGTTGATGACGAGGGACAGGAGACGATCACGGACCTGCGCAGTACCTATTTTGAATCGCCGGACAATTCTCAACTTTCGTTTGCCTACAAAACCTTCATCGATGATTTTCTGGCGGAACAGGCACAAGGCACTGCGGAGCATCAAAGTTCCAAAGTGGACGTGGATTTGAGCGGGCCGGATGAGAAGAAGCTGAGCTTTGATGGTTCCATCATGTTCCCGCTGCAGCATCTGCACAGCGTGATTGATGGCGCTGCGGGTGGGCAACACTTTATGGTTTCCAAGTTGTATGATGGCAGTGTCACCGGTGAGCAGTTGTTTGAGGCAACCACCGTTGTTGGTCGCAAACTGGCTGATCCATTGTCTCAGCGCTCTGATCAGCTTTCCTTGCCGAACGCACTAGGAGATGCAGATGCCTGGCCGGTTTCTATTGCCTACTTCAACTTAAGCGATGGTGCGCGCGGTGAACGGATGCCGGATTACCAGTTACGGACAGTACTTCATGAAAATGGGGTCTCCAGAAGCATGAACCTGAATTATGGGGTGTTTGAACTGGAAGGTGCTTTGGTTGAGTTGGACCTGAAGCCTATGGTGCATGTCAGTACTTGCGGAAGCTCAGTGGTGCTTGAAGAGGAAGTGAGTGCACCGTTTGCAGGGGCGATCAAGAAAGAGCAGTTGCGTTAGTTCAACGCTTGCTGGGTGCTTTTATGGAGCGGCCAAGAGAGACGACTGAGCTGTCTTTAAATTTTCCGCGCAAGGCATCCATTGCCCGTTCTGCTTTGGCTCGTTTTTCCGCCTGCTCGTCCAGCAGGTCTTCCGGGTCGGCCTGATCTGCCGGACCTAAATCTCCAATCCCTACGCCAATGAGACGGAACCGCATTTTGCCGTCAGCCACGTTGTGCAGCAGATCGTCTGCTGTGCGGAAGATCTTGTCGGCCAACTGGGTGGGATCGTGCAGCATGCGCGAACGGGTGATGGTTTTGAAGTCGGCTGTCTTGAGTTTCAGCGTGACGGACCTGCCGGATTTTTCTGCCTTTTTGGTGCGGTAGGAGACCTTTTCAGTCAGCGTCCAAAGGCTTTTTGAGAGCTGAGTGACGTCAGAGACATCTGTGTTGAATGTGGTTTCGCCGCTGATGCTTTTTGCGCCTCTGTTTGAGGAGACGTGCCGGTCATCCTCTCCCTGACACAACTTCGCGAGGCGAAGGCCCATGGCGCCGTATTTGCGGGCAAGGTCTGTCGGGTCTTTGAGTTGTAGCTGGCCGATGGTTTTGATGCCGTCCCGTTCCAACTTGCCCTGAAATACCTTGCCTACGCCCCAGATGACACTGGTTGGTTGTTTGGCGAGGAATTCTTTCTTCTCCGCATCGCCAATGACAGAAAAGCCACGGGGCTTGTCCAAGTCTGAGGCGATTTTGGCGAGGAACTTGTTGGGGGCGAGGCCGACGGAGACTGAGAGCCTGAATTCTGTCTGGATCTTGTTCACTAACTGGACGAGTAGTTCAGCTGGTGTCGCGCCATGAAGTCTCTGTGTGCCGGAGAGGTCCAGGAAGGCCTCATCAATGGACAGGGGTTCGACAAGTGGGGTGAGTTTTTCCATCTCTTCGCGAATTTGGCGGCCAACGTGAGAATACAGATCCATGCGCGGTTTGATAACAACGGCATCCGGGCAGGCATCAAGAGCTTTGAACATAGGCATGGCAGAGCGCACGCCGTAAATGCGGGCGATGTAACACGCTGCGGAGACAACGCCGCGTTGGCCACCGCCGACAATGACAGGGCGATCTGCCAGCTCTGGGTTCTCACGCTTTTCGACGGAGGCATAAAACGCGTCACAGTCGATATGCGCGATTTCGAGTGTATCCAGTTCTGCGTGGGCAAGGATGCGCGGGCTGCCGCATTTGGGGCAGCGCGTCAGGTCTGCCCGAAACCTGTGTGTACAGTCTCTGCAGAGTGCTTTTAGAGGTGCTGTGGCCTCAGTTGCCATGGAAACCAGGCCTTGGGTTGTTTTCGGATGTCAGATGCTGGGTCTGTAGCATGACCTAGTCCTCAATCTCCCAGGAAATTCGCGCACCAGCCACATAAAACACTGATTTGCGCATCTGGTCTTTGTCCCATTCCTCGATGGTCCAGTCTTTTGAATTGACGGGATCAAAGTTCAGGAAAAACTTGTCTTGCAAAAACATGCCGACAATGGGGTGTTTGATCGTGGTGTAAGTCCCGCCGCCCGGTTCATGGAGATTGAACTCCAGGCTCTCTTCGATCCTGATCCTCAGCTTGCTGATGGCACCTTGCGGAGAGGTTGCTGGGCGTTGGGAGTCTCGTGCTGCAAACTCCAGAAGCATGGAGCCAGGGCCACCGGATACCCCAGAGGTGATGAACAGGGCACTTTGCAATATCGCTCCGCTTAAATGTCCGAAACGCTCCAGAAAATACTGGAGGGTCGTGCTTGAAAGTTGTTCCACGCTTGGATTCTCTGGTTTTGTGAAAGGTTCACTTACAGCTGTGAGCTTACCTTACCGCAGCGACCAGCAGATTTTCAATAAAATCGCCTGTTTCTTTCCAGCAATTGCTCTTTAGGGCAACGTTGGGCAGATCTCCAGCGGTTGCGAAGAAGCGTGAATCGGCAATGAAATGTACGAGCTGAACGTGAGGGGTGCTTTTGCCGACGGAGATAATATTGGTCGGACTGTCGTCAATGAAAATGACTGGGTGATGCCCCCGTTCGGCGCACAGAGCGGCGACAGCTCCGCCTTTTGGGCCTTCGTTGGTGACAAGCGGGTAGTCCATACCAAGGCGTGTGAGAAGATTTTCGCGGGCGGATTTGTTGTGGCTGCCGGGCAGATTGGTCAGGATGACGATGTCGCAGAGCTTTGACAGGCGCTCAAGCTGTTCAGCTGCATGCGGGACGGCTTCCTGTTTGCCGACTTCGCTTTCGAAGAAGTTATGAATGACTGCCATGCAAGCATCGTCTGTCAGATTTTCACCTGTTTGCGTGTAGACCATGTTTGCCTTGAGGCGGTAGGCGGTTTCCTTGAAGGAAATGCCATGATCTTTCATGAAACGCTCAAGGTGCGGGATGAACTGCAGTAGGACTTCGTCCACGTCGCAGATGAGAAGCGGGTGGTCGCGTTTTTCTATCTCTTTGATTTGCTGCAATGCGCTTGCGTTTGCGGTCTCAATGTTGGGCAAGGAAATCTACGCCTCCAGCAAGTTTAAGATGGGCAGCAGCAATCATGGTTGGGCGAACGCCGACACTTTCTGTGTAGGCGAGCAGTAGTTGCTCGTCCTGCATCAGGAATTCAAGGACGCCTGCCAGGAAGCCCGGCTCGGCTGCCGCATCGCGAATCTCTTGAGGCCCGATCCCGGCTAAAGACAGGAAGCGACCGAGCTGTTCAGGCTCGCTGCCAAGAAATGTAAGGGCACCAATTGCAATTTCCTGTGCAGTATCTTCGGTCAAACTGCCGGTTTTGCCTAAATTCATTGGTGTTTGCCTTTCTGAAACGAATCCGAATTAACTATGTAGCAGGAAATTTAGTGTGGGACTTGTCCCAATGCCAGTCGTAACGCGGCTGCACCACACCTTTATTTATGGCTAAACCATTTTTGGGGCGGCATTCTGTGCAGGACTGAACTGATGCAAAAGACCGTGCTGATTGTTGAAGACAACGAACTCAACATGAAGCTGTTTAACGATCTGCTTGAAGCTCATGGATACGCGACCTTGCAATGTCGCAATGGCATGGAAGCGCTTGAGCTCGCTCGTGCACATAAGCCGGATCTGATCCTGATGGATATCCAGCTGCCTGAAGTTTCAGGGCTTGAAGTGACCAAATGGATCAAAGAGGATGATGACTTAAAGATCATTCCTGTGATCGCGGTGACTGCTTTTGCCATGAAGGGGGACGAGGAGCGCATTCGCCAGGGCGGGTGTGAGGCTTACATTTCCAAACCAATCTCTGTTGGCAGCTTCCTGGAGACGGTCTCAGGGTTCCTGAAGGATACATAATACAACCGTGATTAGTTGTGATTGTGGTTAATTGGTAAATTGTGCTCAGCTAGAAGTTGTGGATTTGCCAATCCTCAGAAAGCAAAGCTTTAGTAATCTGTTTGATCTTACCAGTTTTCATTGAGTGAAAGACTCTCATCAAAAGTCGTAGGTCTTTGAAACTAGATGAAATCACCGAGTGAGTCTTGCGGGAACTGTCGGGTTTCTGTGCGTATGCCTCTTGATAATCGACGGTTTCTTTCCTTTTGTTGTGTATAGGTGAAGAATCCCCTCCATTTTCAGGAGCGCAATTAGCTTAAAGCTTTACTAAAGTCGTAAATGTTGCGATGGTGATATACGAAATCATCAGCTTCATGAAATTATTGACTGCAAAATTGCAGTATTGGCCTTTGGTTGATTGAATAAGCCCCGGCAATACTGCTTCATAGTTTCCCTACGGAGCGCTCAGGTCCGCCGCATCTCCTGGGTCCGTGGGGTTGGCCGGCGAGTAAGCGGGTTCTGAGTGGCCTCCTCGTGTCATCCGGTTCTCGCCGGCCACCACTTCTTCCAAATCTCTAAGGGTTGACGCTCGCAAGCATATGCTTGTGCATCTGGCGCTGTTTGCGCTGGATTCTGTACGTCAATGCCAGAGTTGGTGTGCGGAGAGGTTGCCTGAGGCGTGTAACCGGTGTGATGGGTCATTCAGTCTGGGCAGTTTTCTTATGTGTCAAAGTGATCGTGATGGTCAGTTCTCATTGAATTTGAAGCGGAATTGACCGTGTTGAGTGGACTATACTCAGTCGACTTCCTCTTGTGTGAGGAAATGTTGTCTACCCCTAACAATTGAGTGGTTCAGGCTCGCAGGCGGGTTGTCATCGGAGGGTTAAGTTAGCGATTCTTACTTGCGTTTGAGTGCTGTGAGGGTGCGCTCTTGAGTATGCATACAAAAAAGGCGCTTGCAGATTGCAAACGCCTTTTTTGAAAATTCAGATGAAGCCAAGACTTACTTGATCTTGGTTTCCTTGAACTCAACGTGCTTCTTTACGACTGGGTCGTATTTACGCTTCACCATTTTTTCGGTCATGGTGCGGGAGTTCTTTTTGGTCACGTAGAAGTAGCCGGTGTCCGCAGTGGACTGCAGCTTGATCTTAATGGTGGTCGCCTTGGCCATCGCTAAGGATCCTGTCTGTTTTCGGCCTTTTTAAGAAGTGGCCGGTTGTTTTGTTTGTCCCGGTGGCACCCTCACACCTTCGCTTCGGGTAGGGTGCGCTTCCGGGGAAACTTTGGGAATTCAGCGCGCACATTACTAATCACAGGGCTAAAGTCAAGATGCATTAGGGCGCTGAGCCGAGTCTTGTCCCCCTTATCAGGCATATAATTACATATGCGCCCAAGAATCCTGCAAATACCAGTGGTAGTCCGTCCGCACCCCACGCGGAAAGAGCAAGTCCGGTGCTGGCAGGGCCCACCAACTGGCCAACGGAATACATGAGAACGAAGGCTGCATTGGCGGAAGCCAGGTTAGCCCCATCAAAGCGCGCACCAAGGTGTGTGAGGCCAACTGTATAAAGCCCGGCCACGACGCCGCCCCAGACAAAGAGAAGAGCACAGATGCCATAAAAACTGCCGGAGAGCGGGATCATAAGTAGTGCGCCGATCACACCAAAAGCTCCGCAATAGATCAGCAGGTGACGGCGGTTCATGCGATCAGAGAGCAGCCCCAGTGGGATCTGGAGTACCATGTTGCCGGCAGCCATTGCAGAGACGAGCAGGGTCGCAGTTTGCGCTGTCAGGCCAATCTTGAGGCCGAACAAAGGAAGCAATGATATGCCTGATTGTTCCACAGCTCCGAAGACAAATCCGGCGAATGTGGCAGCTGGGGCTATCCACAAAAATGCATAGAGCTTTGAGGTTGCTTCACTTTCGATTCTCGGCGCAGCGTTGAAGCCGATCAACACAGGTAAGGCTGCAATAATGATGCCTGCGCTTGCCAGCAAGAATGGGAGTGCGCCTGTTGTGCCCGCAAATGCAAGTACCAGAGGCCCTGAGGCAAAGCCAAGCGCCAGCACAGTGGCGTAAACGCCCATGAGGAAGCCTCTGTGCTTTGAAGGTGCCAGTGCGTTGATCCAGAACTCGGAGAGGATGAAGGCAGAGGTTGTTGCGCCGTGGAATAGCAGACGGAGTGGAAACCATGCCCAGAAGTTTTCAAACACAAAAAAGAAGGGCAGGGAGAAGCCAGCGACCAACAGGCTGATCAGGAGCGCCTGGGGTGTGCCCAGTTTGCGTGCAAGGTATGGGCCGACTGGAGTCGCAACAATGGAGGCAACGCCGGAGAATGCGGTGTTGATGCCGATCCATGTGTCGCTGACACCGCGATACTCAAGCGTGAGTGCAAGCAGAGGCAGGCTTGCGGACAGGGAAAGGCCAACAGCTGTGATCGCCGCGATAGCCGCAATGATGCCGCGAATCTGTTTCGGTGAGAGGGAATTGGCTAAAGTGCCCGATGTCTGAAGCATTTACACAACTGCGTTTCAAGCTCGTTACGAGCAGGTGCTTTCGTCCATTTTGCGCTTATATACATTCACGCGTCATGTTCTAAAGCCGTGTTTCATGCGTGTTCTTGTCCGAAAAACAGATCTGCTTTCGGGGAAACGCTCTAAATGCTTCTATCAGGAAAAGTGCAAGGCGCAACACATAGTATCGTGGCGATATATGTTTGTTGCGCCTTGGATAATCAGAATTAAATTTCTTCGCGCGCGAAGCCGTCGTTCTTCCAGTAGTAATATGGCACGGGGCCATCTGGAGAAAGATCCGGGTCTTTGGCAAGGCGATTTTCAAGATCTGTCAGGACAGCCAGAGTGATGCGTGGCAAGTCCAGCTTTTTGCACTGCTCAATTGGCAGCCACTGGAGCTCTTCCAGCTCTTCTGTTGGTCCAATGCCGGTTTCCAGCTTGTGCGCAATCTGGTCCGCCCAAACAGCGAAGAAACGTGCATCAAAGCGACGGGTCCTGCCTGGAGGGGTGATTGCACGGGCAACGTAGCGAAGTGGCTCAAGATCCGGCAGGATGCCCAGTTCGTCAAAAGCTTCAAAGCCCGGACCAGCTGGTTCGCTTTCGCCTTCGGTTTTGCGGCCAACAAACAGGCCTGCCTCCTCGTAGGTTTCGCGAATGGCAGCAATTGCCAGCGCACGCAGGCGGCTTTCAGTCTTGATCTGCTTTTTGTCGTAGTTGAGTTTGGCGAGAACATCTGGATGATAGTCGCGCACATATCTTACGCGGCTGTCTTCAGAATCGACACGGCCACCTGGGAACACGAATTTGCCAGGCATGAACTTGTGCGCCATGTGACGCTTGCCCATCAACAGATGCAGGGAGCCATCGTCCTTGCGATCCAGAATAAGCAGTGTGGAGGCGTCTTTTGGCCTCAAAGGCTGAGCGGCCGGGTTGTTGTTTTCTTCCGCTCGCTCAACTTTGACTTCTTTCGTCAGGTCTTCCGTGGACATTCCTTACCTCTGATTGGCGCGTGTTGGGCCAAAACTAGGTGCTTTGCCGGCAGTTGCAAAGCCATCCATACGTAGTGCCCATTGCAAACCAACCAAGGCGCCCTTGATTGGGCGCAGGAGAGACAGAGACATGATGATGGTTAAAGGCAGCCAGACGGCCATGTGGAGCCACATAGGCGGCACGTAGGCCATCTCTACCCACATGGCCAGCGCAACGACGACGTGACCAACGATAAAGATAGTGAAATAGGGCGGAGCATCATCTGCGCGGTGGTGGTGAAGTTCTT
This sequence comes from Pseudovibrio sp. WM33, assembly GCF_001623165.1. Classification (NCBI taxonomy): domain Bacteria; kingdom Pseudomonadati; phylum Pseudomonadota; class Alphaproteobacteria; order Hyphomicrobiales; family Stappiaceae; genus Pseudovibrio; species Pseudovibrio sp. WM33. The sequence goes on from NZ_LMCK01000084.1 coordinate 93,917, forward strand.
CACCACAGTTGTCGCAGGACTGTTTCACGCTCAAGTAACCGTCGAAGACAGAGCCAATGCCACAGGAAGGGCATTTGCAGCGCATGCCACGCAGCACCGCTTCTCCGGTATTCCGATCTTGATGGGTATTCATTTATACCTGCCTTTTCCGTCCCGTAAATGCAGGGGAGCGCACGTTCTTTTTATGTACGCTTCCGCTTATTTCCGTTTTTTGACCGGCGTAAACCTTTTGGCTTGCTGTTGTTTCTTGCTTGCCAACCCTTGTGCTTAGCAACCCGTCCCGCTGCTTCGCCCTTGGATTTGCCTTTTGTGAGCATTTCAAACCGTAAAGAGCCCGCAAATGGGGCGGCTTCCACCAGTTTGACCTGCACTGCGTCACCAAGTTGGTAGGTTTCACCAGTTGCTCTGCCCACGAGGGCATGAGCCGATTCTACATATTCGTAGTAATCCATACCAATGGTAGATGCAGGAATGAAGCCGTCTGCGCCATTTTGTAGCAGTTTGACGAACAGGCCAGATTTGGTCACTCCGGCAATTCGCCCAGAGAATTCAGCCCCAATTCTCTCGCAAAGGTACAGGGCAATCAGTCGGTCAATGGTTTCGCGTTCAGCTAGCATTGCCCGTCGTTCTGCCGCAGAAATCTCTGCTGCAATGGCAGGTAGCTTCTCTTCGATGCCGTATGGCAAGCCATCATCCCCGAGGCCGAGTGCACGAATGAGTGCGCGGTGCACTATCAAATCTGCATAGCGGCGAATAGGGGATGTGAAGTGTGCATAACGTCGGAGGTTCAAGCCGAAGTGTCCGATGTTCTCGGCATTGTACTCCGCTTGTGCCTGCGAACGCAGCACGACCTCTGACACCATGGTTGCGCTTGCAGTGTCTTTGAACTTGTCGAGAATGTTGTTGAACACAGAAGGACGCAGGCCGCCAATGTGAGGCAGTTTGACGTCTAGCGTGGAGAGGAAGTCTCTCAGATTCTCCAGCTTTTCCGGTGTCGACGCATCGTGCACACGATAGAGCAGGGCAGAGTTGCGCTTCTCAAGCTCTTCTGCGGCTGCAACGTTCGCCTGGATCATGCACTCTTCGATGAGTTTGTGCGCATCCAATCGGTCAGGAACGACGATCTGGTCAACCGTGCCATCTTCTTTCAGCAGAATACGGCGTTCCGGGATGTCGAGTTCCAGCGGCTGGCGTTTGTCTCGGCCACGCTTTAGGATCTCATAGGCAGCCCACAATGGCTCAAGAACCGGTTCCAGCAGCGGGCCGGTTTTGTCGTCTGTCACGCCTTCAATGGCTTTTTGGGCCTGTTGATAGGAGAGCTTAGCCGCGCTGCGCATGATGACGCGATGGAACGAGTGGGATGTTTTCTTGCCGTTCTTGTCAAAGACCATCCGAGTTGCGATGGATGGGCGGTCTTCGTTCTCGCGCAAGGAGCACAGATTGTTAGAGATGCGCTCAGGCAGCATCGGGATTACGCGGTCAGGGAAATAGACTGAGTTGCCGCGCAACAGTGCTTCCTTATCCATAGGGGAGCCCGGTGTGACATAGGCTGCGACGTCTGCAATTGCGACGTAAACGATGCAGCCGCCTTCATTCTCCGGGCTGTTGTCCAACTGAGCATAGATCGCATCATCATGGTCTTTTGCTGTCGCAGGGTCGATGGTGAGGAGCGGGATGTCACGCCAATCTTCACGGCCCTTGTGGCCAACAGGCTTGATGTTTTCCGATTCAGCAATGACAGCTCCTGGGAACTCATTACGAATACCCTGTGTGTGCAATGCGATTTCGGAGACAGCCATTTCTGAGGTTGTGGACCCAAAGCGTTTGACGATGCGGCCACGCGGTGTGCCGTATCGTCCGACTTTGTGGACTTCGATCTTTACGAGGTCACCGTCTTCAGATTCCATCAGCTCGCGCGGATCCAGGTCGACAGCGCGTTGTTTGCGGTCAACTGGTTCCAGAGTTGCTGCTTTGGTTGCTTTGTTGATGCGCAGGATGCCAAGGACGTCGGTGTCCTGGTTCTCCAGACGCTTCATCACGCGCACGACGTGTTTGGCTTCGGGCGATCCATCCTGATCGTCCAGCAGTTTCACAAGGGCGCGGTCGCCGATGCCTGGGACGGGGTTGAATTTGTTTTTGTTCTTTTGCGACAAGACGAGAACGTTCGGTGGCTCTCCATGCTCTTCATCCCAGTTCATCGGGATGCCGAGGAGCTCACCGTCAGCAGTTCTGCTCGTGATTTTTACAACAAAGACAGGAGGAAGATCGCCTGGACGCAACATGCGTTTCCGGCGTTTTTCGAGATGACCAGCTTCAGTCAAATCTCTCAGCATTCGTTTGAGGGGGATGCGCGCGGCGCCGACGATACCAAAATGGCGGGCGATTTCGCGTTTACCAGCTTTGCCGGGATTGTCGGCAATAAACTTCAGAATGTCTTCGCGGGATGGCATTTCTGCCGGTCCCTTGTGTCTTTTTTCAGTGGCCTTTTTTCGGCTCAATGTATCTCATCCAGTGCGGCTTTTATGCCGCGAAAAGGGGCTCCCGATGAACGGAAGCCCTTATGTTTCGTTGTCCGGAGAGTAACGGGGGATCTTAATCCTTCTTCGCGTTGATCAGCTCGATTGCCTGTTCGCGGGTTACCGTCTCCGGGTCTGTTCCTTTTGGCAGGGAGGTGAACTCCTTGCCCCATTTGATCCGAACGCCGAGGCGGCCACTGTCGCGCAGCTCCATCGCTCCACCATCCGGATGATCGCCAAGTTCTTTCAGTGCCCCTTTGGGCGCTGCTTTCTTGGCCGTTGTTTTCTTTGCAGCTGCCTTTTTGGTAGGCGCTTTCTTCTTACCTTTTGTTGCTGCCTTAGCGTTTACAAGCTCTGTTGCCTGTTCCAACGTGACAGCTTCTGGTGCAACGTCCTTTGGAAGGGTTGCGTTGATCTTTTCCCATTTTACGTAGGGGCCATACCGACCGCTGTATACGTTGATGGCGCCGCCATCGGGGTGGTCACCCAGTTCTTTGAGTGGTTTTGCGGCAGCTCCGCGGCCTCCGCCCTTGGCACGCTTTTCAGCAAGCAGGGTTACGGCGCGGTTGATGCCGACGGAGAAGACTTCGTCCGGGCTGTCCAGATTGGCATAGGTGCCATCATGTAGCACGAACGGTCCAAAACGGCCCAGGCCTGCGGAAATGGTCTTGCCATCTTCTGGATGGGTGCCAACTTCACGTGGCAAGGAAAGCAACTGAAGGGCTTTCTCCAGATCCAGATCAGCAGTGCTCCAGCCACGTGGCAGGGACGAGCGCTTTGGTTTAGCTTCTTCACCTAGCTGTACATATGGGCCGAAACGGCCTGTGCGCAAGGAGACTTCCAAACCGGTTTCCGGATCAATGCCCAAAACCTGAGGTCCGTCTGCTGCTGCGCCCGCATCAGATGTACCGCCTGAGGTGAGCTGACGTGTATAATCACAATGTGGCGGATTTTCGTTTGGTTCTTTGCCGTCTTTCTTGTTTTTGTTGTAGTTGGAACAACCAACAAACGCGCCGAATTTGGAGACTTTCAATGACAAGCGACCGGTTTCACATTTCGGGCACTTGCGTGGATCAGAGCCATCTTCCTTGTCTGGGAAGACGTGTGCTTTGAGGGTTTCATTCAGGGCATCCAACACTTCCGTGTTGGAGCGCTTAATCACCTCATCACAAATTTCGTGGAACGGGTTCCAGAAGTCACGCAAGACGGCCTTCCATTCCAGATCGCCAGCTGAGATCTTGTCGAGCTGGTCTTCAAGGCTTGCAGTGAAGTCATACTCCACATAGCGATTGAAGAAGTCTTCAAGGAATGCAATTACCAGACGACCTTTGTCCTGTGGGATCAGGCGTTTCTTGTCCAGATCTACGTATTCGCGATCGCGCAGAGTTTGCAGCGTTGCGGCGTAGGTGGACGGGCGACCAATCCCCAGCTCTTCCATCTTCTTCACCAGTGTTGCTTCGGTGAAGCGTGGTGGAGGTTCTGTGAAGTGTTGGTTGGCTTCAATGCCTTTGCGGCCGAGGCTGTCGCCCTTCGTCATTGGCGGCAGGCGTTTGCTTTCCTCGTCTTCCTCATCATCTTTACCTTCCTGATAAAGGGTGAGGAAGCCATCGAAACGGACAACAGAGCCAGATGCGCGCAGGGCAGCTTTCTTGGCGCCGTTTGCAGCTTCGATATCAACAGTGGTGCGCTCCAGTACAGCAGATTCCATCTGAGAGGCGATGGTACGCTTCCAGACCAGCTCGTAAAGGCGTGCGCCGTCCTCGTCGAGGAACTTTGCCATGTCCCGTGGGTGACGGGACAAGTCAGTCGGGCGGATCGCTTCGTGCGCTTCCTGAGCGTTTTTGGCTTTGGAGGTATACACCCGTGGCTTTTCAGGAACGTACTCGTCCCCATAACGGGAGCCGATAACGGCGCGCGCGCTTTGAATTGCTTCCGGAGCGATCTGCACACCATCGGTACGCATATAGGTGATCAAACCAGTGGTTTCACCGCCGATGTTCGCGCCTTCATAAAGCTTTTGCGCAACCTGCATGGTGCGTGCTGCTGCAAAGCCGAGCTTACGGGAAGCTTCCTGCTGAAGGGTAGAGGTGGTGAATGGTGCGTATGGATTACGTCGTTGTGGCTTGCTCTCAACATTGCTGACAGAGAAGCTCGCACCTTCAAGCATCTGCTTGATCGCTGTGGCTTCCTGCTCGTTCTTAATGTCGAGGCGCGTAATCTTCTGACCGTCAAAATTAGTGATGCGTGCCTGAACCGGCGCGTTTTCCGGTGTGTTTAGGTTTGCCAGAATGGACCAGTATTCCTGAGAGAGGAATGTCTCGATCTCGTTCTCGCGCTGACACACAAGGCGCAGCGCAACGGATTGCACGCGGCCTGCGGAGCGGGCACCTGGCAGCTTGCGCCATAAAACCGGAGAGAGCGTAAAGCCCACGAGATAGTCGAGTGCACGACGAGCCAGATACGCGTCGACAAGCGGCACATCCAGTTCGCGCGGATTTTTCATTGCTTCCAGAATGGAATTCTTGGTGATCGCGTTGAATACCACGCGCTCGACCTTCTTATCCTTCAGGACGCGTTTCTTTTTCAAAACTTCCAAGACGTGCCAAGAAATGGCCTCTCCTTCGCGGTCGGGGTCAGTTGCGAGAATAAGGCGGTCAGCCTCCTTCACCGCGTTGGCGATATCCGACAGGCGCTTTTGAGATTTGGAATCGACAGACCAAGACATGGCAAAGTCGTCGTCCGGCAGCACGGAGCCGTCCTTTGGAGGCAGGTCGCGCACATGGCCGTAGGACGCCAGAACTATATAGTCCTTGCCCAGATATTTATTGATGGTCTTGGCTTTCGCCGGTGATTCCACAATGACTACGTTCATTGATTTCCTGGCTTTCGCGTAAATCTCGTCTTGGAATTGATAAATCAAAAACCGTTTTATGAGTCGAACCGACACAATCTCGGATGACTTCGCGGCTGTCAAATGGCCTTTTCAGATCAATTGGTCAAGAGCGGAAAAGCCACTCCCTTAATTTTCCTTGGGTCATATTTTGGTTGCGCTTGCTAATGTAAGCAACCTAAGGTAATGACTTAGCTTGCTGTAACCCTCAGATTGCAAAGCGCTTTTTACCATCTGAGGCTTGTGTCATGGTTGCATAAGAAGGTTAAAAAGCTTGCGTAATTACCCGTTGCCGAAAAATGACAGAACAATCGAAACACGTGACGTAGCAGAGTACTGCGCCAAAATGTGTCGTGAATTGAGTGACATGGCGCGATCGCAGAGGCTCGACCTGCTGAGGTACTTATTGCTTCTGGCTCAAAAAGAAGCGCAAGCTCAATCCAGTGGATTACCGGACCCTGTTGAGATTGAGGACTTGGATCTCAAAAACAACTAAACCGACTAAGACGCAAAATTGTCACGCTCTGTCAGAATGTATCAAAGAAAGCTTGTTGGGTTTGTGCCGCTCCAAGCGTCCGGCCAGTTCGATCTCCAGCAGGATGAGTTGAAGGGTCTGTAAGGTGACACCGGTAAATCGCAGAAGTTCATCCTGATCTATGGGTGTCTCACTCAGTGCATCGATGACGGCCTGTCTGTCCTGTTCTTTGGCATTGAGTGGGTTTGAGGTCTCGTCTGTATCTGCCTGCTCCAATGCTGGCCAGCCCATGGCAGGTTCGTCAATCCCCTGATGAAGTGGCAGGGACATAGAGATTTTGGGTTCCATGATCTCCAGAATATCGTCAGTGGATTGAATGAGTGCAGCGCCTTGCTGGATAAGTTTGTTGGCGCCGACTGACCGGGGATCCAGAGGAGAACCCGGCACGGCCAATATCTCTCGATTTTGCTCCAGCGCATATCGGGCGGTGTGCAGAGATCCCGATTTTTCTGCGGCTTCAATTAAGATAACACCTAATGACATTCCGGAGATTAGGCGGTTGCGGCGGGGGAAATCCCGAGCTCTCGGGTTCCAGCCCATGGGCATTTCGCTGATGGCTGCTCCGTTGGCTGCGATCATCTTTGCAAAAAGCTCCATATTTTCTTTTGGGTAGATGGTGTCGATGCCTCCGGCAAAGGCTGCGATGGTTCCAGACGTGAGAGCGGCCTGATGCGCTGCGCTGTCGATGCCCCGTGCCAGACCTGAGATGATTGTGAAACCTTCTGCAGAAAGGTCTCCAGCCAGTTTTGATGCAAACTTTGCTCCGGCGACCGAACAATTGCGGGCGCCGATGATCGCAAGCGTCTTTTGCGTGCCAGTGAGCTCTTGTTGCAACGGCTCTCGGGCTCGAACCGCGAGAAGAGGTGGGGGTGCATCAATGTGTCTGAGAAGGGGAGGATAGGCGGGCTCGCCCATGGCTATGAGGCGTGCGCCCATTTTATAGAGGGATGCCAATTCGGCTTCGGCCTTGTCCATAGAAAAAAGGCGATAAGTTTTCTTACCGCCTCTTCGGGATAACTCTGGCAGGGCATCAAGTGCCGCTTGTGCTGAGCCAAAATGGTTGAAAAGCTCCCGAAATGTTCTTGGCCCGACATTCTCAGAGCGGATAAGGCGAAGCCACGCAAGCCGCTGGGTGTCACTTAGGTGTGGTGCCCGGCTTTTGGTGGCTGTCTCCATTTACATCATCCCTTGGAACCGATCTTGCTTTCCTTGCCTTTCAGCAGGCGGGCAATGTTCTCGTGATGTTTTGCCCATAGCAATATGCTGAGTAATCCCATCATTTGCGCAATTTGCCACTGATCGAAAGCCAGCAGAATAAAGGGAGTGACAAGACTTGCTACCAGTGCTGACAGGGATGAGAACTTAGTGATGTAGGCAGTCGCAATCCAGATGGCGATGAAGATGACGCCAACCGGCCAGAAGATGCCGAGCAGGATGCCGATGTAAGTAGCAACGCCTTTGCCGCCTTTGAACTTGAGCCAGACCGGGAAAAGGTGACCAAGGAACGCGCCGAGACCTGCGATTAATGCTGCTTCACCGCCCATGTAAAGAGACACAAGTACGACAGCAACGGTGCCTTTGAGCGCGTCACACAGCAGAGTGAGGGCTGCGAGTTTCTTGCTGCCGGTACGCAGGACATTGGTGGTGCCAATGTTGCCGGATCCGATGTTTCGGATATCGCCGTGACCTGCCATTTTTGTAAAGAGCAGGCCAAACGGAATGGAGCCTAATAGGTAGCCAAAGGCCAATGCAGCCAGATAGTAGGGTAAATCAAGGGACCAGCTGATTGGATCAGGCACGGGTGTTCTCCAGTAGTTGAATATTAAAGCAGTATGCCTGTCCTCGCGGATGAGCATACTGCTTTAAAACATTATCGTATCGCGTGCATTGTGCCAAAGCCTCGTGGGCTGGTTCAGAGCTACACGTTAAATTGCGTCGTGATCTAGGATGCCGCCTGCAACGATGGTTGTCAAAACCCGACCTGTCAAAGTTTCGTCCTCAAAAGGGGTATTCTTTGAGCGCGAGCGGATTTTATCTTTTTCTACGATCCATGGTTTTTGCGGATCGAACACGATCAGGTCTGCTGGAGCGCCTTTTGTGAGGCGACCAGCAGGAAGACCAAGACGGTGCGCTGGATTGCAGGTCATTGTTGCAAGCAGTTTGGAAAGTGAGATGTCCTCATTCAGAACGAGGCGCATTCCAGCTCCAAGCATTGTCTCAAGCCCTAAAGCACCATATTCGGCTTCTGCAAAGGGGTGACGCTTAGTTTCCACATCTTGTGGGTTGTGATCGGACATAATGATGTCGATTGTGCCATCTGCCAGTGCTTTTACCATGGCCTGACGATCATCTTCCGTGCGCAGCGGTGGCGACATCTTATGGAAGGTCCGGTAGGGGCCGATGTCGTTTTCGTTGAGCGTGAGATGATTGATGGAGATGCCTGCAGTGACATTGAGCCCGTCGTTCTTCGCTTTCTGGATGGCTTCAGCGCTTTGCGGACAAGAGATCAGGCGTGCGTGATACTTGCCTTTTGCCATGGCAACGAGGCGCATATCGCGTTCGATTGCGACGAACTCAGCCTCGCGTGGGATACCTCCCAGACCCAGCCATGAAGCGCGTAGACCTGCGTTCATGACGCCGGAGCCTGCCAGATCCTTATCCTGTGCCTGATGAACCACCAGCGCGTCGAAGTCGCGGGCATAAGTCAGCAGACGGACCAGAACGGAGGAGTTGGTGATTGGCAGTCTGTCGTTGGAAAAGGCGATGGCGCCGGCTTCCTTGAGCAGACCGATCTCGCTCATGTCCTTGCCAGCAAGCCCCTTTGTGAGAGCAGCCATTGGATGGACGTTGACGATAGCCGTGTCACGGGCGCGGCGGAGCATGAAGTCCACTAGTGCAGGATCATCAATCACCGGGTCCGTGTTGGGGCTGGTGAGGATGGTGGTTACACCGCCAACGGCTGCTGCGCGGCTGGCGCTTTCTAGCGTTTCGCGGTGTTCTGCGCCGGGTTCGCCTACACTGACGCCCATGTCTATGAGACCGGGTGCGACGACAGCACCGTGGCAGTCAACGGTTTTTGCTCCATCTGGAGCACCTTGATTGAGAGCCTCTGCACCAGCGGCGAGAATGGTGCCGTCCTGTACAATCACTGCACCTGCTTCATCAACATTTTTTGCTGGGTCGATGATGCGGGCGTTTGTCAGGACCAGCGGGTTTACATTCTTGTACATGCGCGTGTCCTCTAGTGGTTGTCAGGAAGGTTTTGGGCAAGAGCTTCAAGCACTGCCATGCGAATGGCAACGCCCATCTCCACTTGCTCGCGGATCAGACTTTGCGGACCATCTGCAACTTCTGCTGAGATCTCGACACCACGGTTCATAGGGCCGGGGTGCATGACCAGAGCATCAGGTTTGGCATAGGAGAGTTTTTCCGAGTCCAGACCGTGGTAACGGAAATACTCACGAACAGATGGTACAAACGCACCGCTCATACGCTCGCGTTGCAAACGCAGCATCATGACGATGTCGCAGCCCTTTAGTCCTTCGCGCATGTCTGTGAATACTTCGACGCCCATACTATGAATACCAGAGGGCAGTAGTGTAGAGGGAGCTATGACACGCACGCGGGCTCCCATATTGGAGAGAAGGATGATGTTGGAGCGTGCGACGCGGGAGTGGCGGATGTCGCCGCAGATGGCTACTGTCAGGCCGCCGAGGGTTCCTTTGTGGCGGCGGATGGTCAAGGCATCCAGCAGAGCCTGAGTTGGGTGTTCGTGAGGGCCGTCGCCAGCGTTGACGACTGCGCAGCCGACTTTGCGGGCCAGCAGGTGGACTGCTCCAGCGGCGTGGTGGCGAACAACCAGTAAATCAGGGCGCATGGCGTTCAGGGTTGCTGCTGTGTCGATCAGGGTTTCACCCTTTTTCACCGAAGAGGTGGAGACCGACATGTTCATAACATCCGCGCCCAGGCGCTTGCCTGCAAGCTCAAAAGAAGATTGGGTGCGGGTGGAAGCCTCAAAGAAGAGGTTGATTTGCGTTCGCCCACGCAGAACAGCTTTCTGCTTTTCTACCTGTCTGGAGACTTCGACGGCTTCGTCGGCAAGGTCCAAAAGGTAATTAATGTGGGGAGGCTGCAATCCCTCGATACCGAGGAGATGGCGATGCGGGAACGCTGAGGATCGATGTGTGGTTTTCTTGCTCATCGAAGACCCTTCTATAGGCAGAAACACCGAGTTCGTAAAGAGCTCAACAGATGTATAGTTTTTATTGTGCAAATCGCAGTTGCAACGTGCGCGCTAACCTATCAAAATCGCTGGGGCAACTCGCGGGAGGAAAAATGGATAAAGTTTCACAAGCCACTATGACGACAGGGGTAATTAATCAGGCCCCGCCATATTGTGGGTATAACCTTGCCGAGAGTGATCCAATTCTCCTTGCTGATTTGGGTGGCACGGGAACCAACGATTCTGCACGAGAGGAGCTTATCAAGTTTGGCGAGCAGTGTGGAGCCGCAGATGCACTGGATCTGGGGAGATTGGCAAATGTTAATGAACCGGTGCTGAAAACACACGATCCGTATGGTCGCCGTCTGGATATTGTTGAATTTCACCCGTCCTACCACGCGCTGATGCGCCGCTCCTTTGAGGCTGGCCTGCACAGTGCGTCCGTTGAATCCATGGAACCGGGGGGGGAGCGTGCGTTTTATAATCGTGCGCGCAAGTATTTTTTGATGAGTCAGGTGGAAGGTGGACACCTTTGCCCAGTGACCATGACCAATGCCTCTGCCATGGCCCTCACTCAGGCGCCCGAGCTTGCCAAGGTGTGGAATGAGCGCATCCTGAGCCGTAAGTATGATCAGCGTTTTCGCCCTGCCAGCCAGAAGATGGGTGCAAGCCTTGGTATGGGTATGACGGAGAAGCAGGGTGGTTCCGACTTACGTCAGATCATCACTCGCGCTGAAAAAGTTTCTGACGATACTTATGTGATCAATGGACATAAGTGGTTCTTCTCTGCGCCAATGTGTGATGCGTTCCTTGTGTTGGCGAAGTTGGAAGAGGGGCCGACCTGTTTCCTCGTACCGCGTATTTTGGAATCTGGCGAAGTGAACGGGCTGGATTTCCAGCGCCTGAAAAACAAGCTGGGTAACAAATCCAACGCTTCTTCCGAGGTTGAGTTTAACAATGCTGTTGGCTTCCTTGTGGGGGAAGTGGGTAAGGGCATCAAGACCATTTTGAAAATGGTGACGCCTACCCGTGTGGACTGTTGTATTGGGTCTTCTGCCCTGATGCGGGCGGCGATTTCCAGAGCGGTTCATCATACCTCCAACCGCAGTGCATTCGGTGCTCGCCTTATTGAGAAGCCACTGATGCAGCGGGTTCTTGCGGACATGTCTCTGGATATGGCTGCAAGTGAGGCACTGGCGTTGAAACTGTCGCATTGCATGGATTTGGAAGGTGAAGACAGTCAGGCTGCTGACTTCCTGAGGATCATCACGCCTGCTGCGAAATACTGGATCTGTAAGAGTGCAGAGAACGTTGCCGCTGAGGCGATGGAGTGTCTGGGTGGCAACGGGTACGTGGAAGACCACGACATGGCCCGGATCTATCGTGAAGCCCCAGTCAACAGCATTTGGGAAGGCTCAGGCAACATCATGGCGCTGGATCTGTTGCGGGCGATGCATCGTACGCCAGACAGCTTCATGAATGTGCTTGGCATGCTGGAAGCTGATCTTGGTCCTGCCGGCAAGGTGTCTGTTGAAGTGTTGCAGGCTGCAGCGCGGACGTGTCTGGAAGATGAGGGTGGTGCCCGGTTGCTGACTGAACAACTGGCGATCACAGCTGCGGCTGCTGCGCTGAAAGAAGTTGCTCCTCCAGCGATTGCCAATGCGTTTATTGAGACCCGTATGGCAGGCCAGTGGCGTTCAAGCTACGGCATGCTGGATGCACGCTATGATGCCAAGGGCATTTTGGAGTGGCTTTACCCGATCAAGTAGGCCACGACCAATAACCACGTCGGAATAGTGATTGCGGCGGCGACTGTCTGAAGGGTCAGAATTTCGGCCATCAACTTGGCGTCGCCGCCCATTTTCCTCGCCAGAACAAAACTTGCCCCTGCTGCCGGAACAGAGAACACCAGTGTGACGATGGTTGCCGAGATTTCGTCAAGCCCAAGCGCGAGCGCAAAACTCAAGGCAATGCCTGGTGCAAGTACGTTGCGCAAAAGCAGAGCTGATGTAAGCGCTGGGCCCGGGCGACGCAGTGCCCCCAAATCCAAAGCTGCACCGACGCACAGAACTGCAATTGGTAGGGCGGCACTTCCCAAAAATGTCAGATAGTTTGCAATAACTTCCGGAATATAACCACCGGAGGCGTTGATGAGGCCTCCGGCTGCAACGCTGATGATGAAAGGGTTCTTGATCAGCTCTTTTGCAAGCGTCTTTGGCGAGGGGACAGACCCTCCTGCATAGATCGATAGCACAATCACGCAGAGCAGGTTTGCTGCCGGGATCATGATTGCCATGATGACCGCCACCAGCGCCACACCTTCCTCTCCAAAACTATTGGCTGCGATTGCCATGGCGACAAAACCATTCCAGCGCACAACACCTTGAAAAATGGAAGTGAAGCGCGGACCTTCGATTGCAAACTTCTGTTTTAGAAAGGGTTGCAGGACGAGGCACAGAATGGCCAGAAGCGAGAAGGTTCCCAGTACGGATATGGTGATTTCCATGACTGGCATTGCCGAAAAGTCTGAGGTGCCCACATTGATCAGGATGATCGCAGGGAACAGAACCCAATAGGCCAGATCTTCCATACCGCTCCAGCGCTCTCTTGGGATGAGATTGCGGTGACGGAGGAACCATCCTGTGGCTGTGAGGAGCAAGACAGAGATGATGGCTGACAGGGCAGAGAACATGCTTGTGCTTTTCAGGCTGTTGCATAGACAAGAAAGTGTCTTTGCAAGTGGATGGACAAACAGCGCATTGAGGCGCGTATCCGTTTATTCACGTAGCCTGAAAAAAGCAGAGTGGTAAAGCGCAGGGCGCCTTAAATTTTCTCAAGTGTTGTTGCTTGAGAGCTGGACCTACTCGTCCTCAAAGAGAGAGGTGCCGCCATAGTTGATACGGTCCAGGAAGCCCTGCAGGATGTAGGAGGCAGCCATCTTGTCGACCAGCTCGGCTCGGCGGGCGCGGGAACGGTCTGCTTCGATAAGTGTGCGTGTGACGGCAGCGGTGGAGAGGCGCTCGTCCCAGTAGGTGATCGGGATTTCCGTTTTCTGGGCAAGGTTGCGCACAAATGCGCGGGTCGCCTGACAGCGCGGACCCTCGGTGCCATCCATGTTGAGCGGCAGGCCGATGACGAGGCCAAAGACACTGTGTTCCTTACAAAGATCCAGCAGACGTTCGACATCCTGTGTAAACTTCTTGCGCTTGATGGTCTCCAATGGAGATGCAATCTGCCGACCTGAATCAGTCAGTGCCAAACCAATGGTCTTGCTGCCAAGATCGATACCAATCAGGCGGTCATCATCATAAAGCGCGTCGCAGAAATCTTCGAGAGAAAGTGAGGGATCATTTGCCATGGCGGCGGGTTAGCACGGCTTGAGAGCAACGCCAAGCAGGTAATCTAAATTTTTCTCGGGGACATGCTGTTTCCTGCTGAACTGTGCAACGGCTGTTCTGATAAAGGTAAGGGTGCAAGACGATTGAGCAGGTGGATATAGGCGTGACGCAAGTGCAGTTTGAAAAGGGATGGCAGGGCATTCTGGCTCCTGAAATGGATAAACCCTACTTTCAGAAACTCCAGGCCTTTCTGGATGCTGAGGAAGCGGAAGGAAAGACCATTTATCCTCCGACAGCTGACTGCTACGCTGCCTTTAACGCAGCTGCTCTGAGTGATGTGCGTGTTGTCATCCTTGGGCAGGACCCCTACCACGGGGAAGGGCAGGCACATGGACTTTCCTTCTCAGTTCGCAAAGGCGTGAAACTGCCGCCGTCGCTTCGCAATATCTTCAAGGAGTTGGAGAGCGACCTTGGTTTAGCGCCAGCAGCTCATGGGTGTTTAACGTATTGGGCGGAGCAGGGTATTTTGCTGCTCAACACGTCTTTGAGTGTGGAGGAAGCCAAGGCCGGGTCTCATGCCAAGAAAGGGTGGGCGCCGTTTACGGATGCTGCGATCAAGGGCTTGTCCGAGGCACGAGAGCATCTGGTGTTTATCCTCTGGGGCGCGCATGCACAGAAGAAGCTGGATCTGATTGATGAGAGTAAGCATCTGGTTTTGATGAGTGCCCATCCATCGCCGTTGTCGGCACGGCGCGGTTTTATCGGGTCGGCTCCATTTTCCAAAACCAATGCTTATTTGAAAGAACATGGTATTGCAGAGATTGACTGGAATATCTCCTAGGGCATTACTGGAGTTTTGTCAGTGTCCAGTTACATTTAAGGGTTGTGTAACCAAATTCCTACTAGTTTAGATAATATTTTAGATATCACGGATGTGCCGCGTTTCGGCGCTCCGCATTGGGGGATTGGTAGTATGGATTTACAGTTTCTGGGCCATTCTGCTTTTAAGGTTTACATTCCCGGGGCAACGCTTCTGATTGACCCGTTCTTGTCTGGCAATCCGAGCTTTCCGGCAGAGATGAGTGTGGAGCAGGTGAGTGAAGGTGTCGATCATGTTCTGCTGACCCATGGCCACGACGATCATGTGGGCGATACCATCGATATTTTGAAAGTGACTGGTGCAACGCTTACGGCGAACTGGGAAATCTGCATGTGGGCGCAGGACAAAGGTATTGAGAAGATCAATCCTATGAACCATGGCGGCTGCGTGAACATGGGGGCGTTTGGTGTGGCGCTGACCAATGCAGTGCACAGTTCAGCCTGTTCGTTTGATAGTGAAGGCAGCGTTGCAGACGTGTATCTGGGTAACCCAGCTGGTGTTGTGGTGATGGCTGAGGATGAGCCAACACTGTTACATATGGGTGATACGGATATCTTCTCTGATATGGAGCTGATCAACGAGATTTACCGACCCCAGATTGGGATTGTGCCGATCGGGGATCGGTTCACTATGGGCGCTCGCACCGCATCAATGGCGTGTCAGAGGTTCTTCGAGTTTCAGACCATCATTCCGTGTCACTACGGTACCTTCCCAATTTTAGACCAGAGCGCAGATCAGTTTACCGAATGCATGGAGGATGATGCATTTCGTGTGGCAAAGCTGAAGCCGGGGGAGACGGTGACAGTCAATAACAGTGTTGCAGCTTCATAGCTGCATTGATTTTTGTCACTGAAACAAGAAAAGGCCTCAGCGTGAACTGAGGCCTTTAAAGTTTGAAAGGGACACATTCCGCGTTTTTTTGCTTTCACCGCGGGAGCTACGCTTAGTTGGGGGCACGCGTAGCTTGAGTGGCCTTCAAGGGAGCTTGGGTGGGGTTCGCTTAAAGGTCTGCTTCTGGCGTGTGTATGATTGTTGGCCAGTTTTCATTTGCCCGGGCGATGGAAGCGTTCGGGTCTTTTAGGAAGTGACGCTGGGCGCCTGCATGGGCATTCAGGTAAAGTTTGCCATCGACGATCTTCCATTGTTCTGGCTGGATCGGAATTTTTACTCCGAAGCTCACACCAGTCGCACACCAACCACCATACTGAGGCGCGTACTTGGTTGGATCCTTTTTGAACTTGTCGAGATTTTCAGCGGAAGAGAACAGCCACGTCACATCCTGATACTGCGTGGAATACTCTTTTTTGCCAGGAACTGGCTTGCCTTGTGTGAAGTAAGCGACCGGATCAGTTCCTTTGATTGCGTAGCCTTCTTCAACGAAGTTGGTTACGTCATCGGCCATTGCCGTCATCGGAACAGTTACAAGTGCTGACAGTGCTAGTCCAACTGCAAGAACTGAAGATTTGATCGGCATGGGCAACTCCTTCGGACTGATCTTTGAAGCCAAGTCTGGCTTGTTTCGTTTACCAGTTGATTATGGGGAACCACTGGTTTTTATCTATGTTCTGAAAACACTATGCGTGAATACCTATCTTAAGGCCAATAACGCTTCATCACCGTTTTGAGAACTGGTTGTGAGGGGAAGGTTTACTCGCTGCAAAGTGCATTTGAAGATGCGTAACTTGTTGTAGATGCAGCGTTAGTTTTGTTTATGTGTGCTTTGAGCTAATGGGTGCCATAAACGAAAGAAAGCCGCAGATTTCTGCGGCTTTCTCTAGGGCTCAATGCATATGCCACCATGAGATTTGGGGAGATGTCGGAATAGGCGCTAGGCATCGCCTATTGCAGCATATGCACTGAAGGAAACTTAGAGTTTGTCTGCTGGTACGTCGCGGATCTCAACCCAGTTTGTGTCTGCATTGGTGATCGTTTCGATTGTGCGGGACTGCATGCGCTTTACTGCACCATCGTGTGCGTTGAGGTAGAGCTTGCCGTCGACGATGTCCCAAAGCTCAGGCTTGGTTTCCAGCTTGCTGCCGAAGGATGCACCAACTGCACACCAGCCACCGTACTGCGGAGCGAACTTTGCTGGCTCTGCAACGAATTTGTCACGGTTTTCAGCGCTGGAGAATTTCCAGGTTACGCCGTCGTACTGAGCGGTAAATTCAGCTTTACCCTGAACAGGCTTGTTTTGTGTGAAGTATGCAACAGGATCGGTGCCACCAATCGCATAACCACCAGAGGTGTAGGTCGAGATTTCATCAGCGAATGCGCCGAATGTGCTTGCGGACAGGGCGGCACCTGCAATAGCCGCTGCAACAGCGATAGATTTGATTTTCATTATATTACCCTCAATGAAACAATGAATTTCGCCGGACAAACAAAACCAGGTCAGGAAGAATGCTTTGTTTGTTCGACAACCTCGGCCTGCGGAAATTGCCCGTTCTTGCGAGGCCCAATCTTCTTGCCCCAGGAGGGTGTACAAGTGCCAATCAAGTGTCTTCACCAAGAGGAGAGCGGCTTTGATTTTTTATGATCGACTTGTAATGCTTTGAATTAACTCGGTAATTTCCCGTAGTGTCGGTTTTCTCCTACGAACGAGGCTGGTGAAAAACACAAAACCGAGAAGTTGGTCGATGCTTGTCTCCATGGTTGCAGTGGTATTCCAGTAAACGAAAACCTGTCTGAAGTGCGTGCGCTGTTCACCTTCAATGAGGGAAAGTTCCTCCACTAACGAAGGCTCTGAGAGCAGGGCAAGCCATGCGGTGCCTAACGGAGTGTCGTGCAGGGCGTTGAGGATGCCTGAAGTGGCGTCCTGCAAGTCATTATGAAAAGAAGACATACCGGGGTAGATGGGGGGAACCTGGCGGAACCCGTAGCGCAGGGCTTCGAGAGCCAGACCTGCTTTGTTTGGCCAGCGGCGATACAGCGCTTGTTTGGACGTGCCTGCTGTCTGCGCAATTCGCTGGGTTGAGGTGCCGTGATAGCCATCCGTTGCCAGTGCTTTGAGCGTTGTAGTCAGGATCAGACGGGTGAGTTCGTTGTTTTGTGGGCGGCCTCTTGGTGTGGTCGGCTCAGGCATCAGGAAAACCTCTCCGCATACTCAGAGGGTGTGATGCCAAAGTTTCGCTGGAAGGCACGGCGTAGATTTTGGATATGCCCGAAACCGGACAAGTGAGCTGCCTGCTTGATGGAGCTGCGTTTGAGAAGGGCTGTTCTGGCAAGATCCAACCGAAGACGCTCTACGAACTGAGCTGGGGTCGCGCCAATGTCTTCTTTCAGGCGGCGGTGCAGGGTGCGCGTGGAGACACCTGCTGATTTTGCCATGTTCTCGATGGTCCAGTCTGCTTCCGGCTCTGACAAAATGATCTCCGAGAGTTTGGCGATGTTGGATTGACCGGCGGCTTGCAGGGAGAGGGCGGAGGAGAACTGAGTTTGTCCTCCATTGCGGCGCAGATAGACCACCAGCTCCTGCGCGGTCTTCAGTGAGATCGCTGCCCCCAGATCTTGCTCGATGAGGTGCAAGGTCAGGTCTATGCCTGCGGTGACACCTGCAGAGCTGTAGACATTACCTGCATTGACGAAGAGTTGGTTGAGCTGCCAGTTCACATTTGGGAACTCTGTTTGTGCTGTGGAAGCGCGGCTCCAATGGGTGCTGGCTTGCTTGCCATCTAAAATGCCAGCGTCTGCCAGAATAAGTGCGCCGGAGCAGATGGAGATGATGCGCTCTCCGTTTGTTCTTGCTGCAGCTTTTTGAAGAAGCGAGCGAAGGGTATTGCTGCCCAGCTCTTTATCGACGCGTCCTCCGGGGATGAGAAGATCAGCGGCTGGGTTCCAGTCGGATATCTTGCCATCAACGGCGATTTTGATCCCGGGCTGGGTTTCTACCGGCTGACCATCAACAGAGAGAATCTTGAGCTTATACTTGGGATGATAACTGTCTGCCGTCCAGAAAGCCTGCATCGGGCCTGCCAGATCCAGAAGGTTGATCCCGTGATACACGAGTGCATCTATATGACGGTAATGCTCGATTTGTGTGTTTGGCATGATTTGAAGCTTGAATGTCCTAACTGCCAATTGTTGTAGGCGGTAATCTCAAGGAGGTCAAAGTTTCTTCGAGGAATAACAATGAGATTTTCAAAGGTAGCGGAGCCGGGGACTGCCTATAGGGCGCGCAATTTTCCGCTCATTTTGATTGCAACAGCAATCCTTTCCATGCAGATGCCAATCCTGATTGCGATCAGCGCTCTGGCAGGGTCGTATCTGGCGCCCCATCCCACTATGGCAACTGTGCCGCTTGCCTTGCAGATGTTTGGTAACTTTCTGTTTGCTACACCAATCTCGCTGTTTATGGGGCGGTATGGGCGTCGGAACGGGATATTGTTGGGTGTAGTCCTGAGCATTATCGGTTCGTTGCTCTGCGTTTATGCGCTTTATTCCAATCAGTTTGTCGTGTTGCTTGTTGGACATGTTCTTTTAGGCATTGCCACGGCGGCCTACACTTTTATGCGGTTTGCTGCGTCTGATAGCGCCAGCGAAAAGTGGAAGCCCATGGCGATCTCGCTAAGCATGTCTATGGGGTTGCTCTCTGCGCTGCTTGGCCCAAGCCTTGTTGGTGTGGTGAAAGATTTCGGCGGAGTCATTCCGTTTGTGGGCAGTTATCTGGCGTTGGCAGGTGTTGCTGTTGTGGGCGCATTGCCTGTGCTTGGTTTGAGCCTGCCACCTGCTTTGAAGAAAGATCAGACTACCAAAGGGTTTGTTGCGTCCTTGAAGGTGCTGCGCCGACCAGCTGTCTGGAGTGCGACGGCTTGTGCCGGGCTTTCCTTTGGCTTCATGACTATGCAGATGTCGCCTACACCGCTTGCGATGGACTATTGTGGGTTTTCTGTTGGTCAATCCAGCGATGTAATCCGCTGGCATTTGGTCGCCATGTTTGGTCCGAGCTTTGTTACAGGCTTTATCATCCGCCGGATTGGAACAACCGCGGTCATGGTGCTGGGTTTGTTGATGCTTGTTGGGGCTGGTGTGATTGGTGCGCTGAGTGTTGAGATTTGGGCCTTCTATGTGGCTTTGATCCTGCTGGGTGTTGGCTGGAACTTTGGTTTTATCGGCGCGACATCTCGTTTGGTTGAGGTTGTTGCGCCTGAAGATGCGCCGTTTGCCCAGGGGGCCAACGATTCAGTCGTGGCGTTGGTGTCTGCGATCTGTGCGCTTTCAACGGGTATTTTGTTCAGCACTGTTGGTTGGGCAGGGCTTTCACTTTCTGCGCTTCCGCTGTTGCTAGGTCTGGCGTTGTGGCTGGCGGTGTCAGGTGTTCGCGGGAGATCACCTGCATATGCTTCTCAATAATCGGTACTGATCAGTTCCGTAATATTGAGAATATGAGGGATGAACAGCAGGGCAGTGATTGTTCTGCTGTTTTTTTGTGTTTATAGCTCTTTGCGATGAATTCGAGGCGGGCAGTTCTTTGCCCCCGTAATTTCGGAGTGAAACATGTCGGTTGATCTGAACACCGTAAAACGTGTTGCCGGACTGGCGCGCATCAAGGTTGATGACGCGCAGGCGGAGAAAATGACTGGTGAGCTGAACACGATCCTTGGTTTTGTTGAGCAGCTGAACGAAGTGAATGTTGACGGCGTTGAGCCAATGACCTCTGTGGTTGAAACCACTATGAAGAAGCGCAGTGATGGCCAGACAGACGGCGGTTATGCGGACAAGGTTGTTTCCAACGCGCCGGTGCATGAAGACAACTTCTTCACCGTGCCCAAAGTTGTTGAATAAGCGCCCGATTTCACGAGGATAATGACTGTGACTGATCTTACCAAACTGACGATCGCTGAGGCGCGCGACAAGCTTGCTGCCCGCGACTTTACCGCAACTGAACTGACTGAGAGCTACCTCGGTGCTATCGAGTCCGGCAATGAGGCGCTTAATGCGTATATTGCTGTGACTGGTGATATTGCGCGTGAGCAGGCCAAAGCGTCTGACGCAAAAATCGCTGCTGGCGAGGCGCGTCCGCTGGAAGGTATTCCTCTCGGCATTAAAGACCTTTATGCGACCAAAGGTGTTCACACTCAGGCGTGTTCTCACATCCTCGATGGCTTTAAGCCAGAGTATGAGTCCACTGTTACGCAGAACCTGTTTGACGACGGTGCTGTGATGCTGGGTAAGCTGAACATGGATGAGTTCGCGATGGGCTCTTCCAACGAGACTTCCTTTTACGGCAACGTTGTAAACCCTTGGCGCCGCAATGGCACTGAGACTGCGCTGGTTCCTGGTGGGTCTTCTGGTGGTTCCGCTTCTGCCGTTGCTGCACATCTTTGTGCGGCGGCAACAGCTTCTGATACCGGTGGTTCCATTCGTCAGCCTGCAGCACTGACCGGTACTGTTGGCATCAAGCCAACCTATGGCCGCTGCTCTCGTTGGGGCATGGTTGCGTTTGCGTCCTCATTGGATCAGGCTGGTCCAATTGGCCGTACCGTGCGTGATAACGCGATCCTGCTGAAGTCCATGGCTTCTGTTGATGCGAAAGACACCACTTCTGTTGATGTGCCTGTGCCGAACTATGAAGATTTCATCGGCAAGTCCATCAAGGGCATGAAGATCGGTATTCCTAAAGAATACCACATGGACGGTATTCCAGAGGAGATTGAGGCGCTCTGGCAGCAGGGTATTGCATGGCTGAAGGAAGCTGGCGCTGAGATCGTCGAGATTTCTCTGCCAAACACCAAATACGCTTTGCCTGCTTACTACATCGTGGCTCCAGCGGAAGCGTCTTCCAACCTGGCGCGTTATGACGGTGTTCGTTACGGTCTGCGTGTACCGGGCAATGACATTGTAGAGATGTATGAGAACACCCGCGCAGCTGGCTTTGGTGATGAAGTGAAGCGCCGCGTGATGATCGGCACCTACGTTCTGTCTGCAGGTTACTACGATGCGTACTACCTGAAAGCGCAGAAGGTTCGTACCCTGATCAAGCAGGATTTTGACAATGCATGGGCGGACGGTGTGGATGCAATCCTGACACCAACCACGCCAGATGCAGCGTTTGCGCCGGGTGAGATCACTGATCCAGTGACCATGTACATGAATGACGTGTTCACCGTGACAGCCAACATGGCTGGTGTTCCGGGCATGTCCATCCCAGCTGGCCTTAACAAAGACGGCCTGCCACTGGGCCTGCAGCTGATCGGTAAGCCATTCGATGAAGGCACTCTGTTCCAGGTTGGTGAAGTCATCGAACAGGCCGCCGGCCGCTTCGAGCCTTCCGCCAACTGGTGGAGCAAATAAGCCTCAGCGCTTGCTGCTATGAAATGACGAAGGCCTCGGAGAGATCCGGGGCCTTTTTGTTGGGCGTTGGTTTCTGTAGTTGACCATCTCACGGTGGCTATGCAGTTATGCCTTTGTAGAAAAAAGAAGCTTCCTTATTGGTAGTCCTGATCATAGATTGACATTACTTCTTGGAGACGGAACTCCAAAGACTTTATGGCAGCAGCGTGAGTCCATTTGAGATATGCCTGATTGCATTTTTGCTCCACTTTTTCTTGCTTACGAAGAAAATGTTTTCCTTCAAATGTTCTATAAAATTCGATCGCTATTTCTAACTCTTGTCGACTATAGAGTTTTTTGACTTCATTCTGGATCACTTGCTCATATCTATCGAAATTTTGGTATAGGTTCTCTTCGTAGGAGCTTATGATTTTCCGCTTTTCTTGTCTGTTAAATGCATATCTATATATTTCTTCTTTGTAGCTATTTATTGTTGTGTTTATGTACTGTTCCTTATTCCAGGTGATCTTGTATAGATCACTTAATAATTTATCCTTGGACTTAACTGAGTATTCGTCAGATCTCTTGGTAAAATATGCGAGTGACTTTATTGTTCTCATAAACTTGAATAGAAGTTGCATTTTGAAATGCCTGTGTTGTGAGTGTTCATTACTGCCTTTGGGCGAGTAGTTGTTATTTAAGATCTTAATACCAAGAGTTGTATATTACGGATATACTAATTTTATTATTTCAGAAATTTAGGCGCAGACTTTAAATCTGATATTCAATAGGCAATCTCCGGTCTCACAATCATCAGCCAAACAATCCCAAGTATCGCAACGAAAGCCGGAAAGCCGCAGGCGAACCAGATGCGGTAGAGGGTGTGGTAGCGGGGTGGTAATGGCGTGCATGTTTGGGCGGCTGATGCGGCGAGGTTTCTGAGTTGGATTTGTATCCAGACCACTGGGAGCCAGAATGCGCCAATAAGCACGTAAAGTGCGAGTGAGAGTACGATCCAACCTTCGGTCAAAGACCAGCCAACGTGTCTTGCCAGCAGATATCCGGTGATGGGTTGAACGATCACTGCTGTGGCTGTGAAGAGGGTGTCTGCAAGGACAACTGTTCCGGCAGTGTGAGCGATTGCAGCCGCATCAAGAGTTCTGGAGGCGATCACCATGAAAAAGGCGATGCCTGCGCCTGTTCCGATGAGGACACAGGCGCTGATGATGTGCAGGAACTTGAGGAACTCGTAGGTCATCTTTCCTCCAGCAGCAGAATGGGAAAGAGGGCTAGGATCATGGCGGGGATTGTTTTGACATACGGGCCAAGGGGAGCTGCCCAGAGGTCTGTTGCCCACAATGTGCCAGCGCCTAAATATCCAAGTGTCACTGCGATCATGCCCAGACAGGCGAGGCGGGTGTGTCTTCTAAAGAGGATGAGGCTGCCAAGCGTGACGTCTGCGATGCTGCCTGCAAAGACAAAGAGCAGACTTAGTGTTTGATCCATGCCGCGCTCGGTCAGAACTCTCTGTGCGTCGCTAAACTGGATTGCTCCGATGATGCCAGAGGCAAGCCAGAAGAGAGAAAGGCAGGCGATGGTGAGGGGCAACAGAAGATAAAGTCTGGCAAACCAACGCTCCTGCGTTGAGCTTGGTAGACACCTCAGTGTTTCATCCAGTGACTTGCATCGGAACCCACCTGCCTTTTGCCATATGGACGTATCAGCGGTGATGCCGTTTTGCAGGGTTTCGATGGATGTGGATCGCAGAGGTGAACGCCATCTAAGCCCACCAAGAGCATCCGCCAGTTTACTTGTCACTGTTAGGAGCCAGTTTGGTGTTGTAACGGCATAGCGCCATTGCGGGAAGCCTTGCCATGCTCTTATTGCTTTTGTGAGTTGCCAGAGGGTTTGAGGTGTTTCTTCAGCCAGGTCTGCCGTTGTCCCTGTCGGGATTTTGCCAAGCGCGCAGTGTGTGACTGCTTGTGCCAGGTCGTCTAATGCAATGGCTTGAATTTGGCTTTTGGGGAATACCTTAAAGCCAACGAGCGGCATCGCGCTGGCTGCTCGTAGAAGTGCTGTTCCGCCATAGGCTTGTGGTCCAATAACAAGGGCAGGGCGCAGAATGATTGCGTGTTCAAGCTGTTGCCGGATGATTGCATCGCCTTTTGCTTTGGTGCGGAAGAAATTGGTGGTTGCGTCAAGCGCGACGCCTGCAGCGGAGATCTGGATGAACAGCTTATCTGTGTTGACCAAAGCCTCGCACATATGCTCGATGGCTTGCACATGGATTGCTTCCAGATTGTCTTTGGCAGAGTCTTGCAGGGCGCCGGATGCGTTTATGACTACATCTGCTGCTTCAAAGATTTTGCTCCAATCCTCAGTGGTTGCGGAGGCTATATCCAGAAAGTGCCACTGTAGTTCAGGAAAGCATTGCCGGGCGGCTGATTGGGAGCGTCCAACCCCCGTGACATGAAATCCTGAGTGTTGAAGATGTTTGACGCAAGCTGCTCCGATGAAGCCATAAGCGCCGAGGACAATTGCTGATTTGCGGTTACTCATAAATTGAACTTTAAAAACGAAGACCAGACTCACTTTAATGCCTCAATCTAACACGAGGGCGTTCAGTTGAGTGCATCTTATTTGTCAACTTAATTGACAAATATGTCGTGCAGTGGTTTTGTGCGGGTATGGAAGAGCGGGACATGCAGAGAGATCCTGAACGGGCGAATTCGCTTTATGAGTGGATCAGATCACACGGCCTTTGGCGCAGTACGGTCTATTCTTGAAGGGCTTTTGCAGTGCCCGCGTGCAAGTGAGATGCGGGCGCACCTGAAAGTGCCGCGGGCGGTGCTTGGTTGTTTTTCCTCACTGGCACAGTCGTAACTTGGAGGCATTGATGAGTATGTGGAGTGTTGTTGGTCTTGTGGTTTTGGTGCTTCTGATTGGTGCGGGATACACCGCGCAGCGCTTGATGCGGTTGCAGGGGCCGACGCAGGGAGACGTGATTGATAAGGCAAGCCGCGGTCAGTCTGCGTTGCTGGTGCTGGATGTGCAGGAGGACTTTACAAAGGATACCAAGGCACGACAGTGGCCTGCTGCTTTTGTGGAAGAGCGGATTGCGCGGATTAATGCGTTGGCGGCAGAGGCGCAGGCGCGCGGAGAACCGGTGATTACCACACGGTTGATCTATGAGGGAGGCTATACGAACTTTCTGATTGGATTGCTTGGCGAAGGGCTTGGGGCAAAGGGCTCTGACGGGCTTGAGTTGGATAAGCGGATCGGGTTTCAGCCGGACATGGATATTGTGAAGAGTGTGGGGGATGCATTTGCCAGTGAAGAGCTGGAGGCTTTCCTGAAGACGCACGGTGTTGGACGGCTCAGGATTGCCGGGCTTGATGGATGTTACTGTGTGAAGAGTACGGCGCTTGGTGCGCTGGGGCGTGGATATGCGGTGGAGCTGGCAGAGGATGCTGTGCTTTCCATTGATCCGAAAGGCTGGACGGACTGTCGGGCAGAGTTGGTGAGCAAGGGCGTGCAGCTGGTGAAATCGGCAGAGCTGGCCGTAGCTCAGTAGGTTCTGATCTCACCTGCATTGTGTCGGTTGCACATTATCAACATGCACCCTACATGGGCATGGGAAAAGTCTGCGTCTGACGCAGGCTTTTTGCTTGTGTATCTGCGTGATGCATCTGGCTGTGGATCAAATTGAATGAGCTGAACCCTGGTATATTAAGCTGCCTACTAGATGTTGGGTGTTTTGCCGTTTCAAGACATACTGCCTCAAAATCTACACATTTGCCTTGGGGATTAATGCGGGAAAGGCTGTGGGTATATTGTTTAGATTGCTGCGTAATGTGCTATGGGTCTGTCTCCCAACAATAAAAGAGCAAACAGGAATAGCATGGCAGACGTTGAGTGCATCGTAATCGGTGCAGGAGTTGTGGGCTTGAGCGCGGCTTATGAACTAGCGCGCAGGGGACGTGAAGTTATTGTGCTTGAACAGCACGAAATCATCGGCTCCGAAATCAGTGCTCGTAATTCCGAAGTTGTCCATGCCGGAATTTACTACGCAAAAGATTCATTGAAATCAAAAGCTTGCGTGCAAGGTAAGGAGATGCTGTATTCCTTTTGTGAGGAATTTAGCGTGCCGTACAAGCGCGTTGGTAAGCTGATTGTAGCAACCGATGAAAGCCAGGTTTCCATGCTGGATGGCATTCGCGCACGTGCTGCTGCCAATGGTGTTGATGATCTTTTGATGCTCAATGAAGCACAGGCGCGGGGCTTTGAGCCGCATCTGGCGTGTAAGGGCGCTCTGTTTTCTCCTTCCACAGGCATTGTGGATAGTCATGCGTATATGATGGCACTGCAAGGTGGATTAGAGGCGCATGGCGGGCTTGTTGTTGTTGGGACAGAAGTCACCGAGATCGAAACCGGCATGCGTCCAAGCGAACTGATGGGCGCTGACATTCTGGTGGAAGAGGATCTGGAAGCGGCTGATCATCACTTTGATGATGACGAGCATGAAGAGTTTGCTGCCAAGAACTTCAAAGGCGATGGCTTTACCGTTGTCATGAAGGATGGCTACGCGATCACTTGTCATGAGCTTGTGATTGCTGCGGGTCTTCACTCCAATAAGATGCTCTCCAAGCTGGCCGGGCACATGTCATGTAAAGTGCCGAAGCTTTACTATGCGAAAGGCAACTATTTCAGCCTTGCCGGAGATGCTCCGTTCTCGCATCTGATTTATCCTGTGCCAGAGCCGGGTGGGCTTGGTGTTCACCTCACGCTGGATATGGGCAATCAAGCACGCTTTGGTCCTGATGTGGAGTGGATCGACGAGATCGACTACGAAGTGAATGAAGCGCACGGCGAACGGTTTTATTCGCAGATCCGTAAATATTATCCCGATCTGGCCGATGGCAGCTTGCAAGCGGACTATTCTGGTATTCGTCCTAAGCTGGTTCCTGCGGATGCTGAAGCAGCCGACTTTGCGATTTGGGGTGAGGAAACTCACGGCATTCCGGGGCTGTTGACTTACATGGGTATCGAAAGCCCAGGCCTGACCAGCTCACTTGCGCTGGGCTCCATGGGCGCTGATCGTTTGGTCGGCGCGTAACTCATTCCTTATAATCCTCTCGATAATGCTAGGGAAATGTAGCGTTTCCCTGCCTAAACTGCTTTTTTCCGTCTGGAAGAGCAGGTGCGCTTATGAAGCTGAGCCGTCGAGACTTTGTGAAAACCAGCGCAAGCGGCGGGCTTGCGGCAGGTGCAGCTACATTCATTTCCGGCAGTGCTGGCGCGCAGCAATCTCAACCTGTTTTACCTCCTGCTTCTGTGGTGCCGGAAACAGCTTGCGCACAGTCACTCCTTGGTGCGGGTGTTGCTAAGCCGGATTTCACGTTGGACGTGGATGAAAAACCCTACTCCCAATATGGCGTCGATCTTAAAGGCATGCTTGTTGGTGGCACATGGCCGGGTACTCCCATCCGATATACGGAAGGGGATATGTTCCGGGTGCTCATCAACAACCGGATGACACATCCCACCTGCATTCACTGGCATGGACTGCTATTGCCATCACTACAAGATGGCGTGCCTGAGATTGCGCAGCTTCCCATTCAGGCCGGAGCTTCGCAATATTACGAGTTTCCGCTGGTTCAGCAGGGAAGCTATTATTACCACTCTCATCTTGGCTTGCAGGAGCAGTATGGCCTTCTAGGAGCTCTCATTATTGAACCCAAGGACAATCCATATTCCTATGATCATGATGAAGCGCTGATGTTTAGCGACATTCCACCAGCCGAAGGTGGGGAGATTATCAAAGGCTTGCGCAGTGGCAGGCATCGGCCCGAGATCAAAGATGCTTATGAGCCTCCTAACGCCAAAGACTTTGATATTGATGTTGTGAATGCTGGTTACACTCTGAATGGGCAACCCAACTCCAAACCGTGGACGTTGACGGTCAAAAAAGGAGCGCGTTTGCGGCTGCGGTTGATCAACTCGTCCGGCAGCACCTTCTTCAGAATTTCTATTGACGGACTGAAGTTCTCAGTCATTGAAGTTGATGGCAACCGTATGCAGCCTGTTGAAGGGCAGAATGTGATTGTCCCGACATCAGCCCGTTATGATGTGCTGGTAGATGTGCCGGACAGTGGTAGTTACACAATCCATGCTGCTGCGCTTGGTGATAGTAAGCAGTGTCTTGGGGTTATTCATACTGATGATGTGAAGGCCAGCGTGAATGACAAGCGGCCTTCCTTTGACGGGGTCACTGTTGATTTCAGAAGCCTGAAGTCGCTTGAGGCATCAGGGTTTGGCCGAAAAGTTGATCGTGTTTATGATGTGCTGCTTTCGGGAGATATGAAGGCCTATGAGTGGATGATGAACAATCACTACTGGCCTGAGCCCTATGCGGGGCCTGATCCGCAAAAGACGTATCTGGATGTGAAACAGGGTGAGGTGGTTCAGTTGCGGATGATCAATCGGTCTCCCATGTCTCATCCTATGCACCTTCACGGCCATACATTTCGCGTACTTGGTGGTCCTGATGACGACTATGCGCCAGTGATGGATACGGTTTGGGTGCCTAAGAAGCAGACGGTGACCATCGAATTTCTGGCCAACAACCCCGGCATGTGGGCCTATCACTGTCACAACATCTGGCACTTGGCTGTTGGGATGATGCAGCCCGTGCGCTACGTTGTTGGTGAACGTGAGATGCTGCGGTAGCTCCGTAATTTCTGTTGGGGGGCTG
This sequence comes from Pseudovibrio sp. WM33, assembly GCF_001623165.1. Lineage (NCBI taxonomy): Bacteria > Pseudomonadati > Pseudomonadota > Alphaproteobacteria > Hyphomicrobiales > Stappiaceae > Pseudovibrio > Pseudovibrio sp. WM33. The sequence goes on from NZ_LMCK01000084.1 coordinate 122,321, forward strand.
CTCTTGATGTGTTTACGCTGTTGCCGGATTTAGCTGCTTAAAAAGGGGGCTGCTGCGTCTTCCTTTTGCCCGAAGTTTCGGGGAAAGGAAGAATAAATGAAAATCGGAAAGTTTATAGTTGTCTGTGCGCTGGCGTTGAGTGTTGGTCTGCCGAGTGCTCAGGCTGACGTTTATTGGGCAGATGAGCCTGATACCCTTGTAGGTAATAGAACTTTGGACTCACGCTCAAGTTTTACAGGGCCAACTGTTCGGCAGGTGCTGAGTGAATCATCTGATCGCGATATCCAGCGTGCTTACCAGAATCCGGCAGGGACTGATGGTCTGTACTTGCTCCTGCGTGATGAGAGTGGTGTTTGGCATCGTGGCGGACGCCCTCCGGCTACCCATGTGACTGTCGAATTATGGGATCGAGGGCGATATCAAACGACCTGTCATGTCTATTCATATCGCGAGGACCGGGATCGAAGGTTCTTTTACACGACCTGTAACTAATGCTCGTGCTAATTGACCTCGCAGAACGCTGCTGCGAGGTCTCGTGATGCTGTGCGTTTTTTCCCAGTATTGAGTAAATGTGAGATTTGAGCATCAGATGATTTAGTTTGGCGAGATTTCCATGTTGAGCCAATGCAAAAACTCTTTGATTTCAGGTTCGTTGCGTTTGCAGTAGGACCATTTCAAATGCTTTTGTGCAGTTATAAAGCCAGCTTGTTTTAAAATATCCAGATGCCTGCTGGCCGTGGGTTGGGCAACGCCAAGCGCCTCTGCAATCAAAGTCATGCAAACTCCAAACTCAGAAGGATCAGCTGATTGCTGATGGCTGAAGTGTTTTTGTGGGTCTCTCAGAAGGCGCAGGACCATTAAACGAGGCTCACTGGAGATGGCTTTAATTTGTATTGCTCTATCCATGTAAATATTTATATAGTCATTTAGCTAAATGTCAATGTGAGTCGTGCTATGCTGGAACTTCCAAACACCTCGGTTATTAACGGAAACGCTGTTCGCTGGGGGGCGATGGGGGATGGACCGCCACTGGTTGCCATCCATGGCACACCTTTTTCTTCGCAGGTCTGGCGCAGGATTGTGCCGCATCTCTTCGATCACAGGAGGGTCTATTACTTTGACCTGGTGGGCTACGGTTACTCCGAGAAACGCGAAGGGCAGGATGTTTCCCTCGGGGTGCAAAATGAGGTGTTGGTTGCCCTGTTTCAGGAATGGGAGTTAGATCGCCCTGATGTTCTGGCTCATGATTTTGGAGGCGCGACAGCTCTGCGGGCCTATTATCTGAATGGTCTGCGTTACGGTTCTTTGACGATATTTGATGCGGTTGCTTTGGCTCCATGGGGATCATCGTTGGTCCAGCACGTGCGCCAACATTCCGAGGCCTTTGCCGGGATGCCGGAGTATATGCATAAAGCGATATTACGGGCTTATTTGCAGACGGCTGCTCATCACGAGCTTTCCGAGGAGGCTTTGGAGATTTATGCCGCTCCGTGGATTGGACCCGTTGGGCAACCAGCATTTTATCGTCAGATTGCGCAGATGGATCAGAAATACACTGATGAAGTTCAGGGATTTTATGGGGCTCTGGATTGCCCGGTCTCTGTACTTTGGGGGGCGTGTGATGAGTGGATCCCCTATGAGAAGGGGGAGGTTTTGGCCGGTCTGATTTCCGGGGAAGATTGTATTCCAGTTCCTCAAGCTGGTCATTTGGTTCAGGAAGATTGCCCTGAGGCTATTGTAGCAGCGGTTTTGAAGCAGATTTTGGGTAGATGACACCCAAGCTTTGCTTGATTGAAAACCACCCCGCAGCATGGTGCTGCAGGGTGGTGTTGGTCAGCGATTGTCGAGCTGGCTGCGGACGCGGGTCAGGCCCAGTTTGGTAATGCGATAGGGGCGGCCTCCTTTTGAGGAGATCAGGCGTCTGTACTTCAGTTTTCTGAAGATGTGCTCGGAAAGACCGGCATAATACCAGCCGTCTCGGGTGACGCAGTTCATTTCTTCCAGAGTGCCATCATCGTCACGGCGCAATTCAATGCAGCCGCCTTGTGCCAGCACATGCAAAATGCGCTGTTCAGCTTTCGAAAAATCCATGGATGTCTTTGAGTTTTAAAGATGCACTTGTCTCGTCTGCCCGCTCATGCGGTCAGTGAGATTGTTTGGATTGTGCATGCCCTGTCTATCTTCGACAGGGCTTTACCGGGACTCTTGTCGAGCTCGCATCAAAACTCCATTGATTGATGGCTGCCTTATAGGCAACCCATCTGAGTGTCGCAAGCGTGTCATTTCTTGCTGGACTGCGAAAACAAGCAGGTGTTGCAGATTTGCTGGAAGTGATGGACGTCTCTCCCTATTATTCTCTGCAACGTACTTTTCGGGGATGTGCTCCAAGTCTGTTTCGCAGTCACTCCAATAATGTGCTAGGGGAACTACGTAGCGCTGTGCAGGTGCTTTCCTAATTGATCTGAATGAGACTTTAATGACCGACGATATCTCTGTAATCCTGCTGTGGCCGGGACTTTTGAATCCGTTTGCCATATTGATCGCCGCCTATATGGGCTACTACGCCAATCAGCGGGGGAAGATCTTCATTGCAGGATTTGCTGCAGCTGCGCTCAGCTTGTTTCTTGAGGGGCTTATCAAGCTTGTCGGGATACCTTTGCCGTGGAACCCTGAAGTGGGGCCGCTGGCGTTGTTCCCGTTCCGCTTCGCGACGGGGCTGATTGTAAGTGCTATTGCTATGAAAATCGGGGCAAGTCGTCGCCGCGCAAAGTGAGTGCTGAGGGATTGTTGTTCAGCGTGGGTCAAGCTCCAGATGCTTCTGCGCGACTTTCTACAAGCTTCTCCCCGAAATTTAGGCACTCTGGTTCAAAAACCCCCTAAGATTCACTTGCCATTGCGGGGTTGATGGCCTACCCAACACCATTGAGAAATTAGGTGGTCTTCGTGGCTGTGCATCGCGTGGCCGGACTTCCGTGAAGACTTATACGAACACAGGATATTGATCGCATGACGCTGCTTGTCGATACGCGCACTCCGGATCCGAAGAAATTCATCAAGGGCGCAACTGGCGACTGGGAAATCGTAATCGGCATGGAGGTTCACGCTCAGGTGACCTCTGAAGCCAAGCTTTTCTCGGGCGCTTCTACCAGCTTTGGCAGCGATCCGAATAATAATGTGAGCTTGGTTGATGCGGCGATGCCGGGCATGCTGCCAGTGATCAACGAAGAATGTGTTCGTCAGGCTATTAAGACCGGTTTGGGTCTGAAGGCCGAGATCAACCTGAAGTCCGTTTTTGACCGCAAAAACTACTTCTACCCTGATCTGCCGCAGGGCTATCAGATCTCCCAGTTTAAACAGCCGATCGTTGGTGAAGGTATCATTCACCTTGATATGAAGAGCGGCGAGCAGGTTGAAGTGGGCGTTGAGCGTCTGCATCTGGAGCAGGACGCGGGTAAATCCCTGCATGACCAGCACCCGACCATGTCATTTGTTGACCTGAACCGTTCCGGCGTGGCGCTGATGGAAATCGTTTCCAAGCCAGACATTCGCTGTGCTGATGAAGCCAAAGCCTACCTGACCAAGCTGCGCACCATTTTGCGCTACCTGGGCACCTGTGACGGCAACATGGACCAGGGTTCCATGCGTGCTGATGTGAACGTTTCTGTTCGCAAGCCGGGTGGTGAGTTTGGTACGCGTTGTGAGATCAAGAACGTGAACTCCATCCGTTTTGTTGGTCAGGCGATTGAATATGAAGCGCGTCGTCAGATCGGCATCTTGGAAGATGGCGGCGAGATCGATCAGGAAACACGCCTGTTTGATAGCGTGAAGGGTGAGACCCGTTCCATGCGTTCTAAAGAAGAAGCGCATGATTACCGTTACTTCCCGGACCCGGATCTGCTGCCGCTTGAGTTCACTCAGGCGCTGGTTGATGAGATGGCTGCGGACCTTCCGGAACTGCCGGATGAGAAGAAGGCGCGTTACATTAAAGACTTCGGTCTGACCCCATATGACGCTGACATTTTAGTTGCTGAGCGTGTCTCCTGTGACTTCTTTGAGGAAGTTGCGAAGGGCCGTGATGCGAAGCTGGCTGCGAACTGGGTGATCAACGACACCTTTGGCCGCTTGAATAAAGAAGGTCTGGATGTGACCTCCAGCCCGATCTCTTCTGAGCAGCTGGGAAAGATCATTGACCTGATCAAAGCAGGCACCATTTCTGGTAAGATCGCGAAAGACCTCTTCGAGATCGTCTGGACTGAGGGTGGTGATCCAGCGCAGATCGTAGAAGATCGTGGCATGAAGCAGGTGACTGACCTTGGTGCGATTGAAGGCATCGTGGACGAGATCCTTGCAAACAACACTGACAAAGCAGAGCAGGCGAAAGAAAAGCCGGGCATGCTTGGCTGGTTCGTTGGTCAGGTGATGAAAGCCTCCAAGGGTAAAGCAAACCCACAGGCTGTGTCTGACATGCTGAAAGCGAAGATCGGCCTCGAGTAAGTCGTTCATACAGCTTTATAGAATTCGAAGGCCCGCCAGTTTGGTGGGCCTTTTTTCTTGGTGAGGCTACAGCGTATCTCCGAAAAGTGGAAACTGGTTTTCGGATAAAGATACGCAAAAACAAAGACTAAAGCAGTTCAGGTGTTTCAACTTAAATGCGAACTGCTTTAGGTCACCTCAACACACCCTCCTGATTTGTGAGAGCGGCGAGCGGCATCGACGACTTTTGCGACTTCGAGACCATCTTTGAAGGTTGGCCAATTTGTGGCTCCAGTTGCGATAGCCTCCAGAAAATCACGAGCCTCGATGATCAGCTGATCCTGATAGCCGGTGCCGTGACCGGGGCCGAGGCAGAAGGCTGCATAATCCGGATGGTGAGGATTGGTGAGGATCTTTCTGAAACCGGATTGCTCTGGTTCATCCTCTATTTTGTAAAGCCAGAGGGCGTTTTGGTCTTCCTGATCAAACCGCAGTGCACCTTTGGTGCCGGTGATCTCATAGATAATGCCCATCTTCTTGCCCAGTGCGATACGGCTGAAGAGGAGGTGACCTGTTGCTCCGCTTTCAAAAGTGCACATAAACTGAGCCACATCATCATTGGTGACTTGCTCGACGATGTTTGGCGCGCATTCTGACGGGCGTGTTTTGAAAACGGTCTTAATCTGTGCACTGACTTTCCTGATTGAGCCAACCAGAACATGGGCGCAGTTGATCATGTGAGGGGCGAGGTCTCCCATAGTGCCGTTGGAGTCTCCGCTGGCGCGCCATGTGGCAGGGGCACTGGGATTTGCGAAAAAATCTTCGGTATGTTCTCCGCGAAAGAAAGTGATGTCTCCGATTACACCTTCTTTGATGAGCTGATGGGCCAGTTGTGTTGCGGGTGTGCGGATGTAGTTGAAACCCACCAGATTGACTTGCCCCGAGGTTTGCGCTGCCTGTGCCATCGCGGTTGCGTCTGCAAGGCTCGCGCCCAATGGTTTTTCACAGAGCACGGGCTTTCCCAGTTTGAAAGCTTCCAGGGCGATCTTTCGATGGGTGGTTTGTGGGCTGGCAATGACTATAGCTTCAACTCGCGGGTCGTTGACCAATATGCTCCAGTCACTGGTGGATCTGGCAAAGCCAAACTGCTCGGCTTTCTCCTGAGCACCGGTTTCTGTGGTGGTGCAGATCATCTCAAGTCGGGCACGGAGTTTGGTGTTGAACACTGCGGCTGCCGCGTTGAGTGCGACGGCGTGCAGTTTTCCCATATACCCTGCACCGATCAGGCCAATGCCAATTTCCATAGGGCGTCCTTTTATAGATGAGGGAGGGTATGCCCGCGGGGTTTAAAAACTAATCAGGGAAACCGATAAGAATTGGAAATGTTCTGTTGCTTGATCCCTTCAAAGGGACTAGGGAGAGGCGCAGACTCCAAGAAAAGTTGACTGGATATCATCTCATTTTGAGTGCGCGTCCCCAGCTGGGTTCAGATTGGTTCTGCGGGTGCGTGTAAAGAAGTTGACGAACAGAGGCGATTGCTTTTGGTGGGTTTGGGGTTAGAGCGTGGTGAAAACGTGTCTCTTGAATGAGTTACCCCTAATATCTCAGTAATTCTAATGACTTAGAGATGTTTCACAGGGTTAATTTTCGCTGTGAATCATCATCGCTCTGCCTAGCCACGACCATATCTCCGCCTTATTACACTACGATAAACTTCAGGTGATCGGGCGTTATGGAGACTTGTCTGGTCTGGGGTCTAAGCTCTGCTAGAACTTATAGTTGCGCAGTGTATGCGAACACTGCACTTTGTTGTATTTGAAACCTTGGGGGCGTCTCGTTGCTTAATCAACGAAGTAGTTTTCTTTCCAATATCGCTGTATTAGGCGTCATTTGCTCCAGTGTTGGACTTGGGGCTTTTGCTTCTTCTTCAGTGGCTGCTGCAAGCGAAAGCTCTCAATCTCAGGTGCCATTCACCTTTGGCGCACTCGTGGCAAAGATGAAGGCACAGGCGCAAGACACCTATCTTGAACCAACCAGCGAATTGCCGGAAGCGCTGGCGGCCTTGAAGTACGATGGCTATCGGAAAATTGGCTATAAACGTGACCGCAGCAAGTGGAAGGACACTGAGAACTTTCGGGTTCATGCGTTCCATCCGGGCTGGTTGTTTAAAAATCCTCTGAAAATTCACGAGGTAAGCGAGGGCGCTGCTCAACCATTCGTGTTTGAAGCTGCTGACTTTGACTATCAGGATGCGGAGCTGACCGCATCGCTGAGCGATGTTTCTTTTCCCGGTGTTGCCGGATTCCGCTTGCTAAATCCACTCAATGTGGAAGGACGGATGGATGAGCTTGTGGCGTTCCTGGGCGCCAGCTACTTCCGTGCTTTGGGCGCGGGCAATGTTTATGGCTTGTCCGCACGTGCGCTTGCCATTGATACAGCCAGCGGTAAGCCGGAGGAGTTTCCAAACTTCACTGCGTTTTATCTTGGCAAGCCAGTAGATGGCTCTGACAAGGTGACGGTTTGGGCTGAACTTGATAGCCCGAGTGTGACCGGAGCCTATCAGTTTGTCTTTAAGCCAGGCCAACAAACAGAAGTTGATGTGACTGCACATCTGTTTTTCCGCAATGATGTGGAGCGGCTTGGCATTGCACCACTGACTTCCATGTATCTTTACGGTGAGAATGACCGTGTCGGGTTTGATGATTTCAGACCAGAAGTGCATGACAGTGATGGGCTGAAGCTGCGCTTTGCCAATGGCAAGACCGCGTGGCGGCCACTTTCCAACCCGGATAATCTGCAGCTTTCCTTTATTGGTGCCAGAAGCCCAGCTGGATTTGGCCTGATGCAGCGTGACAAAGATCTTGAGAATTATCAGGACCTTGAAGCTCGCTATGACAAGCGTCCAAGCCTTTGGATTGAGCCTCTTGGTGATTGGGGGTCTGGAGCTGTCATGCTTGCAGAAATTCCAACAGATCAGGAAATCAACGACAATGTTGTTGCCTTTTGGTCTCCGAATGAAGCGGTGAAAGCGGGTGATGAACTCTCATTCCACTACAAGATGTATTGGGGTGATGAAGTTGGTCGTACTGAGCAGATGCTGATGCCTGTGGTCCAGACCCGTTCTGGCAAAGCCGGGCATTCGGCTTCTGAAGAGAGCTCGCTGACCCGTAAGTTTGTGGTGGACTTTGATGCTGAGTTGTTTGCTGAGAGCGGATTGGATGGGGAGCAGCTTGTACGCGCAAAACCATTTATTGAAAACGCTGCTTTAAACGGCACAGTAAACTTTGCTGACGTTCGCTACATTGAAGAGCTGGGTGTTTATCGTGTGTTTCTGGATGTTTCCCGCGATGACATTGAAGTCCCGGTTGAGTTGCGCCTTCAGCTGACTGATGGCGAAAAAGCAGTTTCCGAAGAATGGCTTTACCAGTGGGGGTGGAGCTCATGAGGCCTATGACATCTAATCTATTTTCGACAAATGTTGACTTGAGCAGCGGTCCAGTTGCACCGCTTGCCATGCCAGTGCAGGATCTTTCTGCAGATGATAGCTGGCTTGTTCTTATCTGGCGTCGCATGCGGTTTGGGCGCAGCTACTCTGCGCTTCCTTCCAAACGGACGCGCTTGCAAAAAGCCATCTCTACCTTTTCGGAGCGGTAATCCATGGATAAGCCGTTTCGCGACGGGGTAGGGCACCGCCGGGCTGCGGCTTTTGTTTTCTGTCTGGCGTTGTCCCTCAGCTTTACAGGGCTGTTTTATGCAGCTTTGAGTGCTGACTATCTTAATATCTATGAGGTTGTTCGGATTGTGCTGCTGTTTGTCAGCACCCTCTGGCTTTCCTGGGGTGGAGCGACCGTTCTGCTGGGTTTGCTTTATGGTCGCTCTGTTCAACCTCTTAAGGCTGATCCGCGATCTTTGCCTGCTGCTGGCACCGCAATCCTCATGCCGATCTACCACGAAGATGCGCTGGTCGTTGCGGCTCGTCTTGCTGCAATGATGGATGATCTGCGTGCCAACAATGCAATACACTTGTTTCACTGGCATGTGCTTTCTGACAGCCGTGATGAAGAGATTGCGGCAGTGGAAGAGCAAGTGGTGCGCCAGTTGGTTGCCCGCTATCCGGAACAGAAGATCTTTTATCGTCGCCGGACCGACAACCATGGCCGCAAAGCAGGCAATGTTGCCGAGTTTGTGCAGCGATGTGGTGGTGCCTATCGTTATATGGTGGTGCTGGATGCTGACAGTCTAATGCGTGCCGATACTCTGGTGCACATGGTTGGACGCATGGAAGCTGAGCCCAACCTTGGGCTGTTGCAAACCGTGCCGATGCTTGTTGGTCTGAAAAGCTATTTTGGCCGCAGTATCATGTTTGCTTCTGGCATGTTTGGCCGGTCCTTTGCTTTTGGCCTTGCAGCGATGCAGGGTGAATGCGGGCCATTTTGGGGGCACAATGCGATTATTCGTACACGTGCATTTGCCTCCAGCTGTGGCTTGCCGGAACTGGATGACACCGCAGCATTTGGCGGGCACATTTTGAGCCATGACAGTGTTGAATCTGTGCTGTTGGCGCGTGCTGGCTGGCAGGTTGAGTGTGACCCACGGATCACCGGGTCTTATGAGGCTGCGCCTGAGAATATTTTAGGGTATGCCGCGCGTGACCGACGTTGGTGTCAGGGCAACTTGCAGCATTCCCGTGTGGTTGGGGCTCGTGCTCTGAAGCCTTGGGGGCGGTTCTCTCTGATACTTGGCATAATGTCTTATCTGAGCTCTCCGGTTTGGGCTGCATTTCTTCTGGCAAGTTTGTTTGCGCCTTTGGATCTTCCTGTGCTGCAGGCTTACACCTTCCAGAACCACCTTCCGGTTCTTGGTCACATTCCTATGAGTGCGGCTTATGAGGGGGCAGCTTTGCTCTTTGGTGTGGTTGCCTTGCTGGTGCTGCCGAAAACACTCGTTGTTTTGAAAGAAGTATTTCTAGGCGTAGAGAACACCTCCCGCAAAGGCATACTGGGTGGGGTTGTGGAGTTGATCAGTTCTGCAGTGTTCGCGCCGGTTCTGATGGTATTCCAATGCCGCTCCGTTTTTGAGGTTTTAATGGGCCGAGACAGTGGCTGGACCAATGCGCACCGCGATGCGGGTCGCTTGCCTTTGCTGGACTGCCTCAAATCTGTCTGGTGGGTGAGTGTGATTGGTGCTTTGGCCATGGGGCTGAGCTGGATTGGCGAAGCTTCGCTCTGGCTTTGGGTGATGCCGGTTGCTCTGCCGATGTTGCTTGCGCCGTTCATCATCTGGGCAAGCTCTTACAATGTGGGCAGCCGGGCCGCGGAACGATTGGGTTTTGTGCTTTCTTCTGATCAGGAGGGAGCCGCGCAACTGCTCGCTCATGTGGAAAAATACTCCGCAGATCTTAGGGTATAACTGCCGAATTTGTGCTTTGAGGGCCACATCCACCAGCTGAACTGCTGGGATGTGGCCCTTCTTATATCTGCCGGTGTCTCTTCGACTTAAGCTTTCGGTCCAAGCCTCTGATGGGGATGCAGTGATGCCGGAAGAGACAGTTTCAACCCGATTTTGGTGGCGTCCCGCAGGCGTCTTTGTTCTGATTGCAGGATACTTGCTTCTGCATCTGGTTTTGCGCGGTTATTTCTCTCCCACACTCAGCACGGATGACATGTTTGAGAACGTGTTTGTGCAAGAGCTGAAGCTTGGTTACCAGGTGCGGCAGCCTCCGCTTTATGAGTGGATGCTTTATGGGGTTCAGAAGATCTTCGGGCCGACGATATGGAGCTTTCTGGTTCTCAAGTACGCACTGGTGTTGTGTTTTGCGCTGTTCCTTTACGCTGTTGCCCGGCAGGCGATTGCCAATGCAAAACTGGCTGCGCTTGCCGTGTTTTCTTACGTGGCGCTCTACCAGATTGGCTTTAACCTGCATGAGGGCGTGACACATACTGCTGTGCTGATGGCGGCGTCTGCAGCAACGGTTTATTGCTTCCTCTGGCTTTTGAGGGAGAAAACGGTGACCGCGGCAGTGTGTTTGGGGCTCGCAGTTGGGTTCGGGATGCTTTCCAAACATTCCTACGTGCTGGTGCCCGCTGCTATTTTTCTGGCTGCGCTCAGCGATGGACATTGGCGCAGGCAAGTGCGGCTTCCAATGTTGGTCGTTGCCGCTGTGATCGCGGCTGCGGTGTACTCGCCCTATCTTTACTGGGTTATGACTGGCGAACAGGCCCTTGTCGGTTCTGCGTTGACTGTGATGCGCGAGGGAGAGCAGGGGGGCGGACTTGCCCGCGTTGTGACGGGTGAGTTGCGGTTGCTGGTGAGTGTGCTCGGGTTCTCCGTGCCGTTCTTGCCGCTGGTGTTGCTGCTGTTTTTCTCCGCTCTGTTTCGCGGCGAAAAAGCGGAGGTTCCAGATCCTGACGTGCCGCAGGTTGGCAGGCTGCTCCAACGAGCACTGGTTGTTTCTCTGGTGCTGGCGTTTGTGGGCGTGTTGGTCAGCGGGGCACAATACATCAAGGAACGGCATATGCATCCGGTGCTACTCTTGCTGCCTATCGTGATGTTCACTCTCATTTCCCAGCGGCGCTATTCACCGAGATCGGTTAAGATCTACAGCAGCGCGCTGGCCCTGCTGGTTCTTGTGGTGCTGGGCATCCGCATCTCCGGCTTTCTTGCCCCGGACAAAAGGATGTGCGGTGGTTACTGCCGGCATATGAAGCCCTATGAGGACCTGGGCAAGCAGCTCAAGGCTCAGTTCCCTGAGGCAGAACAAGCGACGATCGTTTCACTGGATGAATACACTGGCGGAAATCTGCGGGTTACTCTGCCCAATGCCCGACACATCATCCAAAGCTTCCAACCCAGCACTCAGCAACGGCAAAACTGCTTTGTTGTCTGGGACATGGGAGATAACGGCGCGCAACGCGGTCTGCAGGCAGCGTTTACCAGCGGTGGTTTTGGACCCGGCAAAGCACCTGTTCGCGAAGATACTTTACGTTCAAATCAGATAGATGTGAGTTGGCCTCATTTGTGGAAGAAGGATAACTTCCGTAAAACAACATTCGGCGTCGCGAAGATTGATCGCGATTCTGAAATTTGCCGCTAACTCATATTGGGTGTTTTGATGCTGAAGAGATGTGTTGCCAAAGACGAAGACATTGAGGCTGTAGTGCAGAGGATGAACGGAGGAGCTTCTTCCCAGCGTGTTCATCTGGAAAACGGGGAGACCGACACATATAAGCCAGCGTTTCACGCGATCCAGCAATGCCCTAATACCGATATTTATGTGGGTGAGACAGATACGGGCGAGGCGGTCGCAACTTTTCAGCTGAATTACGTGAAGGGTCTTGCCTTCAACGGCAAACCGCGTGGTCAAATTGAGAGTATGCACACTCGTGCTGATATGCGCGGCCAGGGAATTGGGCAGGAAATGCTTGCCCACGCGGTCAAGTTGGCACGTGATAAAGGCTGCTGTATGGTGCCGTTGACCTCAAACAAAGAACGCAGTGGCGCCCATCGCTTTTATACCAGCAACGGATTTGTGCCGACGCATGAAGGCTTCAAGCTTATTTTCTAAGTGTTAACTGGCATGAAACCCGGACGTTTCTCGCTGCAGGATTTTGGAAATACTTGCATCCCCGAACCGGGGGGATGAAACTTTCCTTTATTCTCTCATTTCAAGTGTTTTCTTACAGGTGACCAAATGGCTGTATCGCAGACCAAACCCATTGAGCTTTATTATTGGCCAACACCGAATGGTTGGAAGATTTCCATCATGCTTGAGGAACTTGATGTTCCCTACGACTTGAAGCTGGTGAACATTGGGCGTGGTGAGCAGTTTGAGCCAGATTTTCTCAAAATAGCGCCAAACAATCGTATGCCTGCGATTGTTGATCCTGAAGGGCCGGGCGGTGAGCCGATTTCGATTTTTGAGTCAGGTGCTATCATGCAATATCTGGGGCGGAAGTTTGAGCGGTTTTATCCATCAGAAGAACGTACTCGTGTTGAAACGGAAGAATGGTTGATGTGGCAAATGGGTGGGTTTGGTCCCATGCTTGGGCAGAACCATCATTTCCGCGTCTATGCACCCGAAAAAATTGAGTATGCGATGACCCGTTATTTCAACGAGACACATCGGCTGTATGGTGTGCTTAATAAACGGCTTGCTGATCGGGCTTATGTTGCAGCCGGGGAATATACGATCGCAGATATGGCAATATTTGGTTGGTCTCATCGCTGGGAACGGCAGGGAATGGATTTGGAAGAGTTTCCGCATGTAAAGGCTTGGCGCGAACGTTTGTTGGCTCGCTCTGCAGTTGTCAGAGGGTTAAATGTGGGTGACACAGAAGCTGAAACCTCAAACATTGCAGAGGACAAGCAGGCACAATCAGTGCTGTTTAATCAACGTGGATCATAGCCTAGTGACATAGCAGTCTCTTCCAGAGCTGTTCGACGTATATGCCTTGAGGGTATCTGCAGAGGAGACTTCCGCCTTCGATCCCTTTTTAGGCTATTTATTCTTCACGTCACCGGCACTTTAAGTTGATTTGAACCGGAGGTCTCTCAAACCTAGGCTCACGCAGAATGATAAATTGAAATCACTTGCGAATGGACCTTGGAACTATGCGGGCTCATAAATTTTTCCTGACCTCTCTTATTCTGGCTGTTTGGGCGTTTGCCTCGCCTGTCTCAGCCGCTTCTTTTGAAGACCCTAAGTACAGTCTTGAAGTGAAAGACGAGGCGGGTACTAAAACACTGCGCGATGCTTTCACCAAAGGACCTGCTATTTTGCATTTCTGGGCAACATGGTGCCCGAACTGCCGTGTTGAACTGCCAGCAATGGAACGGTTTGAAGATGAGTTAAAGGCGCAAGGTCTGGATGGTCAATTTGTTGTCGTAGCATTGGAAGATGTTCCTTATGGCCGTATCCAGAGTTTCCTTCAAGATCGTTTGGAACTGGAGCGCTTCACCAGCTATCAAGCCGTTGATATGCAAGCGATTGGAACCGCATTTCAGGTTGCGGCGATGCCTTACACGCTCTTTATCGATGAAAACGGGGATGTGCTTGGTGGAATTCCGGGATCTCTTGAATGGGATGCCCCACAGATCAAAGAGACCTTTATTGGTCACCTTCAAGGCAAAGGTACGATTGCTTCTGGTAACTGAGTCTGATTTTCGGGTTTCTGCACTTTAGGATTTGGAACCCAGGGAAAGTTGATTGATTATCCTTTGACACATGAGAGCCCTCTTGTCGGATTACTCAAATCCGGGCAAGTTTGGGCTCTTTTTCATACGAGTTGAAAGAGCTTCCATGGTGATGTCGATTGCAGGGAAAATCTGACCCAGTGGAGTTTCGAATTTGACCATCTGGATGATCCCTTCAAAAGCCATCATAAAATAATCCACCAGATGGTCTATGTCCTCTGGTGCTTGCAGATCATTTTCAAACTTTACCAAGCGCCACCGGATCTCAGCTGCCCATTGGAGACGCAATGCGAGGTACTCTTGACCCAGCTCCGGGTCAAGCCGCCCAATCTCGCCAATGGTGGACCAGTAGAGGCTACCTTCGGTACGGTTCTGTTCCTCGCATAGCTCTGCAAAATCAGTCAGCATCAGGTACATGCAGGAATAAATATCAGCGTACATTGCGGAGCTTGAGCTAACTTGCTGGCTAAATCGCATGAAGTACCATCGCATATCCGGGGCGATGAGATCCCGTTCTCCCTCAAATCTTTGGCGCAATAAGTCAGGAGCAATCTTTGCTGCTTCAGCGACTGTATTGATGCTTGCAGCTTGCCGACCTTTTTCCAAAAGAAGCTGGAAAGCTATTTTGAACACCTCTTCCAACCTGTGAGGCGGAATTAAGTCGTCGGGATTTTTGTTGCTGATCATAAAACCACAGACTCATCCTTAGCACTTCAACCTTAGCAAATTGCAGTAATTGTTGTGCGTCTTCCTGAGCGTCTTCGAGTTCAATTTAGCCTTCGAAGCGAGTATCCAGAGTGCCTGAGCTGTCGTCGATAGCATAAAGCTGAAAATGATCCAGAAAAGAATGCAACGAGATATGTTTCAATTTGTTGGGGTTGTCCTATAGGCAGCTCTTTAAGATATTTTACAGCAAGGGGGCAAGCTGCAAGATTGATTTTATTATTTGAGTTTAGGGCGTTGCCAGATCACATTTTCACAAAAATTCAGGACGATCTTTTTGCAACCTGTCATTTTTAGAAGGCCACTGGGCAACAGGTGAATATTGATTGCAATTTCGTATCCACGCCGAGGATCATAGCCTTCTGCGTGCCATTTATTTTCTCCAGCTGCCTTTATATTCCAGAGTACCTTTAATCCAAGGACTTTGCGCTCCTGTTTGGTTGTATCGTGATTTCGGAGGTCCAGAATATCTTGCTGACGTTTCCCGTCGGGTGGTTTGAAGGACTGAAGCTGCCCACACATGGTCGAACCACATTGTGAGATGCTGATAATTGCACCTTTAGTTGTTTGCCACAAACCTTGCAGGTCAGAGGCCTTGGCTACTGTTACCAATGAAGTTGAGAGAAAAATAAAGCCAAAGATGAAACCAGAACGGATCATTCCAACCTGCTTGCTTGGTCACCTGCTCAATCTCAGGAGCAGGTGACTAGCTATCACAACAGGCCAGCTTGGGCTTGTTACCTCTTGGCTTAAGGTAAATTTACTTTGTACGGGTCCAGGTGTCGCCTTTACAGAAGATCAGCACGCAGCCTTCAAGTTTCAACTTGTTGCTGGAGACCAGCTCCATTTTGCCGGAGTATGTTTTGCCATCTTCTGCGTTGTAGACCTTGCCATTCCAACTGTTTGTTCCGCTAGGCTTCATGCCAAGAATAGTTCTTGAGCCAATTAAGGAGCGGTCACGCAGCTTTGGATCCGGGTTCTCTGTATCCTTACGTGGTTTTTTTAACCAAACAATGTTGCCGCACAGATTGCCCCCGCACTTGGAGATTTTAATCTTAGCGGTTCCGTTTGCCCGCAGCCAGGTGCCGGTTGCATCAGCCGCAAGCGCTGATGTTGCCATGCCAATTGAAAGTATCGCTGCCAGAGATGACTTCAAAAAGGGTGCTTTCATGGTTCCTCCCAAAACACTGAAGCTTGCTAATAATGGCTTTACCTTATCGTAAAGTTTGGAATGTGCAAGGCAATCAATCAGAGGACTAGACAAGCTCTCTTTGATTTCGATTCGCACAACCCATCAATTCAATCAGTGCGATATCCCTTGGTTTACAGCGTGTCAGAACTGCGTAATTTTTGATTTTAAAGCTGCTTTTTTCGTTTCAATCATGGTTTTTAACCGCCTTTTTAGAGTGTCAAAATCTAATAGTCCGCGACGTCAAATAGATTTCGGGGAGGCGTTGGCTTCCTCTTAACTCATGAAAAATTACGAGCAAATCCACACGAGTTCACTGTGTTTTAGGAGAGAGATTTAATGACTGTGTTGCAGTTTGATGGCGTAATTCATCGGCATGTGAAGCAAAACATATGCGAAGTAGAGTCTCTGTTACGGCGTGGTCTGGATGCGGCATCGGGAAAGGCCGGCGCTTGCGATCTGATCGAAGCACATAAGTGGTTTAACCTTGCTGCTATGCGAGGCAGTACACAGGCAGTGCGGTATAGACGTGAGGTATCTCAGGAAATGTCCAATATGGAGATTGCTGAGGCGCAACGCGCAGCTAGAGACTGGCTTTCTGTACATTGATACGAATTCTACAGTTTGTCGTGGTCGACATGAGACAAGCTTATGACCTGCGGTTTTGGGAAACCTCTCCCAAGATCGGGCCGGGGACACTCGCTTGATGGAGCGCTGTTTCTCAAGACAGCGTGCTGTCTTTCCCACCTGCTTGGGTAAGAGCCCGCTGCCTTGCATTGGTTTTACAATGTTGGTTGCAGTGCGGGGGTGCTAGGGATGTTCATTGTTTAATTATCAAAGAACTCGGGTTTTACCGATAGCCGGGTATCTGGCGTTGGTTTGGATATTGAGGCCTGATTTGATCGCGGTCTATTCCTGTAATGTTCTCCTTGAGAGTTTGTTAGTTGTGATTTGGTTGCCGGGATTAGGCTGATATTTGGTGTTGGCTTGATTTGAAGGCTTGAGGTGTTTTGAGTTTGGCCGTTTGGTTTGGGTGCTGCTGCTGTTTGTGCTTGCTGTATTTTGGGGCAGGGGTGTTTACGATGAAGTTCCGAAAGTGGCGCGAACGTGCTTCTGGGTCTGGATGAGCTGAGCAGAAGCGAGCGTTTCTTGTGCTGGCGCACGTTGAGTTTGATGAGAAGCTGTTTTTCTGCTGACTTGATTTAGGATGTTGGTTCTGGGATTTGGCCGATGCCGATGCCGGAGCTGTTGTTCGGACGGGGGGATATGTTTTTTGGGTGCGGGAATAAATGTTGGCAGATGGGGAGTAAGTCTGCAGCGGAGCCTTGATCTTGGTTGCTTCTTGAGACTGACCTGATGCAAGGTCAGTTCTGGCCTTTTCCTACTGTTTGGTCCTCCTGTTTGACATAGCAACGTAAGATTGGTGACTTGAACGCAAAAGAGCGCAAAGCGTCGCAAATGGGCTTTGATGTGTTTGCAGGCTGCTGCAGGTTGTCTTTTGTTGTTGTGCTTGGCGTGTGGTTTTGTTTTTTCGGCTCTCGGCTCTCGGCTCTCGGCTCTCGGCTCTCGGC
>NZ_LMCK01000085.1:0-434 GCF_001623165.1 Pseudovibrio sp. WM33
GTTGATCGTTACTCCTGCATCTGATTCACGATAGAAGGCAATGTCAGAACCAGAACCACCATCAAGGCGATCTGCGCCGGCCCCGCCAAACAGATAATCATTTCCTTCACCGCCGTTGAGCTGATCATCTCCTCCAAAACCCCAGAGCTCATTGTTACCAGCGTCACCTGTGAGGGTATCACTATAAGCATCTGTACCTTTGATGTTTTCTATGGAGAAGTATTCATCGCCTGCCGCATCACCTGCATTCTGAGACTGGTCGGAGAGATTGACGGTAACTGCTGCGTGCGACCAGCGGTATCTTACCGCATCGGTCCCTTCACCACCATCAAGATAGTCCGCCCCTGAACCATAAGCATTGAGCGTGTCATTTCCTTCGCCACCATAAAGGCGATCAATGCCACTTTGGGCATAAAGGGCGTTATCGTTGCTGT
>NZ_LMCK01000086.1:0-10905 GCF_001623165.1 Pseudovibrio sp. WM33
AGAAAGTTGATGCCTTCACCAAGGCGTTCAATGAAGCTGAGAGTGCGATCTCAAGAGCTAACAGCTCCATTGCTGACTACTCAAAGAATGGATTGGAGAACATCAGAGACAAGTACGGCGAGGTTACAAGCGCTGTGCTCAATCTGGTGGCTGCGTTAGCTGAGCTGGATTCCAAGGCTGCA
Source organism: Pseudovibrio sp. WM33 (assembly GCF_001623165.1). Lineage (NCBI taxonomy): Bacteria > Pseudomonadati > Pseudomonadota > Alphaproteobacteria > Hyphomicrobiales > Stappiaceae > Pseudovibrio > Pseudovibrio sp. WM33. The sequence continues at coordinate 183 of NZ_LMCK01000086.1, forward strand.
CAGACAAAACTGATACGGCTCTGGACACTTTCTTTGATGATTTTCTGGGTGGTAACAATGCGTTTGCTGAGCTGGATCTCAAGCTTAAGAAGTATCAGGCTATTCAACATCGCATTGCGCAGCTGAGTGATCCTCTCAGTCAGTCCCGATCAATTGATGCTATCGGGCTTGAAGGTGTCGAGAACACACTTAAAGATCTCAACCAAGAGTTGGAAGCTTCCTCAGATCTCGTGAAAATCTGGGCTGCTGAAATGGCTGCTCTTGAAGATGCAAGAGCAAGCGGGAATATGGAGCGCGTCTCTGAAGCGCTTGCAAAAATGCGTGAGATTCTGACTAAGCTTCCTGATGAGAAGCTGGCAGAGGTAGGCAAGGAACTGGCGCGGGTGGAAAGCATTGCTCGCCAGTCGGTCAGCACAACCAAGCGTTTGAAAACGGCGACTGATGGGGTGGAGCTTAAAGGTCTATCAGCTGATGCCACCACAATGGCCAATGAAATCAGCCGTGCAGCGGATGCGATGGAGGCCATGAAGCTCAATGGTCTGGCTTCGCTTGAAGATGCTCAGGTGCGTTTAAGATACAAAGATGATCCGGTGTCTCGGGCTGGTGCATTGGCTGCTCTGGAGTTTGATCGGAACACAAATGCGCTTGCACAAAATGTTGGGCCAACTGGTGGAACTCAGCTTGCCAAAGAGCGCGAAGAGTACATCCGCACGGCTCGCGAACAGGCTCGGCTTCAGGAGGCTTTACGGCCAGCAGCCAACAAGGGGCCGGATGTTCTTGGGATGGGTGATCAGGAGGTCACGGTGCTTGAGCGTCGGATTGAGATGCTTGGTCGTACCCGTGAGGAAGTCGCAGCGCTCACCACAAAATACAAGCTGCTTGATATGGCAAAGCAGCAAGGTTTGGATCTCGATGAGCGTTCTGTGAAAACCGGATTGACGCTTCGCGAAGAGATCGAGGCACGGTCAAAATCAGTCTCCCAGTTAACAGGCAAGATTGAAGAGCAGACACGGCATAGCCGCATGATGGCAAGCGTCAATCAATCCATCACCAACTCACTAACAGATGTCATCTTTGAAGGTGAGCGGTTTGTTGATGTGCTTGGGAATATAGGCAAGGGGATTGCCAAGATGCTGCTGCAGTCTTCTGTGTCCAGCATGACCAGCTCAGTTGGCGGTGGCGGCAACATTGGTGGGATCATTTCAACCTTGCTCTCCAGCTTTGGTGGTTTTTTCTCAGAAGGGGGCAACCTGGGGGCTGGTAAATGGGGGATTGCGGGTGAGGGCGGTGTTCCTGAGCTGATCGAAGGTCCGGCAACAATCACTCCGTTCCACAAGCTCCCTCAATCTAGCGGTGGGGGCGGTGAGATGGTTTCTCGCGTGATCCTTGAAGTTACCCCTGATCTGGAAGCTCGGATTGAGAGTGTGTCGGGAAACGTGGTCAAGGAAGCGGCACCTATGATCATTGAAGCGGCGACCCAAAATAGCCGTGAATATACTGTCGGTGACTTCAGTATGTATGAGCAGGAACGGGGAGGTGGCTTCCGTGACTAATGTGATCCATTGGCCCCATTCTCTGCTTCCCAGCCAAGGAAAGACAACCTTCAGAAAACGACCAACTACCAACACTGGTGGGATGACACTTGGTGGGCGTGAGTTGGTTACACGGACGGACTTGGGTTTCTGGAGAGCTGTCATCCCCAATATCGTGTTGCGCAGGCGCGATCTGCGCCAAGAAGAAGCTTGGAACGGGATTGAGGTCGCCTTGCAAGGGCAAGTGGGACTTGTGATCGTTTCTGTTTCTCATGTGACTTCACGGGTACAAAAACTTGCAAAGCAGGCGCGGTCCTATGTGCCTCATGCCGATGGAACGGAGTTCAGCGATGGAACTTCCTATGAGAGTGAACCTGCTTTTGTGCAGTTGGAAGAAGAGGCATATTTAGGGGCAACAGTGCTTAAGCTTCGCGGACTGCAAAGTGGGTTGAGGCTGTCCGGGATCTATTTCAGTTATTTGCATGCGCTATATAACACTGGGCCGATTATTGAGGCTGAAGGTAATGTGGTGCGGGTACCTATTTTCCCGGCTGTACGAGCAAAGATCCCTGCGGGTGCACTGCTGAATGTGGCAGAGCCGAGCTGCCTCATGAAGCTTGCCAGTGACAGTGAGTTGGATCTGAACTTCGGTAGCTCAAGCTTTACCAGAAAGAGCGTTCACTTTGTCGAGGCTATTGACTATTGGGACGAGGCGTCTGCTCCATGACCTTTCGAAGCATCATGATCCTTGTGGCGATGCATTTTCCGACTGGAACAGCTCGCTTCTGGTTTGGCTCTCATCCTTACGTTGATAGGGATGGAAATCACTGGCGACCTGCCGGGGTGCTTCCGGCCTCTGCCTTAACAACGATCCAATATGCGTTTTCTGGTGAGGCGACCACGATGGACATGGGGCTGTCCGGTGTCGATCAGCAAATTGCCGATCTGGCCTATGAGGAGACGCAGGAGAGTGATGTCATCGGCTCAAAGGTGCAAATCCTGCTCCAGAGTTGTGATCAATATTTCCAGCCTTTGCCTCCAGGAGCAATCGTCAAGTTCACGGGCGAGGTGATCGACCTGAAGTTCCGCAAGCGGGCGGTGAATGATCGAGACAAGCCTCAAATTCTGCATAATGTGACCTTGGTCGTGGGCAATGCTTTTCATGCTCGTAAATCACGGCGCAACGCGGTGCTATCGGATTCTGATCAACGAGCTTATTCGCTCAAGGTCAATCCAGATCTACCGCCTGACTTGTCGTGTGAGCGCATTACCTTGATGAGTGAGCAGACAATCCCATGGCCGCGATCATAAGTCTTTTGGAGGCTTGGCTGGCAGATCGGCAAAGCTTGTCTTTTGATCCGGGCACGGCTGACTGTTGCCTCGTTCTTGCTGATTGGGTGAGTGCCAATGGATACCCTGATGGGGCCGTTCATTTGCGTGGCACTTACTCAACAGAAAAGCAGATGAAACAGCTGATTATTGAAGCTGGCGGTGCTTTAGAGCTGGTTGGCAGGTGTGCAGATATTGCGGGCCTGAATGAGGTCCAAACCAGAAAGACTGGCGATATTGGCGTGATCGGCAGCCTTCATTCCCCTCTCAGGCAGTGGGGTGCGATCTGGGATGGTGAGCACTGGCAAGTTCACTGGAACTCGGGCTTTGAAGCTATTCACGCGCCTGCTCTTAAAATCTGGAGTGTCTGATGCCTGCTACTGCTGCATTTGCTGTTGCGTTTGTTCTGTCAAATGGCGCGGCCTTCGTTGGGGCCTCTGTTGCAACGCAAGCGATCCTTGCGGGGGCTGCGGTGTCCTCGATTGGTGTTGGGATTATTGGAGTTGGCCTTTCCGCTGGTATTGGGCTGGGTGTGAATGCCCTGCTTGGCAGTCAGCAGAGAAAAGACAATGCTGCACCTATTCCAAGTGCAGCTGATGGCAAGGTGGTGCAAAAGCAAAATGTGCCATCGCGGTCCTATCAATATGGCACTGTGCGTATTGCAGGCGACATGACGTTTTTGGAAGAGCGCAGCGGTACGGCTTATATGGTGATTGCCTATGCGTCCCATGAGATTGATGGCTTTGTCGCGCACTTCCTGAGTGATGATCCTGTAGAGATTGATGCAGATGGCAATGTCACCAAGTCGCTGAGTAATGATGAGGATGCATCCAAATATTATCGTCTTGGTGGTGATGCCAAGGTGATGCTTATTGAGCGCGTTGGGACGCAGGTCGGTGTTCCTTATTCGCAGCTGGTGGACAAGTTCGATGATATCTGGAGTGAGGATCATCGCGGCGACAATATCGCCAGTGTTTTGATGATGTGTAAGAGCGTGAGTGCCCGGCGTCATCGAACGGTTTACCCGCATGGCTACCCAACACTATCCTCTACCATTCGCGGAAAGAAGATTTTCGATCCCAGAGATGGGCAGGTCAGATTTAGCGAAAACCTTGCTCTCATACGGCTTGACTATCTTCTCGCCCCTTATGGAAATGCTTTGAAGATCTCGCAGATCAATCTTGATAGTTGGGCTTATGCTGCGGACGTTTGCGATCAGCAGGTTGAGAACATCAAAGGTGATATGGAGCCGCGTTATCATGGCGGATTCCGTGGCCGCGAAAACAACGATCCAACTCAGGTTGGCCGGATGCTTGATGAGGCAGGCGAGCTGCTTCTATATACCGATGCAGATGGAAAGGTTGCCGTTCATGCTGGGGAATGGGTCGAGCCTGATATTCACCTGAAAACAGATGATATCGTTGATATTGAGTTCTTGCCAAACCGCAATGCAGCCTCCAGCGTCAAGGCTGTGCGTGGTCTCTGGGTCAATCCTGAGCTTCACTATGTTGAAGATGATGCAGTAATTGAAGGCGATCCATATGTTCAGGAAGACGATCCCAGGTCGCGTACTGTCGATAATGACTGCGTGCAGCGCCATAATCACATGCGGCGCTTGCAAGCGCTTAAAGCTATTCGGGTGAATGCACCTCGTGTGCGTGTGAAATGCGACTACTTCGCATCCCAAGAGGTGCCTTTAAGAAGGTTCATCAAGATCAGTGATCCACCACATCTTATCGATGCTTATCTTGAGTTAGACGGTACTCCCACTCTGGATCTGGATACGTTCCAGCATGTGTTCGAGGCGATGGTTATTCCGCGAGACCCGTTTGCCTATGAGCCTGAAGATGAGGGCGAAAAAGGTGATCCTCCCAAGCGTATTGCATCTGAGGCAATCCCGAGTGTTGATAGCTTCTCAATTCAAATGCAGCAGCAGGGGCAAAGTACTATCGCGGAAGCAAGTTTTACACGGCTCTCCGAGGCGCTCACCTATGAGCTGGAATATGTGAAGACCAGCGGTGGTGCTGCCAAGTATGCGCAGGCCAATGATGGCGAAGAGACCATTGAAACCGACAGCCTCACATCGGGTGTTGAATATCGCTTCCGCATGCGCACACGCTCTGTCTTTGGGCAAAATAGCGATTGGTCTAGCTCAACTGTTCTTATAGCTGCGGTTTAATTTCCTCTCAAAATGGAGTTGGCAATGAACTTCCTTACCAAGGAATTCGTCTGGCGTGCGCGTGAGACCCTCGGACTTGAAAGCACTGATCCGCACAAACCCAAAAAGGAAGAAATAATCGCCTATTTGGGGCAGGTTGAAATTGCATCAACGCTTGGTGCGGTGATTGTGAAGACTAAGGCTGAACTGGATACGGTTACAGACAAGCCAGACTACACGCCTGCCATAGTCGGAGCTGACTCCAACCATGCCTTAAGCGGCTACTATCAATGGTTGGGTGGTACCTGGAACTATATGCGCGATCTTGCTGACAGCATCACGCGACTAACTAACATTGGGGGCACCGGAAATGCGATTATGGCCAAGCTCCGATTGGGTGTCAGCTTGTCAGCTGTTGAGTTTGCTGTCTTCGTGCCGGCAGCAAACAACACGGATGATGTGACTATCACTGTTGATGGTGTTGAGAAGCCAATTCGAAATGGCCTCGGCAATGAACTTGACCCTGATGATCTGCAGGTAGGCTTTCCAGCGATGCTTACAGTCATTGAGGGGCAGGAGGGCTATGTTCTTATCAATCCGGCAAATGTTGAAGCGGTGGTTCTTGCGGCCAAAGCTGCTGCAATAGCAGCTCGCAATCAGGCGCAAACAGCAAGAGGTGCGGCTGAGGATGCTTTGAACCAGCTTGAAGCTGCGGTCGAGCAAGCTTCTGATCTGGCATTCAAGCGCTTCAACAGGATCTATCTAGGCTCGCACGATGATGATCCGGATACTGACAATGAAGGTGACGAGCTTGAAGACGGGGCGCTGTACTTCAAATCGTCAGATAAAAAACTGAAGGTCTATTCTGATGTTGATGGATGGGTGCTGGCAACTCCAGACACAAGCGATTTCCTTCACAAGACGAACAATCTGAGTGACCTCCCAAGTCGGGTCCGCGCTCGCCAAAACCTTGGTCTGAAAAATTTGGCGGTGAAGGATAAGGTCGGAACAGCAGAGGTTGAAGACAACTCACTCACCACTCAGAAATACAAAAACAGCTCTGTCACCGATCAGAAGCTCAACTCAGCAAAGCTGAACACGCTAGCGGGAGTTCCGAGGATTGTTGCTGCTGCCAAGGTGGACGGGTCCGGTGATGTGCTTTGGGCAAGTAATCTGACTTGTTCACGTACAGGTACCGGCAGCTATGAGTATGAGTTCGTGCAAGCACTCCCTTCCAGCAAGGCGGGCAAATACATCGTTTTAACGACAGCGGATGTAAGCGGTCATATTCCGCGAACCACCGCGAAAACAAAAAATGGTTTTAAGACCGGATTTACGACACGGCGAACGACCACACCTTATCCATTTGTCGGCTCAAGCACAGGTCACGATGTGGTTGTGATCGGTGTTTGGTAAGGCGTAGCAAACGAACTCAATTGAAAAGCACGGCTCCCTGAAGGGAGCCTTTTTTGTGAGGTGATCTATGGGACGCGTACCAGACTTTGAATCTCAGGAAATGCTGCAGGATCTCGGATTTAATCCGGGCAAGCCTGATGGTGATTGGGGCAGGCTTTCAGAGCGGGCCTATCAGGCTTGGCTGAGTTCTAAAATCAAGGCGGTTAAAAGTGATGAGCCACCATGGCTGGTTGAGGCGCGGCGGCTGCTGGGAACCAAGGAAATCTCGGGACCAAAGCACAACCCACGGATTATGGGCTGGGCGAGCAAATTAGGGATCTCTTACCAAACCGATGAAACCCCATGGTGCGGTCTGTTCGTTGCCCATTGCATGAGCCTTGTTTCTGATACCCAGCCTGTCAATCCTCTAGGATCTCGCCAATGGGCGAAATACGGCAGGCGTTTAGATAAGCCGATACCAGGCTCTATTCTCGTCTTCTGGCGCGGTAGTCCTCGCGGTTGGAAAGGGCATGTCGGGTTTTATGTCTCTGAGAGTGCTGGCCACTATCACGTGCTTGGTGGGAACCAGTCCAACGCAGTCACGATCACAAAGGTCTCAAAGCGGCGGCTCTTGGATATCCGGTGGCCGGAAAGTTACCCAGTGCAGGGTGAGCAGGCGTTTGTACAGCGTGAGGGCGCTGTGTCGGTCAACGAAGCCTAAGGCGTTCTAGTTTGGAGTTGTGACTACAGTTTACTCGTCAGCAGATCCATATCCTTGAACGAGGCTAAGATGCAGAAATCAGAGACAGGCACAGCATTGACTTTTCTAGCAGCTTGGATAGCCCAAAACTGGGCCAACTTCTTAGAACCACTCTTTCAGGCGCTGCTCATTATCCTGACTGTGGTTGCTGCGTTTTTCATGGCTTGGAATAGGGTTCTGGACAACCGCATGAAACGAAAGCAACTACGAGACTATGAACGCGATAAGTCGTGTGCTGATTGACCGAGCGGTACTGATCGTCCTTACTGGAGATCCGAGAGTTTAAAAAAAGAGATGAGACAATTCCATTTGGCTGGCGCTGTGATATGCGGCTGGAGGATTGACAAAAAAGATTAAAATCGCATGTTTGCTTAAAGAGCCAGAGGTGAATTGGATCGTGTCTCAGTAATCGTCCGGCGATCTACTTAGCTCATAGATGATTACGTGCGGATCTTCCAAATATGTATGGGTTCTCTGCATATACTGGTCCATCACTTCTAGTGTTTCTGATGAGATTTCTCTGCCAAATACGCACTCTTGAGGGCTATCATCAGCATGAAACATCAAGTCTGCTTGATGTAATTCAACCAGATAAATGATTGCAGTCGCCGCACAAGTTGGTCTGGTGAAGTTATACATAATTGACCTCAAAGGTGATGACGTTTGATCGGACAATGTTGGTCTGAACCAATTATCGCAAGCTGCTCTTTTTCGCTAAATAATAGCTAAGGGTAATTAATCTCATAGGTTGTGATGTATTGAATAACTCGCATGACGTGATTTGAGGAAACGGATTAGTGTCTATCAAAATAGAGAGCAAATGAATCCGTCCTATCTCGCCTCTTATTCTCACCAGTAACTTATTGGCTGCGATCAGTTCCTAATGCATACGTGTGAAATTTTTTACACGTTATTTATAGGAGTTTTTCATGTTTGTTGCGGTTTATAGAACGTCTATTCTGGGACTTGGGGCAAATGAAGAAGAGGCAATCAATCATGCCTTGGTCATCCTGAGAGAATTGTCTTATGAGGAGAGTGTGCATGTTTGCAATAATTTGGAGGTCAAGCCGATAACAGAGCAAGCATGTGATCAAATCATCTACAAAGAAAGTCGTGCCCTGAATTTAAGAAATGGTGCAATTGTAGTTATTTAAATAAAGCGCTATCCAGCGGCGGGGATAGCATTAATTCATGCAGAAACCTAATCTGATTAAGTTTATCTGATAATTGGTGGTCAGTTATGGTTTAGTAATATTTGTGTATTTGTTTGTTCTTCAAATAACGTAATTGTGAATATTGTTGAAATCTAAATAATATTAAATATGTAGGTAACTTTTATTTTTATAAGATCTATGGATTTATTTTTTGAGTAGTGCATCTCACGGTAACCGATAGAGGTACTTATTAGGGGGTTACTATGCAAAACTCATTCTTTCGAAACACCAGTGTTTTTGCTCCTCATCTATCTAATCGGTTTCATGGTGTAACAAGACATGCTTGGTTCTGCTTTGTTGTTTTGGTGGCCGCGAGTTCCATCTGTTCTCTTCTTTTTGCCTATGAAGCAGCGATAGAAGCGAATAGAAACCAGTCTTTGATTGCTTGGTCTGGGTTCATTGTCTGCCAAATTTCCTTATGGGCGGCTTTCAGAGTACGACGTGTCTCTCATATAGCCAGTTCCATTTGGGCAGATGGTGATTAGTTTTTGCACCAGCCATTGAGGTTGCGATTTTCAAGACGCGGAACAAGATTCTAGATAACTAGCTCAAGCGGCCATAGCTCAGAGACAATTGTGACAAACCATAAAGTCGTAGTGGCCAATCAACGTTGTGTTGAAGTTGGTGGGCATAGCAAGATACTGAGTGAGCATGTCTAGAGCGAATGCCGCAATTGTCATAGAGTACCGTACTGGGCTAAGCGGACCTTCGAGCAGTTCAATCAATAGTTGAGGCGGTATGTATAGCAGCCTGTCCGAATTTCCCGACCCAGTTCTGAATACTACTTGTGCGATTATTTTATAAATTGTAAGCGTCAAGGAAACAGATTTATGATATGCGTCCGGTGAAGGTGACCGGAAGGTGATGAGTTCGCTCATGTGCCGAAAAAGTTAATATGCGTTCAAAGTGACATCAAGTTTGGTGCGGTATGGACATACTTTCTATTCTTGAGTTGCATGGTTCTTGTAAATGATCCGATTGGCCTCCTATCTATCCCTATGTTTTTATTCTCTATTTATGCTGAGTGCTTGCGGCAGTCAGGGCGATACTGCCTTTGACGTGAGCCGTGAGGCTGATACTACTTGGCTTGTTAAGATCCTGAAAGAGAAATACTCAGAATATAGGGATACACGGTATTTTCTGAAGTGGTTTGATCTGAATGGAGATGGTGAGAGTGAGGCAATCGTTTATATTATTGGGCCCGTGATTTGTGGAAGTGGTGGATGTAATACTCTGGTGTTTGATAAATCTAGCGGTGAGTATAAGCAAATCGCTGAGCTTACCGTCACTCAGCCTCCGATACTGGCTTCAGAAGATTTGGTAAATGGGTGGAGCGTTTTGGTCTCTCAATCTTATGGGGGAGGAGCTGTTGCTGGCTATTCAGAATATACATTCAGAGGTAAGGCCTACCCAAATAATGCCAGCCAAATTATAGGTGTTATGCCTCGGGGAACGATACTGATCCCTGAAATTTCTTTTTTTAAAGAAGGGGTAGCCCTCTTTAAAAATTAAGTCTGTCATTAGATGTCATGGTGAGCGTCCATAGAGCCCGACCTGTAGTTGAAAGCGACCTCTGGCAAGGCGTGCGCAATTAGTTTCCAATTAGCAGGAAGGTCACGCTGCCACACACTAAAAATGAGGGCAAAGGGCCATTCCGAGACATATCGAGAATAGCTGTGAGTACGGGCCATGAGTTGCCATTCGGGCGGTTCCATCAAGGGTTGAGCCATGCTTGCCACATTACCAGAACTCCGCAGTCAATAATGCGAAGTTCTGGCAAAAGTGGGTTGCCGAAACCAGTTTCCGGCAACTTCACCCTATAGTCATACGAACATGAAATCTTCCATATGGAGATCAGATATCAAGGTTCCATAGAGTGTAATGGAGTTGTGTTCATCCAGATCTATCACAGTGTTGATACCATCATCACTGGCAGCAGCAATAACTGCTTCAAAATCAGCAAACACGTCAGCATCAAAGCGGATGTGATCATCTGAACCCATACCAGACTGGAAGTCAGTAATTACGTCCTTACCAAAAACAGAGCCGTCAAACACGAATGTGTCCGAACCAGCACCACCAGTCAAAGTATCATTCCCACCTAAGCCATCCAGTATATTTGCAGCTGCGTCTCCAGTCAGGTAATCGCCATAAGCATCGCTGCCCATGACATTTTCGATAGAAACATATGTATCGCCAGCCGCATCGCCCTGGTTTTGGCTCGCATCACCAAGATTCACTGTTACGCTAGTATAAGAATGGTAGTAACGAACTGTATCATTACCTGACCCACCGTCCAGATAGTCTGCTCCAGAGCCATAGGCATTCAGCGTAT
>NZ_LMCK01000086.1:10915-13425 GCF_001623165.1 Pseudovibrio sp. WM33
CAGATGATCATTGCCGTTGAGTGCGACAAGGCTGTTGTTCAGCTCATCACCCAAGATGATATCACTATGATTAGAACCAGCAACGTTCTCAAAGTTTGCAATGACATCCCCTTCGGCATGTCCGCCTGAAACTTCTCCAGTTGTCAGATTGACAGAAACACCTGAAGGTGAGTGGTAATAGTCTAGTATATCCCAACCCGCACCGCCATCTAACGTATCTGCTCCTCCATAACCGTTAATTTTATTGTTCCCTGCATCTCCGGTTAAGTGGTCTCCATAAGCATCACTGCCCATGATGTTTTCGATGGAGATATAGGTATCGCCAGCAGCATCGCCTTGGTTCTGACTTGGATCAGCAAGGTTGACGGTTACCGCATCTTTAGACCAACGATACCGAACAGTATCAGTACCTAACCCACCATCCAGATAATCTGCACCAGTGCCGTAGGCATTCAGCGTATCATTGCCGCCCCGACCTTCTAAATGGTCGAGCCCATTGTTGGCGTAAAGAACGTTGTTGATCTCGTCTCCTAAGAGAACATCATTATGATGAGTACCGTGAACGTTCTCAAAATTCGCAATGACATCCCCTTCGGCATGACCCCCTGAAACCTCTCCAGTTGTCAGATTGACAGAAACACTTGCAGGAGAATTGTAGTAGTCTAGAGTATCCCAACCCGCACCACCATCTAATGTATCCGCTCCACCATAACCAGATATTTTGTTATCGTTATCATCCCCTACTAGCTTATCAGCATAAACATATGTACCTACAATATTCTCTATTGAGATGTAGGTGTCACCGCTTGCATCGCCGGTGTTTTGACTCGAGTCACCAAGGTTCACAGTTACACCAGAGTTAGAATGATAATAACGAACTGTATCATTACCTGACCCACCATCCAGATAGTCTGCTCCAGAGCCATAGGCATTCAGCGTATCATTGCCGCCCCGACCTTCTAGGTGATCAATGCCATCTTTCGCGTACAAATTGTTTCTATTGTCGTCGCCAATAAGGACATCATCAAACTGAGAGCCGCCGATATTTTCGATATTGACAAGGATATCTCCGGTCGCATGGCCGCCACTGGCTGTATCTTCAGCAAGATTGATCGTTACGCCTGCATCCGATGCACGATAATCAGTAAGGTCAGAGCCAGCGCCACCATCAAGGTAATCTGCCCCTTCTCCACCAAACAGCTCATCATTTCCCTCTCCACCATACAGGCGATCACTTCCTCCCTCACCATAAAGGCGATCACTTCCTCCAGCTCCAGTCAGGATATCATCACCTCCATAGCCCCAAATTCTGTTGTCACCAGCATCACCTGTGAGCGTATCACCGTATGCATCTGTGCCCATTATGTTTTCTATAGAGATATATTCATCACCAGCCGCATCACCTGCATTTTGAGACTGATCTGCGAGATTAACGGTGACAGCTGCGTGGGACCAGCGGTATCTTACCGCATCGGTTCCTTCCCCGCCATCAATATAGTCCGCTCCCGAACCAGAGGCATTGAGGGTGTCATTACCTTTACCACCGTAAAGGCGGTCATCTCCATCTAAGCCATACAAAGCGTTGGCATTATCATCACCAATGAGAACGTCATCAAAATCTGAACCTTCAACATTCTCAATGCCCACAAGAACATCCCCCGTCGCATGGCCTCCATCGAATAAGCCAGTTGCTAGGTTCACATGGACAGCCGCATCCGAAGTAGAATATCGGGCAAAATCCAAACCAGTTCCGCCATCAATATAATCGGCACCTTCACCACCATAAAAATAATCGTTACCAGCACCGCCATAGAGCTGATCATTGCCTCCATAGCCCCAGATTTTGTTATGGTTTTCATCACCGGTTAGGTGATCAGCGTGTGTATCACTACCTATAATATTTTCAATGGACGCATAAGTATCACCTGTCGCATCGCCACTATTCTGGGATTGATCTGCAAGATTGACAGTGACAGATGTCGTTGCATCAAAGTAGCGAACAGTATCACTTCCTTCACCGCCATTAATAAGTTCCGCCAGATCTCCAGCAGTAATCTTGTCATCGCCGTCGGTACCGGTTAACTCAACACGGCCATCGTTCAACACCTCAATCTTGCTGAGCGTCGTCCCGTCAGCAAACTCAAATCGCTCAATATGCTTGCCCATGTTGGCGATCTGGAGTTGACCTGCAGGTCTACTCCCATCTACATCCCAAGAGAGTTTCAGAGCGGTACCGTTGTCGTCATCGTGTTCAACTGTTGTAAATGTAAGGTCAAGAAGAGACAGATCCTCAAAGACAACCGTGTCATACCCGCCATCATCGACCTCAGTGGTATAGTCAATCATCGTTGATCCACTACTTGCCTGGATCAAATAAGTATCATCTCCCATACTCCCGGTCCGTATTTCGCTGTCTCCTGCAACGATTACACTCGCTGTCGCAACTGAGCTCTCTCCGAGGCTGTCCGTAACCGTATAAGTGAAGGTATCAGTGATAGATTCACCAAGAC
>NZ_LMCK01000086.1:13435-20534 GCF_001623165.1 Pseudovibrio sp. WM33
CAGAGAGCCGACCAGATTTGCCGGATCATAAGAGAATGTATCATCATCATTCACGGTCACTGAACCGAGAGTATTGGTGGCATCCACGCTGAAGCTGTGGGTATCTGACGTGTCTGCATCAGAATAAGACGGCGTAATGACAACAGAACTGTCTTCGTTGGTACTTGAAGCGACAGTAGATGCTACAGGAGCATCATTAGCTCCGGTGATCGTCATAGTCACTGTCTTTGTGACGACACCGCCGTTGCCGTCATCCACCGTGTAGGTGAAGGTGTCAATCGTGCTCTCACCAACAGCAAGATGTTCAAACTGGCCATTAGGGTTGTATTGGAAGCTACCATCGACCAGAGTGACTTCCCCTGTGGTTTCACTGGCATCCACCGTGATGGTATGAGTGTCTGAGATCTCAGCATCTGAGAAAACGGGCTCAATCAGGACGCTTTCAGCCTCAGAAGTTGTCGCAGCAATATCCTCAACAACAGGAGCATCGTTCACACCGCTGATTGTGATCATAACAGTTTCAGTCGAACTCGCACCCGAACTGTCCGTGACGGTATAGGTGAAGGTATCTGCTGCGCTCTCACCAGCTGTCAGGCCGTCAAACTGGCCCTGAGGATTATAAGCGAATGTACCATCGTCATTCACAATGACCGAGCCAAGCGTCTTGGTGGTATCCACGCTGAAGCTGTGGGTGTCAGATGTATCTGCATCTGAATACGACGGCGCGATTGTAATGCTGCTGTCTTCATCAGTTGTACTGGAAATTTCAGCGGCGACTGGCGCATCATTGGCACCCGTAATGGTAACGGTGACCGTTGCCGAAGCGCCACTCCAGGAACCATCAAGTGCCATATAGACAAAGCTGTCAGTTGCCGTTTCTCCAGCTCCCAGATGATTGAACTGGCCGTTAGTATCGTAGGTAAACGTACCGTCAGAATTTACAAGGACAGTCCCCTGGGTCTGAGCATTATTGACGCCAATCAGATGTACATCTGAGGTGTCTGTATCACTCACACCATTATCGATGGAAACGGTTCCACCTTCACTCACCGTAGCTTCAACAGCCACAGCAACTGGTGCATCATTCTGGCCGGTAATGGTAATAGTCACCGTTTCAGTCGAGCTCTCACCAGTGGCATCTGTCACGGTGTAGGTAAAGCTGTCAGTTGCAGTTTCTCCAACCGCCAGATACTCAAACTGACCATTCGGATCATAAGAGAATGTACCATCATCATTCACAGTAACGGTACCAGCTGTCTCACTGGTATCCACACTGAAGCTGTGCGTGTCTGAGGTGTCTATATCGGAAAACTCAGGGATTATGGTAACAGAGCTCTCTTCATCCGTGGTCTCACTCGTCGCAACAGCCACTGGACCATCATTCTGGCCAAGAATTCTGACGGTAACTGTTGCAGTAGAACTCGCCCCGGAGCTATCCGTCACCGTATATGTGAAGCTATCATATGCAGTGGTGGTCTCATCTTCCATATCACCTGCATAGGCTGCCAGATATTCAAACTGGCCATTTGGATCATAGGAGATTGTTCCGTCATCATTTATGGCGACAGACCCAACCGTCCCTGTTGTATCAACGGTGAAACTGTGTGTATCCGAACTATCAAAATCGAAAAACGAAGGAGTGATCACAACAGAGGTGTCTTCCCCCCCTGTTTCTTCGAAGGAATTGGCAACAGGAGCGGTATTTGTCATTTTGCGGGCCCATATATGAATCACTAAAGCACATTCCATATATGCATGAGTATTTAAGATTGTAAATTCATTTTATAAATCCATAGGTTGATGCTAATTACTTGGACAATGCATCGTCAGAAATGCACCGTAATGACTTTATGAAAGAGAATACCAACGGAGTTTCACGCTGCTAAAGTAGCTCTATGAGTAATCGCAGCCTAATGCACAGGCTCGATAGCCGACAATTGTCGCAGGTCATGTTTTACTCCGCGAAGTGACTTCTTTCTGTTCTCCGTCGCGAGCGAAGAAAGAACAATCTGAAGCTGCAGGCGCTCACTGGAAGGGCATGCGCTATAGGTGTCCTAATGTCAGGTATTGGTCACAAGCACTATGCTTGCACTAGCTAAGCCCGGTTGCATAAGTCTACCTCTGACGTGTGTAAGCAGCCTATTTCTCTTTTCATACCCTCCAAGCATATTGTTGCCCGTCAGCGTACTAGCGCAATCAGCACGACAATGCTTTATGCTAGCTTCACCCCAATGATAAGGTAGATGAAATCGATGACAGACCGCTTTGAACGCCACCGTCAAGCGTGGACACCCGAGGAAACTCGAAAGTTGCATTTGCTAGTGGCAAAGGGAATGAGTTTAAAAGCGATAGCCAAATCTCTCACACGTTCTGAGGAATCGACCAAGAATAAAGCAAAGCAGGACAAACTGAAGATTCTGAAAGCTCGCTAATCTCTTGCGCTCGGCTCTTCACAAAAGACGCTTTCATGCCAGCGTTCGCCTCGCTGTGAATGTTGGCACGAAAGTATCGAATGTCAGCTTAGGCCGCCCGAACACCATTTCAATACATTATCCTAATCTCGATACCTGCCAGACCAGAGGTGGGAAGAAAGACGTGTGTGGACACGTCATTCCACGGCCTTTATCAAGACAGTCCGTGAGAGCGTAAAGCAAGCTAGAAGGCTCATTCCCACCATAACCATGCATTGTAAATTGTATGGTTGGGAAATCTAGCCATAGTCTGAGAGTTAATTTCAACATGAACCTGTTTGGAGAAGTCGCTCCGGTCAATGCTGAGCCGGCGGCACCCTATCTTGGCGGCAAAAGCCAACTTGCTGCCCGTATTGTCGGTAAGATCAATCAGACATCACACCAGAGTTTTGTGGATGTGTTCTGTGGAATGGGCGGGGTGTTTTTCAAGAGAAGCTCTGTCGCCAAATGTGAAGTGGTCAACGACATAAATAGCGAGCTTGTCACTTTCTTTCGTGTTTTGCGCTCACACAAGACTGAGTTCTTGCGAAGCTTGGAATACATGTTTGCCTCATGTGAGGAATTTGAATCCCTCAAAGGCAGTGGATTGGATCATCTGACTGACATTCAAAGAGCTGTTCGTTTCTACTACCTCCAACGGCTTGCGTTCGGCGGTAAGTCTGTGGGGCAGTCTTTTGGGACAGCGTTAGAGCGTCCATCCCGTTTTAACGTAAATCGCGTGCTGAGCAACATAGAGAAGGTCGCAGACAGGCTGTCTGCAGTAACCATAGAGAACCTGGACTGGCGTGCTTGCATAGAGCGCTATGATGGAGAGCAGACACTGTTCTATCTGGACCCACCTTACTGGGGTGGGGAGACAGATTACGGCAAGGGGGTATTTGAGCGCTCCGATTTTGCAGAGATGGCAGAACGGCTTTCCAAGATCGCAGGCCGTTTCATTCTCTCGCTGAATGATAGAGACGAAACGCGACAGACCTTTGACGGCTTTCAGCAGGATGTTGTTAGCCTGAACTATTCCATTGCGAAAGGTGCAGGCAAACAAGTTTCTGAGCTGATCATCTCCAACTAACTCTACAGTCCAATATGAGAAACCTTGACGCTCGCAATCACCCCCGGTTGCGGGCGTCAAGTTCTTTGGCCGTGGGGATTTTTAGGCCGTCATTTCGCAAAAGGTGGTAGAAGTATTCTTTCTTTTTCAAGCCTAGCTCTTTTTGTCTGGCTTCCATCATTTCAATGATGGGCACGGGAACCTGAGAGTAAGCAACATTCTCCCTCTTAGACTTACGCAAGGCGTTCACAAATGCTTCGTGCTCGCTTGGTCTGTCTTGCACTAGCTGAGAGATGATCTCTTCCACTGAACGGCTCTCGGCGGGCTCTGTGACGATTTCTGAGGTTGTTTCTACTTGAGGCGTGTCACGACTAATCAGGTTTCGTTTTCGTGTTTTGTAATCTCCCATAGTTACCTCACGCAGCTTTTTTGAGATTGATGGTTGGAGGAACGAGGTGCTTTGAACGAAGCTCGCGCACAAGTTCTTGAGTGTAGACCTTGGCTCGCCCTTTGAGCTGCTTGCCAGTATTCAGTGCAGTTTTGAAGGATGTGGAGTGCCAGAGGACGGAGTCCAGAACATCGAGGTCTGCTTCATCTGACAGCTCATCTGAGATGGCGCTGTCATTGGTCTCTTTACGTTTGAAATCCAGACGAACCACGGCGTTCTTGATTGGCTTGCCTATCTCAGCACTCAGTTTGGCGAGGAAGCGCTGGGTGTTTACCGCGCCTTGAACGTCTGCAAGCGTGGTTGTGCAGGGAATTAAGACCAGATCACTTGCGGCAGCGACGTACGCGGCGATACGCGTGTTAAAGCCTGCTGTATCTACAAGAGTGTAATCGTACTGGCCTTGAAGTTCTCGCAGTAACCCGGTGATTTCGTTGTCGTTCGTTTCGTGGACATGATCAATTTCGCCACGAGAATAAAGCTCTTGCGATGCCCAAAGAGAGGACGAGCGCAAGGTGTCTGTATCTGGAATGATGACGTTGTGTCCTTCTCCAGCAAGGATGCTCGCCAGTGAGACGGTTAAGATGGACTTACCGCAGCCACCTTTCTGCTGAATTACTGAGATCGTATGTGTCATGTTGTGCCCCTCAACAAAAGTTAGTTGCCAGACAACAGTATTTAGACAGCAGATAACAGACAATCCGCAATAAATAACGGGTAATAGCGTATAGCGAACCGTAAGTAAATAACAGTTCACTAATGCAAATTACAGTAAACTAGCGGTTTTGCTCGCCGGGATGTTGCGGCACCATGTGCTGGTAGCAGGGCCGGGTCACAATTTTAGTAGATCCACAACGCGAGCATCTCAGTCTTCGTGCAATATGAATTATGATTGTGTGCTCAGGCATTCCCTCAGTCGAGACGTAAGCAGTTTTTTGGCAGTTGTCGCAGTGAGCGCGAACCGGGGCGTTGAGTTCCTTCAGGTCTGCCAAAGTGACGGGACGTTCTTCCATTGTTTGCTCTATTTGTTGAGTGTGCTTACTGAAGCTAATATCTGTACTTCATAGACTGGATCAAGTAGCCTAATCTGGTGACCTATGAGCAACGCATAATTACATAACAAATTACATAACATTTCGCGGGTTGCTCGGTAGGCTGAAGGTGGGTCTATTTGCTGCAGTGCGTTGTATTAAAATAGATAAATAGATTGTGGGAGTGCCTCGGCTGATTGACAGGTTAATCCCTGTCTCTCCGCCATAACTTCCCCTGAAAAGCAAAATGTACCAACGCCAATCGGTATCGCTTTTCTGCGACTGTCTTCCTTACATCCATACCTTTTCCGTGCTCAACTAGCGCCCGCGATGCTGTTCAATCACTTGCACGATCCGGTCGGTCATCATCCGCACCTCGGGCAAGTGCCTCCGGTCATCATGCATTGTCACCCATTGGAACTTCGTCAGGTCCTCAATCACCGGCCCGCATCGCCGTAACTGAGGCGATGTATCCCCCAGAAAGCTTGGCAGAATGGAAGCGCCAGCGCCTGCGTACAGCATGTCCAGCAGAGTGTGTTGAGAGCTCACTTGCATCACCATCTCACTGCCATGCTGCTCCAGCAACCAGCGTGAGGATTTTGTCGTGGCGTACTCCGGCGCGATGCCGAGCCACCGATGCTCCGCTGCCGCATCAGCTCCCGCCGCCACATAGGGCGCGAACTCCACGGGCGGCAGACGTTTGCTCGCCAGCCCGATCTCAGCAGGCGCTGAGCTGCGCAGGCCAATGTCGATCTCGCGCTTTTTGATGTTCAGCCGGTCCTCGCTGGTAATGAAAACCACCTCAAACCCATCCTCCGGCTTGCACAGTGCGCCAATATGCATGCTGAGAAACTTCATGGTCCAACTCCCGGCAGAAACCCGAACCTGCGGCCTGCGAGACTTCGCGCTCAGCCACTGCTCAAACCCGGCATAGGCACACTGAAACGGCTCCAGCTGTTCCAGTACATCCCGCCCGTCCTCGGTCAGTACATACCCGGCCTGCACCCGGTCAAACAGCTTCAGCCCCACATCCTCTTCCAGCTGCTGCATACGGCGGCTGAGCGTGGCGGGACTACACGCCAGCCTCTGCGCGGCTTCACTCAGCGTGCCGCAAGCCGCAAGCACGAGGAATGCATTGAGATTATCCAGCAATCGAACCTTCATTTTTGAAAACTGCTTTTGAAATTTGGCCGCTATCCGGCAGAAAGAACACAGGGAAAGATAGGCTTAGTTCTCCTCAAAGAAAAGAAGCCAGAATGTTGATTTTCCCACTTCGTGAACCTGACCGACACCCACCAAACCCAACGCTGCGGCAGTTGGAAGACTATTACACCAACTACGCCAGCGCCTGCGCACGGCCCTATTACATCGCACTGGCCTCTATCATGGCGGTCATCTTCACGCTGTTCTGCATTTTTACGCCATAACACCAGCACAAAGCTCTGGCCTGCGGAGCGCGTTACTCACCGCAGACCAGCAGGGTGCAAGCGCTTGCTATTGCCGGTCGCAGGCAAACAGCAAACGAGAGGGCGGCAGACAAAGGGTGGTGAGGCTCCGCCCACGGCGAAACGCCACTTTGCACCGGCACAGTGAAAAGGCACACCTCATACATCGAGTAGAATGACGAGAAGAGGCGCCAACGCAGCCGAACAGGGCAGGGGGCTCAGCGCCCCGCGCCCAACCCGTTACTCAAGAAGCGTCAATGTTGTACTGATCGGTTGTGGGTCGACGACCTGCTGTAGAACCCCACAGGTCTTTCTCAACGCTTCTATGCGGTCTCGCAAGGCATAATGCAAAGTGAACAAAGCATCCCGCTCACTGCTCTGGTTCATCCGCTCACTCAGCACAAGCTGCTGAAAATAAGCAAGATTTTCAAGATCAGAAACAGCGATGAGAACTTCATCTAACTCATTATCGATAGTATTTGTGGCGCTTGGCGCGCATGCAGAATCGTCCATTCCAATCCCCTTACTGACTAGGGTGTTGAAGATCCGCAACGCCAAAAAAGCTTCCTAGGGCTCGCTGGCGAGCGGGAGGCTAGAAACCTGAGTCAGACAGGCGAGCTTATTCCCTCCCGAAGGAGGTGTTGTATTCACCGCCCTCC
>NZ_LMCK01000086.1:20544-132734 GCF_001623165.1 Pseudovibrio sp. WM33
CTGCGCACTATAAGATAGGCACAAAAAAACCGCTAGACTACGGGAGCGGGTACCGCTGACGTGAGGTTTCTAGGCCTCACATATGAGTGTGAAACACAACCCCACAACCTGTCAACGCCCAAACCCAAAACCTCCCCCACTCATGCATTTCTGCAACGGTTGGGTGAGGCCCCCCGATTTCCCTCAGTACAGGTCATCGCTGGTAAAGCTACCCTACTGTGTCATCTCCCTCGAAGCAGCCCCTACGGTGTCATCCCGGGCGAAGCGCAGCGAAGACCCGGGACCCATTCCACCTCACCACCAACGCCACACTCACCAATCAACAAAGCCCTCACCACAAACACCCGAAAGCTCTCCAACCATAGTGCTCGCAATAAAACGCAAAGCAGCCCCCACGGTGTCATCCCGGGCGCAGACCCGGGACCTATACCCCCTGTATTAATGGGTAAATTAGCGCAGTAGCGACAAAGGAATGCCAGCTGCATACTCAGTGCATGCCTTACTACATGTACATTCTGGCGAGCCGAAAGCATGGGACACTCTACATGGGCGTGACCAATAACCTGCCTGAGCGTGTGCATCAGCATAAGACCAGGATGAACTCTGGCTTTACGGCAAAGTATGGCGTTTCCAAGCTTGTTTACTATGAACTCTACGAAGAACCGCACGAGGCTATCCGCAAAGAAAAGCAGGTAAAGCGCTGGCGACGGGAGTGGAAAATCCAGGCCATCGAAGAGATGAACCCTCATTGGGAAGACTTGTCACTCTCATTGCACTTTGAGCATACGTAAGTGGTTATAGATCCCGGCTCTTTGGCCGGGATGACACCCGAGGTGACCGCTCTGCTCATCTGTCTCACTGCAAAGCCAGCCCTCACCTCAAACCATAGCGCCCTCACGCCCTATGCCTCCATTCAAAGCCTGCAACCCTGGATCCCCTCCCTGTGTCATCCCGGGCGAAGACCCGGGATCCATAATCACTGAGCTAGGTGCTTCAGGGGATGATCACTCCTCTTTAAGCCTTTCAGCTTTTACCTCGTCAATTACTGCTTGTAGGCGCTCCTCTCGCTCATCAATAAACCCATCTTCATAATGAGCTTCTCTCTCGAGTATTCTTTGATCAATTCGCTCTCTCTCGAGTTGATCAGGGAGGCCATACCGATCAAATGAACGAGCATAATGCTCCAACATTTCAAGCCGTCTCTCTATTCTCTCAAGTTTTCGAGAAGTAGTTCCAAAGAAACCCAAATCTCCTCCTAAACCATCAAGTTTCTTATTAACTCGGTAGTTTAGCTCTCTGAGGCGATATGTATTCCAAGCAATAGACGCAAGAAGACCAACCACTAAGTATATGATGTAATCGAAGACCATAGATTTGCTTTAACTCAAGCCCATAGATACATGTAGTAATTCGGAAATTGTTTTAAATGAAACCTTAAAATGGCTTTACGTAGTCACCAACCTCTGCATTTAGGCTGATTAAACTCGATTCTCGTTCTTCAATAACTTCTTCTGTTCCGAATGCCGATAAACCATGACTTTTTTTGAGTATTCTCTTTCGGGGGAGTGAATTTTCAAATTCAATACTCTTTAGGGTGGCTATTTTTTCTTGAACATGAATGACTTCTGCCCGCCCTCTGACTAACTCTAATTGGCCCAATGATTGGCCATCTGTTGGGTCAATGATTTCGTCGCCTAATTCAAATATTAGAAACTTATCGCCTAGTTCAACATCAGAAGATGAGCCTGCATTAATTGCAACTGTAAGTCTGTCGATGATTTTGACGACGCGGTGCATGTTTTTATAATAATCACTCATGAAACTACTCCAGGCTTAATTAGTAACTCTTCTTTGTTTTCTTTTATTGTTCTAAGTAATTCTTGATCGTCATATTCAGTCGATTGAGTGGCAATCTGAACTAAGGAGTTTTCTTGTACGTTTATTACTACACCTTGGCACAACATTTGTTCAAACTCATTCTGAAGTAAGAAAATTGAGACTTGCACTCGGTTTCCAAGCCATGGACTCCTGTTTACTAAGAGAATGCCATCAGCTGTAACATTTCGTACCTTTGGTAAAGCATATGGATCATTCGCTTTGGTGGAGACGTGATACCACAAGCCGGCTAAGATGATTGCAATATAGATCATATGCACAAAGATAAGCAGCTTATTAGCGTCTATCCAGACCGGCCCCATGAACAAACTTAGCAACACGTATGTGAAGCCTAGAACTCCGCCGATAGTAGCAAATGCTATTAGTGAATCTTTAAACCAATGTCGCAAAGCGTGGCCCTAGTCTTTTAAACTCCTGAAGTATTGTCATAAATTACATGATTTCAAATTTTCCCTCCAGTAAAAACTTCCCATCATCACCCATTTCCGCTACCCTCAACACACCACCACCAATCCTCAAAGGATTCCCAATGCCGTTGCGCGTGCACATCGCTGTAAAAATCACCGCCCGTGTCCATGATGGTCCGGCGTGTGGGCGATTTATGCGCTTGGCTTAAAAGCTCCTAATGCACGAGTGAGAACCGCACTGCAGAGCTATTGTGCTCGCCCGTTTGTGCGTGTGCATTCAGGCAAGAGCGTTTAGGCAGCGGGGCAGGGCGTGCCATTCCACGAGCAGCCCCAGCGGGTGTTTTCATCGTAATTCCTCAGTTTCCGCTGAAAAACGGGAGTATTGAGGAAATCTAAGAGGCTGATTATCAATCAGCCCCTTTATTGCGCTGCCAGCATTCGCTAAAAGACCTCCACGAATTTTATTTGCCCGGCTGGGACTCAGGTCCCAATTAGCTGCTGGCACATCCAAACCCTTGAGGGATTATGTCCGACCTCGAAACACTCGAAGCCGAGATTAACACCGCGATTGCCGGTGCTGACTCCGAAGCCGCACTGGAAGACGTGCGCGTTGCCGCCCTTGGCAAAAAGGGCAGCGTTTCTGAAAAAATGAAAACGCTTGGCAAAATGAGCCCGGAAGAGCGCAAGGAAATGGGTCCTGCACTCAACGGCCTGAAAAACCGCGTTGGTGAGGCGATCACCGCTCGTAAAGACGTGTTGAAGGTTGAGGCACTCAACGCGCGCCTCGCCTCTGAAACCGTTGATGTGAGCCAGCCACTGCGCGCCACTCCGGCAGAAGAAGGCCGCATCCACCCGATTTCTCAGGTGACTGACGAGCTGATCGCCATCTTCGCTGACATGGGCTTCTCCGTTGCTGAAGGCCCGGACATCGAGACGGATGAGCTGAACTTCACCGCGCTCAACTTCCCGGAAGGCCACCCGGCCCGCGAAATGCACGACACCTTCTTCTTCAACGAGAAGGAAGACGGCGAGCGCATGTTGCTGCGCACGCACACATCCCCAGTGCAGATCCGCGCGATGAAATCTCAGGAGCCACCGCTGCGCCTGATCATGCCAGGCCGCACATACCGTTGTGACAGCGACCAGACCCACACACCAATGTTCCACCAGCTGGAAGGCCTCGTGATCGACAAGACCACGCATATCGGTCACCTGAAGGGCACATTGGAAGAGTTCCTCAAAGCGTTCTTCGAAGTGGATGATGTAGAGCTGCGCTTCCGCCCAAGCTTCTTCCCGTTCACCGAGCCATCCATGGAAGTGGACGTGAAGTGCGACCGCTCCGGCGCTGAAGTGAAAATCGGAACCGGCAACGACTGGATGGAAATCCTCGGCTGCGGCATGGTGCACTCCAACGTTCTGCGCAACTGTGGTCTCGACCCGGATGTGTACCAGGGCTTTGCATGGGGCATCGGCATCGACCGTCTGGCAATGCTGAAATACGGCATGAACGATCTGCGCGCCTTCTTTGATGCAGACGTCCGCTGGCTCAAGCACTACGGCTTCCGCCCGCTGGATATGCCAGCGCTGGTCTCCGGTCTTTCCAAGTAATTTGGTCCAAACGTAAAGAGCTAATAAAATGAAATTCACCCTTTCCTGGCTCAAGGACCATCTTGAGACCGATGCAAGCCTTGATGAAATTGTAGAGCGCCTGACGCTGATCGGGCTGGAAGTGGAAGAAATCTCCAATCCAGCTGATCGCCTTGGCACGTTCAAAATCGCCCGCGTTCTGGAAGCCGAGCAGCATCCAAATGCAGACCGTCTGCGCGTGCTGAAAGTGGACACTGGCGAAGGTGAACCCCTGCAGGTTGTCTGCGGCGCACCAAACGCCCGCAAAGGTCTGATTGGCGTGTTCGCAAAACCGGGCGATTACATCCCCGGTCTCGACGTAACATTGTCCGTTGGTAAAATCCGCGACGTGGAAAGCCACGGCATGATGGCCTCCGAGCGCGAGCTGGAGTTATCCGACGAACACGACGGCGTCATCGACCTGCCAGAAGATGCACCAGTCGGCACCCCGTTTGTTGCATATGCTGGTCTGGACGATCCGGTCATCGAAATCGGCCTGACCCCGAACCGCTCCGACTGTGCAAGCGTGTTCGGAATTGCGCGTGATTTGGCTGCTTCCGGCTTAGGAACGCTAAAAACCCCGCAAAAAACGCAAGTGAACGCACATAGCAACGCAAACGACCTAAAAATCCTTTTGGATCTAGGGGATAGCCCGGAACACTGCCCTGCATTCGGCTATCGTGTGGTCCGTGGCATCAAAAACGGCCCGTCTCCTAAATGGATGCAGAAGCGTCTGGTTGCTATCGGTCTGCGCCCGATTAATGCCCTCGTGGACATCACCAACTACATGACCTTCGATCAGGGCCGCCCGCTGCATGTCTTTGATGCAGATAAGGTTTCCGGCAACCTGACTGTTCGTCACGGTAAGGCTGGCGAAGAACTTGTTGGCCTCGACGGAAAAACTTATGCCGTTGACGAGAGCGTCGTAGTCATTGCTGACGACAACGGCCTGGAGTCTCTCGGCGGAATTATGGGTGGAGAATCAACAGGTTGCGACGAAAATACCACAAACGTGGTGATTGAAAGCGCTCTCTGGGATCCGCTCAACATCGCCCGCACAGGTCGTAAACTGGGAGTATCTACCGACGCCCGCTACCGCTTCGAGCGCGGTGTAGACCCGGCGTACATGGTAGAAGGCCTTGAAACTGCAACGAAATTGGTCATGGACCTGTGTGGCGGCGGCGAAGCATCCGACGCGCACGTTGTAGGAGAAGTGCCACAGGAAGAGCGCATCATCGACTTCCCACTCAGCGAAGTCAAACGCCTCTCCGGTCTGGAAGTATCCCACGGTGAGATCAAAGCTATCCTCTCCCTGCTCGGCTTCTGGGTCGCTGGCAACGGCGATGTCGTGAAGGTTTCTCCTCCTAGCTGGCGTCCGGACATCCATGGAAAAGCTGATTTGGTAGAAGAGGTTATGCGCATTGTCGGCATCAACAAAGTGCCAACTGCTACCCTGCCGCGCATGGAGCCAATCTCCCAGAAGGTTCTGACTGTTAGCCAGATCCGCCGCTCTAATGCCCGCCGCGCACTCGCAACACGCGGCATGGATGAGGCCGTTCTGTGGTCCTTCATTCCAAAAGCCCACGCCGAGCACTTTGGCGGTGGTAACCCACTGCTATCATTAGCAAATCCGATCTCCGCAGACATGTCCGACATGCGTCCGTCCCTGCTGCCTGGCCTGCTCACCGCAGCACAGCGCAACGCAGACCGCGGCTACGCCGACGTAGCTCTCTTCGAAGTCGGCCAAGTCTTTGAAAACGATAGCGAAAAAGGCCAGAAGATGGTCATCGCCGGCATCCGCCGCGGTACCGCCAAACCAACCGGTTCTGGTCGCCACTGGTCCGGAAACGCTGAAAACATTGATGTTTTCGACGCGAAGGCCGATGCGGGTGCGGTCCTGCAGTCCATCGGTGCGCAAGTTGGCAACCTGATGGTCTTCACCGACGCCCCATCCTACTACCACCCAGGCCGCTCCGGCGCCCTCAAAATGGGTCCGAAAAACACCCTGGCGTACTTCGGTGAGATTCACCCTAAGACCTTGGAAGCATTGGACATTGAAGGTCCGCTCGTGGCGTTCGAAGTCTTCATTGACGCTGTTCCTCAGCCGAAGAAGAAAGCGACCAAATCCAAAGGTGCGCTGAATGCTGCGGATCTTATGCCGGTAAAACGGGACTTTGCGTTCCTGGTAGACAGCTCTATCCCGGTTGAGAAGCTCCTGAAAGCTGCCAAAGGCGCGGATAAGGCGTTGATCACAAACGTGAATCTCTTCGACATCTACGAAGGGCAGGGCGTGCCGGAAGGCCAGCGCTCTCTCGCGATTGATGTAACCCTGCAGCCGACCAAGAAGACCCTCACCGATGAGGATATCGAGGCGGTCTCAAACAAGATTGTTGCGTCCGTTCAAAAGGCTACCGGCGGTACCCTGCGCGGATAACTCCCGCTGAACGGCGCTGACGAAACACAAAAACGCGGATTCCGGAAAATTTCGGAATCCGCGTTTTTTAATGCAAAACCGGCGAAATTCGACCCGTCAGCAGGGGCATAACCTCACCCGCCCACGGGGATATCCAGCCCGTCCAGCACAGCCCAGCCCCAGAACCCAGCCCAGAAACCCAAACCACCCAGCGTCAGCCTAAACCGCCCCCTCGTGCCCGTCCGCCTCATCCAGCTGCACAGGCTCAGAGATCACACTCGCCCGCCCGCAGAACCCGCGCCGCCGACGCCGCTGCATACGCTGGCAGTCCTCGTCACTCAACTCCGCTTCGGGCAGGCAGGAGTCGTCCGCTGCAACGGCACCGCCCTCAATCTTCAGCGCCAGCCCTTCGGTCAGCACCGTCGCAACCACCGTGCGGGCATGGGAGACCAGGCGGGAGAACGTAGGCCGCGAAATCCCCATCAGATCAGCAGCAGCCGTATGTTCCAGCCCTTCCGCATCGGCCAGACGCAACGCCTCCATCCCGTCCTGCGATAAAACCGCCGCCTGAAGCGTGCGCAGCGGCACGCCCTGCGGCTTGAAAAAGCGCACTCCCGCGGCTCCATGAATTCGGCGTGGTTTTCTTGGACGTGGCATAACAAACACTCCTTTCACAGCCTCTCCCATAAGAACCATCAGTGATTTAGGCAGGGGAGACGCACAGCAACATAAATCTAGAGCAGGGAGTGTGAGGAAAAGAGAACGCGGCCAGCTCTAATGAGCATATGTTCATTATACTGCGCCTTTCATCAGGGGCTGACAAGCTAGGAAAAGAACATATGCTCATAATGTCACCGCACCACAACGGGCATAACCAGCAGCATACAAGGGCATAAACAGCAAAACCGCCCGAAGCTTCCACCCCGAGCGCGCCAACCCATCTAAAATTCTATGCTACATGTTCGCGGTAATAAGTCCGGTGCGAACCTCGTCCTCCACCTCAATCATGGAATAGTTCCTCAGCAAACCGTCCTGATCAAAAAACAGGGCCACTTCCTTGGTGGTCACATCCTGTCCGCTGGCAAGCAAATCAACCACCGGAATGAAGTTCTCAACCTTCGCCTGCGTCCGTACATGCCTGTATTTCCAAATCTCATTGCCGCTATCGGTAAAATCAGTGGTATTCGGATCACCCAACGCAACGCGCACATCTTCCTTGGTTGTCTTGCCGTTCTCCAACTGGCTTTCCAGCCCTTCACGCGTCAAATGCCGAAGGCTCTCATTGCCAACAGAAGCGCAGCCAGCCACAACTAGCCCAAGCCCCAGAGCGAGGATAACGTGCACAATTCGCAAATCTATGCCCCTTTGCGTTGGTTTGCGTTGCTCCGTAAATGCAACGCACAGCGAGTTCTTCTTAACTGGGAATAGAACTTCGTTCTCTTAGCCGAGCGTGCCGCCAGAGCGCAGCCCTGTAAACCTGAGATAAGACTCGTGTAAGAACTGTCAGGGGGCAATAGAAAGAGGGAATTGCAAAATTAAATCAAAGCGCTAGAGGGCGCCTCAGTGCGCACCAAACACCAAAGCCGGCAAAAAAACCTGCACACTTCATGTGGAAGAATCCACCACACGCCCACGTGCACCAACGGGCATAACCCGGCAAACATCATTTTGCGTTGCTATGCGCAACTTTGCGTTTTTCTGCGTTCCTATGAAATTCGGGAGGTCAACGAACCTGAGCACACCGCTAAACCCGAAATCTACGGCAAAAAAGGGGAATAAGTACAACAGCCCTTCGCCTCATACAGTGCACCAACCACACCACCCAAAATCCAACTTATCCCCGCACACTCAAACCACCTCTCCCTCCACCGTCATTCCACACACCTCCCTCTCGTCACTCTACACACCCCCTCTCATCATCCCGCACACCTCCATCTCGTCATCCCGCACTTGATGCGGACCCAGAGCCAAGTCCAGAAGTCTATCGAACCAACTCCAGATACAAGTCCCGCCAAGTCGGATTAACACCCTCAATCAAATCAAGCTTCCATGCCCGCCGCCAGCGCTTTAGCTTCTTCTCCCGAGCAATGGCATCCCCAATTCGTTCAAACTCTTCGAAGTAAACCAACCGTGACACGCTATACTGAGCGGTAAACGACACCGCCACTTTCTCCCGGTGTTCGTGAATCCGCCTCACCAGATCATTGGTGACGCCAGTGTAAAGGGTCCCGTTCCTCTTACTGGCTGTCATGTACACGTAATAGGCCATAGCCAACTCTGCACTGATGCCTTGGCAGTCGCAACATCATCAAATAACTAGTGTGTTTTTGGTGGCAAGTTCCAGCTGGGTCCCGCATCAAGTGCGGGATGACGTCCTTTGGGGCTCTCGCTTCAATAGCCACTGCAGTCGCTCCACATATTCTCCAGTTCAATCTCACGTACCACATCTGTTCACCGATATCTCACCAGCGCTTTGCACCAACAGCCATACCCCCTCCTGTCGTCATCCCGCACAAGCGCAGCGCGATGCGGGACCTAGAGCTATCACGATAGGCCTATCAAGCCAGTACTAGACTCAAAACAAGCATGCTGAATCAGCGCTCTGAATCCAACGATTGAGTATCACATCGTCTTAAAACTCCCTTCTTCAAGCAAGACACGGCGTAGAATGATTGTGAGACTGGCAGTTGAATAGATTTCACTTAAGAAGATATGATGGTTGAGGTAAAATTTATTAAATATTATTATATTAGTAAGGGTTACAATGACTAATTTTGTTCCTGCGGCCGCGGCTGAAGCTCCAGCACTCCCGGCGATTACTACGAACACAGATGATGCTCTTAGGCAGATCACAACTGCTTTGGGTGTCCCTAGAGACGTGCTACCATCTAAAGGGCAAATTGATCATACATGGAGTAATCTGCCAAGACTGCTTGAGATGATCCCCACAGAGCTTAGAGATGAGCGTTTGATCCGATTGTGTGTCGCGATCTCCTCAGGTTTGTTTGATAGTGCGCTAAACTATATTTGGAACATTACGATTGTTGAATTGCGACGCAAAGTCGTGCAATTTGGCTTGCCAATTGTAGGGCAACTAACATCACAGTCCCTTGATGAGAGGAAACTCTCAGAAATGATGGATCATGAGCTTCTCAAGCTTTGCTACGAGCTCAGTTTAGTTTCTGAAGATGGGTATTTTAAACTAGACCAATGCAGATCAATTCGAAATAATTTCTCAGCTGCCCATCCCGCCGTTGGAAAGTTAGATGAAGATGAAGTCGTGAACTTCATAAGTAGATGTACTCGTTCTGCTTTAAGTACTGCAGATGTCCCTGCAGGTGTTAATTTTACGGAACTGGTAAGTTCCATTAAGGCTGCGGCATTTAATGAAGATCAAAAGGAGTACTGGATAGGAGCGATCCTTAACACTCATGTTGCGCAACGGGAGTTAATTGCAACAGCTGTGCATGGAATATTTTGTGACGAGGCTAGCGGTCAGGGTGCGCGTACTAATTGTATCAATCTTTTTAGACCAATTATCAAACACGATTCTGTTCCATCTAAAGTAGTTGATCAGCATCAATCCTATATAGGGAAGGGAGTTGAAGTAAAAGCTGCCGCTTCGAGAGATTTCTTTACGCAGTTAGGCCTCTTAGATTTGCTTCCAGAAGCAGAGAGGCATTCTATCATCTCAAAGGCATGTGATAGGCTAAGCTCTGTACATAATGGAACTGACAATTTCTATAATGAGCCTCCTTTCGCTGCTCGATTGTTAGAAATCGTAGAGAACGCTGCAGTACCTTCTAGTGTGACGCAAAAGTTTGTTGAGACGGTCATCTCTTGTGCTATCGGAAACCAGTATGGTGATGCATGGGGAGCAAGAGCTGACTATAGGGCAATAATCAAACATTTCACTCCTCGAGAGTTGGAGGTTATGTTTGCTCTACAAAATTCATCGATATTGGTTGGTCGCAAAATTAACAGCTACACAAATTGTGCAAAGAGATTTGCTGGGCTGGTAAGAATGTTTTCTCAAACAAATATTCCAACAACATTGCAGACAGTTTACAATTCTTGGATATCCTATTCCAATCAACACGGATATCTATGATAACCTTGTAAATCTTACGGCGCTATTTCTTGGGAAATCGCGCCGTAGAGTTGAGAGCTGATTGTTTTCCATGTTGTCGGCCTCGTACCTCTTAACCCGTCTCCCCTCCGTCACACAACGCCCGCTTGCAAACCTTGGCCATTGACACCGCATGCATCTGGTTGCATGCTCTTGGGTGAGGCCCAAAACCTCTCCAAACAGCGGTACCCGCTCCCGTTAACTAGCGGATTTTTTGTGCCTTTTTTCCAAAAGTGCGCAAACCCTTCGTTATGAGCGGGAGGGCGGTGAATACAATACCTTTTCCGGAGGGGAATAAACCCGCCTGTCTGTTTGCAGGTTTTTGGCCTCCCGCTCGCCAGCGAGTCCCAAAAGCTCTTTGTCGTGCGGCCTTCAACACCCTAAACAGAGGGATTGAATATGGTCGACTCCGCATGCGCATGCAGCGCCACAAACACTCTTCAAAATGAAATTGACGAAGTCCAGATCGTCGTCTCTGATCTTCAAAACCTCGCGTACATGCAACAGCTTGTACTCAGCGAGCGCGTGAAGAACAGCTGCGAGCGGGATGCTTTGCTCACTCTGCACCACGCTTTATGTGACCGCCTGGAGGCACTGAAAAAGTCCTGCGGATTATTGGAGCGGGTCGCCCTTCCGCAGCCGGTCAACACCAATGTTGTGTCTCTGGATTAACGCACTGTGACAGGTGCTCGGGCGGTGTCACACGCACCCCGTGTTCACTGCCACAGGGAAGCCTCCACACCAAGGCCTCCAACCTCGGGTAAGAGGCACAACCCCGCAAATGAGCACCCTGCTGGTCTGCGGCCGGGCAACAAACGCCCGCAGGCCAGCATCCCAAAGGGCAGGGGATGCACTCCAATCTGATTAAACACAGCACGATCAGGCTCTCTGAACGTGAAAGTGATTCATGCCAATCAATCTAAAAATAATGGCAGGAGTTGCTAATATATAAGTTTATTGTGGAATAAATAGGATATTTTGACGAATCGTGAAGCCTGCCAAACCGGGTGATATACACCCCGTAAAACCCAAAAACCCTTGGTATTTCAGGGAGCTTGTAACGGCAGTTGTGTCGCGCCGCGGCAAGGCACCCCCGTCAAGTCACTGTCTCTAAGTAGTTTTTCCTTTTGACTTTCAGAGCAATTCGCCCAAACTCCGTTGTGTGTAATCAATTAGGTCTTGAAGTTACATTGGGACTAGGAAAATGCGCTGGTATCAGCTGTATTTGAATATCTTAAAGAGAGATAAGCTGCCTTGGCACATCGAAGATGTTTCCATGGCCAATAACCTGCATCTCGTCTGACGACCTCCGCCTGCAGTGGAGTCGCTCCTGCTGCACGGCCGCATGTAAGCTAGCCTCCTGCCTCCTATAGTCCACCAAAGATGCAGAGTGTAGAGGCCAGCCAAAACATGCAGTACCCCCAAAACAAGTAATATTAGGCACTCATTCCAACACTGCATCCCCTACGCAGCAAAAGAACTGTGCTTTGATATTGGCAATACCATCGGCACCTCCGGTTTGCGCTGCAGGTGTGTCGTGATTGCTTCAGATAATGACGTTTGTCTTTGCTCCTGTCTCCCAAGTGTTGAGCGCGCTTGGGGCAGAAGAACGGCACCGCCATGCCTGAGACTTGCAGCGGGGAAATATACAGATCACAGCACAGCCAAGATTATGCAGGCAATAACTCTGTACGGTCAAGTAATGCTCATGTAAAAATCAGCGCCTTGTGTATTGCATAAAGGTACATGTGTATGTGATCTGTATATATAAACGATTATTTATTCACATATCCATATTGTTACTTATTGTGATGATCGAATATTTGGATAATTAATGAATACGAAGATTGGTGAAGCGAGAATATTTTCGATTCGTAAGTAAGTAAACTTCGAAATCGATAATTCCTTCACTCCTTGAGAATTCGGAGAGACATGGTCCCTCCGCCCTATTGGTAAAGAAGCAAGTAAGAGGACGTTCTTATGACTAAGTTTATGCCAGAGCCGTTCAAGATTAAATCTGTTGAACCAATGTACTTCATTTCTGACGAGCGTCGCGAAGCGGCAATCCAGGAAGCTGGCTTCAACACATTCCTGCTGAAGTCCAAAGACTGCTACATCGATCTGCTGACCGACTCCGGTACATCCGCGATGTCCGACAAGCAGTGGGCTGGCCTGATGGTTGGTGACGAAGCTTACGCTGGCTCCGAAAACTTCTACCACCTTGAAGAGGTTGTTAAAGAGCACTTCGGCTTCAAACACCTCATCCCTACTCACCAGGGCCGCGGCGCAGAAAACATCCTGTCCACGCTCACAATTAAGCCAGGCGACTACGTTCCAGGCAACATGTACTTCACCACAACACGTTTCCACCAGGAACGTAACGGTGCAACATTTGTTGACGTAATCTGCGACGAAGCCCACAACCCTGATCTGGCTGACGTGCCATTCAAAGGCAACGTGGACCTTGCAAAACTGCAGAAGCTCATCGACGAAGTTGGTGGCGAAAAGATCCCTTACATCTGTCTTGCTGTAACCGTGAACCTGGCTGGTGGTCAGCCTGTTTCCATGGGCAACATCAAAGCAGTAAGCGAACTCTGCCACAAGCACGGCATCAAAGTGATGTACGATGCAACCCGCTGTGTAGAAAACGCATACTTCATCAAAGAACGTGAAGCTGGCTTCGAAGACAAAACAATCAAGGCAATCCTCCTTGAAATGTTCTCCTACGGCGACGGCTGCACCATGTCCGGCAAAAAAGATTGCCTGACAAACAACGGCGGTTTCCTCTGCATGAACGACGACGACCTGTTTGCTGAAGCAAAAGGCATGGTTGTTCAGTTCGAAGGTATGCCTTCCTACGGTGGTCTCGCAGGCCGCGACATGGAAGCAATGGCAATCGGCATCAAGGAATCCGTAGAGTTTGACTACATCTCACACCGCGTAAACCAGATCCGCTACCTAGGTGAGCGTCTGGAAGCTGCTGGCGTGCCAATGGTTAAGCCTTACGGCGGTCACGCAATCTTCCTCGATGCACGCGCATTCCTGTCACATCTTGACCAGCAGCAGCTCCCTGCACAGGCACTTGCCGCAGCGATCTACCGCACCTCCGGTGTACGCACCATGGAACGCGGTATCGTGTCCGCAGGCCGCGACGTTAAGACCGGTGAGAACCACGTTCCTAAGCTCGAAACCGTTCGTCTGACTATCCCACGTCGCGTATACACATACGCACACATGGATTACGTCGCAGATGCGATCATCGAGCTCTACAAAAACCGCGAAAGCATCAAGGGCCTCGAATTCGTATTCGAACCTAAGGTACTTCGCTTCTTCACTGGCCGTTTCGAAGAAATCTAAGAACTAAGCCACTGAAGTGACTAGCAATAGTCAAAGACTAAACTGCATTGGAGGAGAGCCTGTGTGCTCTCCTCTGTTGTTATCAAAGCACAAATCTTACCCATCGTAAGTCTATGTGCACTTTTCGGGAAAGCTCTGCCACGGGGCACTTACAAAATCGGCAGGTGTTTTCTCAATTGGTCACGGCAAATGCCGGAGTTGGGAGGCTCAACATGACCATCGCTTCTGATCAGGTTCCAGCTGCTGAGACAGCCGAACCGAAGCCTACCAAAAAAAGTCAGGGCACTATCTTGGGCGCCAGTGTGATCGCTGCTGGCACCGCCGTCGGCGCGGGCATGTTCTCGCTCCCTGTTGCAAACAGTGGTGTTTGGTTCTCTGTCTGTCTGGTTCTGATGATCGTTGTTGGTTACATCATGCACACTGCATCGTTGTACATCATGGAAATCACGCTTCATTTCCCTGAAGGGTCCAACTACGACAGCCTTGCCAAGGGCACCATTGGTAACGTGGGCCGTGTGGTCAACGGTCTCTCCGTTGCCTTCCTGTGCTACGTTCTCACCTACGCCTACATCTCAGGTGGTAGTTCGATCATCACCTACTCGCTGTCGATTTTTGGTGACGTCAACATGTCATCAGGGGTGGCGAGTTTGATCTTCGCAGTCGTGCTACTATCGATTGTGATGATGGGGACCCGAGCTGTTGACCGTGTGAACACTGTTCTCATCGGCGGCATGATCATCACGTTCATGATCAGCTTGAGTTCATTGATCGGTAACTCATCTACAACGAACCTGTTCCCAGAGATCTCTCTCGGCGATCGCATGCCATATGCGTTCTACACCATCTCCTTCTTGGTGGCGAGTTTTGGTCTTCAAATTACAGTTCCAACTGTAACCAACTATCTGGGTCTGGATGCGAAGCGGACAAGCAAAGCGCTGCTGATCGCGATTTTCCTTGCAGGCTTCTTCTACTTCCTCTGGATGTGTGCAGTATTCGGAAACATCTCCCGTGATGACTTCCCTGCGATCATCGCTGAAGGTGGCAACATCGGTAACATTATCGGTGCTCTGAGTAAGTCCGGTATCAGTGAAAACATCTCTGTAATCCTGCAGATCTTTGGCAACATGGCTGTTGCAACATCCTTCCTGGGTGTTTCTCTCAGTCTGTATGATTACATCTCTGACTTGTTCAAGTTCGATACAGCTACCGTTGCTGGTAAAGCAAAGACTGTAGGCATCGCATTCGTCCCAACCATCATCCTTGCTATCCTGTACCCACACGGGTTCATCGCAGCAATCGGTTATGCTGGTGTGGTTCTGGTGATCTTCTCCTTGCTGGCGCCAATCGTGATGGTTCGCATCTGTCGTGAGCGGAACCCGGACATGTACCAGGTCCCAGGCGGCAACGCCCGTCAGGCAATGGTATTCGGCTTCGGTATCCTGGTGTTCATCATCACTGCATTCGAACTGACCGGTAACCTGCCAATCTTCGGCTAATCCGCTTGAAGAGAATGCAATAAAGACGACTATTCAGTCGGGGCAAAACTGATTGCGAGGCAAGCCACAAGCCCCCGCAATCAAACCAACTGACCCTCAAACGTCAGTAAAAGACTTGCCGCAGCCATTCCCGCTGCGGCAAGTCTTGTCTGTTCTAACACCCCGAACCCGCTGGGAGGCAGGCTTCGGGGTGTTCAAGTAATTTGCGACTAAAACTAATCAAGGTTAAGCAAACAAACGAAGCTGTCCGTGTTGTGGAGTTTGGCAACAGTCCAAGCCCACATGTGCGGGCTTGCCTTCCTCAACTCCGAACGAATGGAGATAAGTGCTCTTTAACGTCTCAAAACGAACTGTTTGTTTTGAGAAGCCGTTCCTGAACTTGCCCAACAGGTCTTGTTGACTTTAACAAGTCTTGCTGTTTCTCCTCCTGATTGCGATTTGAGCACAAGTTCTTTGCCTTCCAGATTCCATGTGGCGGCTTTACTCTTGCTCAATCCACAGCCCGACTTGGTATTGATCGCATGCTTCGCTTTATTCTGCGGATTGGAAGCCATTTCCAATGGACACGATTTCTTTGTATTCAAATCGACAAGTGTCCAATCACCCAAGAGGTCTTTTGTGGTTGGGGCAGAGGCTTCATTAGCAATAAACTTTACCGCTGAGGCGACGGCGCTGATTGATTTGGTTGAGACGTAGAAACCGAGTTCGGGTGTATAATTCAGTTTTGAAGCAGTGCTATCGGTCGAGCACAGTTCGAGCTTCGGCTCCTCTTTCACAGAGTTATTCGATGATGTTTGGCACCCTGCCAATGCAATCAATAATCCAGAAAGAGCAATGAGTGAGTAAGTGTGCTTAGGCAAATGAAAATCCTCGAGAAACATCAAACGAGAAGACATTAAATCAATAAATGTATTTTGCAATCATAAGTTGATAATTTTATATATTCTGCTGCATGAGTCGAACGAGCTAAACGTCACCTATGTTCACCAGCCCCCCCCCCCATCAAAATACCTCCCCCAATATTTCAAGATGAAAACACGTAACAACTTTATGTTGTGATTCATGTTTCTGTCATACAACTTTCCCACCCGCTTCTCAGAGTGCTTCAGCTCTATATCTGCGTCGGTCACTCAGATTTACTTGAGTACATACATTCCAGCGAACGATGTCCAAAACGAACAAAAACGATAAGGACACAGCATGAAAATTAACGGTAAGCCTCTCAATTTTTTGATTATTACGACGGATGAAGAGCGCTTTCCACCGGTCTATGAAAATGACAGTGCCAGGCAATTTCGGTTGCAGAACAGTGTTGCGCTCGGAAAGATGCGCCAACACGGATTGGAGTTTCTCAACCACCACACTGCAACCACAGCCTGCGCTCCCAGCCGAACCAGCATTTACACTGGCCAGTACCCCTCATTACACGGTGTCAGCCAGACGCTGGGTATTGGTAATGACATCCGTCACGCACTGGAACAGGTGCCGGTTGAACAGCGCCTGAAGAAACGTCTGCTTCCCCATACATTGAACAATGAAGACAGTTCCAGCTCCGGACCTTTGCGGCGCTGATGAACACTCTGACCGCGACATCACGACACCATAAGCAAGCAGATAAGCATCCCTGACTGTTAGCCCATAAGACGGCAACCGTTCAGCGCAAAAAGGAGATAACAAATGCCGCTGAAATCAGCTTCACGATTAGCAACGCTATGGCTCGTACTCGCGTTCCCTCTGCTCAGTATAGGTGCAGCCAACGCTGAAACCGGCACAGACGCAAGCACAGACCTAAGTCTTTTCAAGGAATGCCCGGTATCTCAGGATGATCCCAACACGTTCGCTCTATGTGCCACAGCCAAATGCTGGACCGTTGACACTGTTGCCTACTGCAAATGTGATGTGATGAACGAACAGAGCATTTCTCTCCCGTTTCACTATAAAGAGGGTGACGAGAAAAAGGATGTCTGTGATCTGTTAAAGGCCGGCATTGATAATGGGTTCACGGTAAGCACCTATGCCACACCGCGCCAGATGGAAACGGACTACGATCCCGATACAGAAAAGCTGGGACCACCCATGGCGACGTACAGCTGCCCTAACACCGAGAGCGCACCCGCTGGCTACTCTGCCCAATGTGACGGTGGTTTCTGTTTTAAGAGCACGCAAGGGAAAGACTTCCCCGGTATCGGAGCGGTCAAAGAAGACGAGATCATCTGTTCTTGTCCCGCAGTGCCCAGCCCGTCTGCAGGCTTTCAGATGGCTGGCCCCTGGTTATGCGCACCCGGCGATCGCAACACCGATGGCACGTGCTGCGATAAGTCGTTCCACGACAAGCTTTGTTCAGTCAAATCAGTCAATTCCACTGGCACTGAGCTTATGGTAGGTGCGCCTCTGGGAGTAGCTAAATTGCTTTCGAAAAAGTTGGACGGTAAGGATCCGGCCATCAACCGCTGCGTTTTTAAATAGGCAGCAAGTGCATCAGGCTGGCGCTTAGCAGCCAGCCAGCACTACGATGATGTTGTCATGATCCTTCCACCTGAAGCCATCAATGAAGTTGATTTCAGGGTCGTAACCGTAATATGAGCAGCCGGGTGAGAGCTCGATCGCTGTCTTTGCTAATTTCAACCTCTCGTTCACAGACAAGCTTGGCGAGGCGATGGGCGCACGGGTCTCAGGATCAAGTTCAGTAAACGTCACGGCGACCAAGCTTAGCGTGCTGCCAGTTTGCTCCTGAAATGAAGGCCTTTCTTGCCAGGAAACGCTCATATCACCGATGGCAACATGGTGCGGCTGTGTAGAGACAACCACATTCTGAGCTGAGGTGGTTGAGGCAGCGTCATAAACAGGGTTTGCAGCGTCTTCTGCATTGCTGGCAGTGGCCAACACACAAGCAGCAAAACACAGCCCGAAACGCTTCATAAACATGGCTGAAATTTCCTTCGCAACTTTCCGCCCTGCAACACTCTGAATATGAGCGGGTAATGAGAGATGAGCGCCTGGCCTCTGGAAAGTTAAAGGAGAGGAGGCGAGATCTTTCCCTCCCTGCCTGAGCCACCCCTTACAGTCAACGGATCTACTGAAGAAACTAAAGGTTTTACAAAGTCTCAGTCTGTGAGGGAGTGCCTTCTGATAAATCTCTCTTCGCCTCTGCTTCAGCCGAAACTTCAAATCCCCAAAACCGTAAAGCGTCAGGGCCGATCTGGCGCAACACCTGCTCAAAGCGGGGAAGG
Organism: Pseudovibrio sp. WM33; assembly: GCF_001623165.1. Classification (NCBI taxonomy): domain Bacteria; kingdom Pseudomonadati; phylum Pseudomonadota; class Alphaproteobacteria; order Hyphomicrobiales; family Stappiaceae; genus Pseudovibrio; species Pseudovibrio sp. WM33. The sequence goes on from NZ_LMCK01000086.1 coordinate 39,099, forward strand.
TCAACGCGGCTGCGCAAAACCTCAACCACACGTGCAGGCGTCTTATCATCCGCAAAGTTGTGATGTGCCCTGAGAGCTTTCACCTCAGCAGCCCAATCGTCTTCATCGCCAAAGTCCGCAGTGTAGTCGCTGCTGCTCCAGCCTGACGTGAAAATCGCCCGAAGAACCGCTGGCAGCGTATCAGCAAAGGACAGAACCTGCTCAGCGTCCAGTCTCCGGCGGAACACCAGCAAAACAGCCTGGACGCATGTGTAGGTCTGATTGCGAGTGGTCAGGCCAAGCGCGTCCTGAGCATCAGCAAGGAAAGATTCGTACTGCTGAGAGGCCAGCTGATACTCCTGAGGCATAGGCATGAAGGTAACTCCGAAAATACGGGTGATTGCTCGATGTACGACCTTAGCTCAGGTTTTCGCGCTGCAAAAGTGACTGATTTTCAGGTGGCTCTTAAATCGATTTAATTTAGGTAATCTACGTATATGTACTATAGCTGCGAGTAAAGGTGAGGTCAGTGCTAGAAAGTTTGTGGTCAAGAATAATAAAAGAAATAATTATACTAAGTTGTGCAGTGCGAAATGAAATGATGAAGAAATATCGCTTCTGACCATGAGTAAATTTCACATTAGTCAAATTATAAATTCATATTGACATAGGTCAAAATGCTATCTACGCTTTAAATGTCATTGAAGTGGAGGCACTATGACTTTCGGCTTGATATTATTCATTTGCGTATTCTTAGCGATCCTCGGGATGGTTGTGATTTCAGAGTTTTCTTCACGGAATAAAACTGCAGATCGCATGATCGCAGGTTTAGACGCTGATCTCAGCAAAGAATAACTCGGACAGAGATCCAGTCGAAGTGTGAGGCGCTGACTTTAAAGGACGGTTTGAAGTCGGCATCACCTCATAACGATAAGGCGGCTAGAGCTAGGGTATAGGGGGACTCTAGCTCTGCCGCCTTCTTCGTTTTCAGGCAACCCGCAGATTCGAGCGGGAGTTGTCACAGCCTCAATCTGCCGTAATCATCAGCCGCTCAGAATGAATAGGCGCACCGGCTGAGCCAAATATCAGGCCGCCATAACCTGCTGCACCAACCTCCGGCAAACTCTCCGTCTTCACTGCAGAAACATGCTGAATTTCCAGCACCGTATAAGGCCGCTGATAGGTCCAGGTCCGGTTCTCAACTCCGGTGAGATCAGGGTTTGGAGGCTGTTCAGTCGTGAAGGCGTAAAAGTAAAGCGTGAAACCAAAAGGCTCGACAGGCTGAACAGAGAGCGGCGTCATACCCCAACTGAGAATATCGGGCTCAATTGCCGTAATGTCGCCAGTGCGCAAGGTCACAAGGCTGAGATGCGGACCTCCACCTAGTCGGCTTTCATCAAACTCCAGATCAGGCCGGTCGCCTTCAAACCAATGGTCAATCAGCTCAATCACAAAACCTTCCGGATCTGTGAGTTTGGCAAGGTACCCAACATCCCGAAACTGCTGCGGTCCTGTAACATAGACACCGCGCGCCTGAAGCTGGGCACAAGCCAGCTCGATATTGGGAACTGAGAGTGCGATTTTCCAATAAAGATCGGTAGCTTGCGGCGTGTAAGGCGCCTCCGCCTCGGTGAACAGAAGTGCCGTCTCTTCCGCACAATATCCGACCCGCCCGTCACCCTGATCGGACATACCCAGGACATCGCAATAAAATCGCTTTTGAGCCGCCACATCACGGACGCGTAAACGAAGAGTATCAAGCTTTGTCATAACGGGCTGTCCTTTATCAGGGCACAAGGCAAATACGCGTGTTTATTGAGCGATCTCGAAGTGGTCCTCACGCAGCAAAGCACGGCCATCCGGCTGCAAAACCCAAAGCTCATTGGTGATGACGCCATGGGCATTGTTCATCTTCCAGTTGGCTGCAACGCGGGCAGAGGCCTGGTCCAGAACAGTGGTGACGGTACTGCTGTAAACCACATCATCAAATCCCTTGGAGATGATGTCTGTCCAAAAGCCTTCAATCGCTTCGCGTCCTTTAAATGTACCAAATGGCTTCACAACCATCACGGCATCATCCTCATAAAGCGCAGCCGCAGCCGCTGCATCACCTGCGTTGAACGCATCACGCCATGCACGGCTTGCAGTGGCAACAGCGGTGTTGAGCTTGTATTCACCTTCTGCCAGTTTTCCTGCTTCGTCAGCGATGGCTTGTCCGCTCAATCCAACTGCGACAGTAGCAGCGAGAGCGATAGATTTAATGAAAGTCATCACGTGATCTCCGTTCAGATGCGATGTTGATGACTGTCTTTTGCCGCACTTGCATTGTTTGAAAAACACTCTATTTCTGAAATCACTATTCATATGAAGAGAACAATCATGCTCTCAACGCTTCCGCTCTCCTTCGTCACAGTTGTTGAAACCGGCTCAATCACCCGCGCTGCTGATGAGCTGAATATCGCCAAATCCGCCGTTAGCCAAAATCTGAAACGGCTGGAAGAACAGCTGGATGTAAAACTCGCCATCCGCACCACGCGCCACCTCTCTCTCACCCCGGCAGGAGAGCGGTACTACCAGCGTTGCAAAGAAATCCTAGCGCTCTCACGACAGGCAGAAACTGAGATGGAGAGTTTCGGAGCGGTCCCGTCTGGCCCGATCACCATCACAGCCCCCCACGCTTTCATCACGCCCGTCATCGCACCGGCTTTGGCTGTTGTGAAAGATAAGTTCCTGAACCTTCAGCCTTCAGTAATAGCGGAGGACAAGCGCCTCAATCTGATCACGGAGGGGATTGATGTTGCGATCAGTGTCGGCCAACTGCCAGACAGCACGCTTCAGGCGCGCCGCATAGGGACGCTGCGCGATATTCTGTGTGCCGCGCCAGCTGTAATTGAAAAGGCGCCTTCCGCTGATGACCCGCTCTACTGGCAATGGGTGCAATCCCTGCCATACATCGCTCATACACGAGAGCCAGCTGTGGTGCGGCATCGCCTCCCAGTTCAGGAAAGTTCAGAGAGCTTTGAGGTGAGCTTCAGATCTGTCGTCAAAGCCAACACCATTGAAGCCATCGCAGCTTTTGCCCGAAACGGCCTGGGCGTTGCGCTCCTGCCGGATATCGCGATTGTTCAGGACCTGAAGACTGGAACCCTCCAGCCTCTCCTTACTCTATCAGAGCCAGAACCAACGCCAATCTATGCCGTGCACAGCTACGATACTTTACCACCCAAATCGGTGCAGGAGACAATCACGGCAATTCAGCAGGCCTTGGCGAAAGCGCTGCAATAAGGCAGGTTTCACCTGATCTCCATCTCTGACAAATTACATAACATGTTCTGAAATCAGAGTGTTTCCGAGAATGAACTCATGAAACCTTCTCTTAAAAGCGAACGTTATATTTTACCTTCTAGCTTTACCTATACGTTAATATGTGATCCTGTGCGGCTATCGTAAGTTGAAAAGATACCGCTATGAAGCAACTGGAAGAAATGATGGCTGAAAGTGAGCAGCACGTGGAAACAATCACAATTCCCAGTGAGGGGGCCACGCTGATTGGCAAAGCCTACTGGCCTGTGGGTGACCCAAAATCCTCAGTCATCATTCATGGTGCAACCGGTGTGCCGCAGTTGTTTTATGCAAAATTTGCCCGCTGGGTTGCTGAGCAGGGCCATCTCTGCCTCACTTATGACTATCGCGACTTTGGTGCCTCTAAACAGATACATCCACGCAACTCTTCCGCCACGATGTCTGATTGGGGCCTGTATGATCAGCAAGCTGCCTTTGATGCGCTGCTGAAACTGGCTGATACGCCCAGCACTCACGTGATTGGTCACTCTCTTGGCGGCTTCATGTTGCCATTCCATCGAAACCTGGACATGGTCGATAAGGTCACCACAGTTGCCTGCGGTCAGGTTTATTGGCGTGACCACCATATGCCATATTTCCTGACTGTTGTTGCCTTCTGGTATCTGCTAGGGCCAGCTGTCACACGTATGAAAGGTTATTTGCCCGGTAAGGCACTTGGGATCGGCGCAGATATTCCTGCTGGTGTTTACTGGCAATGGCGTAAATGGTGCACTTCTCCAACCTTCTTCAAGGATGACATCGGTAGTGTTTTACCGTCCATGAACCCGAAGCCGTTCACTGGCCCGATCAAAATTATGTCGTTTACCGATGATGATCTTGCCCCGAATGCCTCCGTTGAACGCCTTCCACCTCTCTACAAAGATGCGCAGATCACGCGACAAATCCTTAATCCAGCAAACTTCGAGCTCAAAGAAGTTGGGCATCTGAAGGCCTTCGCCAAGCAAAACGCGGTCTTGTGGCCTGAGATTCTGGATATTGCTTGAGGCATGCCGTTCCATTAACAGAGGGCAAATGAAAAAGACCAGAGCTGAAGAGAGCACCTAACCGCGTTTTAGCGACAATCTGCTTTAACTGGCGAAAAAGCGGGTAGTCCCATGCTTCTTCGACTGATTAAAGTTCTGGTCTCCTTGGCGTTCGGCGGTTTTGCTGCTCTGGTTTGCTTCAACAACTATCAGGATGCACCGGCAAATCTGGCGTATATTGAAACCGTCATTTCCATGGTGGACACTTTCCCAACCAGCCCCAAGTTCCGGGCTGTGTTTCCTCTGGAAACCGCACCAACCTTCCTCACTATTATCCTGGCCATAGAAGGCTTCATTGCTCTCCTGCTGGTTCTGGGAAGCTTGCGCATGCTGGCCAGCATTCATCGGCCAGCGGCCTCATTCAATCGCTCCAAGTCCACCGTCTCCTTCGGCTTTTGCATCGCCATTCTGCTTTGGTTTGGCATCTTTGTTTCAGGAGCAGGAGAGTGGTTCCTTGCATGGCAATCTCCACTCGGGAGAGGGGCCATAGACACTTCCTACAACATCAGCATCATCGCGTTTTTGGCGCTGATCTTCGTGAGCCAGAAAGAGGAAGACCACGGCTGAGACGAAAGGAAAACCCTGAGATCCACCCAATTAGATGTGACCTAAGACTATCCATCTGAGGCATTTGAAGGACTGCTTTTGCCTAGGAATTGTTCCACGTTTGAAACATCGACCACTTGTGGTGACGGGGAACAGAGATGGATATCAGGTTTGGGAGGAATGTGTTTTCAGGTCAGCCAGCCGCTTCAAACAGGAAGTCGCATAAATCCATACCTGCGCGCTTTCTTGATGATGACTACTTGATTGGCCTTGGCCTGGCCCTGCAGAAGAAAAGGCGGGGCGAGTATCTGACAGGAAGTGGCAATACCGTCCAACGCTATATCGCCAACCAACCGCAGCGGGTGACACTCCAGTACACCAACAAATCCTTCTATTTCTCCTCCATTTGTGATGGCGCCATCGTGGTGTTTGATTATCTGCGGCATAATGAAAGCATGGCACACTTCAACGAGTACGCCCATGTCGGTAAGCGCTTCGCCACCATCAAAAAACCGCAGATCTGCGAAGTCCACCGCGTCGCTGAAGAAACCAACGCCGCCAACGCGATAGATCTGCTCCTCGCCGACTACCCCGGCAACCTCACCATGCTGCACCCGCTCAAGACAAACAAATGGTTCAACAAAGACCGCATAGATTGGTACGCGCGCCAAGGCGGCTACCACTACCGCATCGAAACCTCAAACCTTGGCTCAAGCCTCTATCAATGGAAAGACAACCAAATCCTCCTGCGCTTAACCCCCGAGCAAATCCAACTGCATTCGCAGATCGGTTTATCCCAGAACGATCAAGATTAACTGTTATTGCAAAGAGGAAAGGGGACGTTTTGACGTGGTTGACTTTTAAGCTTGTATCAAAATGCTCGATTTGGAGGTGGCGGAATTGGTGGTTCGGAGGAGATAGCAATTATGTTGAGCAGAAAGGACGCTGAGATACCTAAAAAAAGCGACCATTTAGGCCGCTTTCTACGTCTCAGGTTTCCAGTGCCAGTCCTTAGGACTTCTTCACGAATTCCGTCAGAATAACAATACGTTGATCGTTGACGCGGCCTTCGATGTGTTCTGTATTATCCTGCACCAGAGTAATGTTCCGCACCGCTGTGCCGCGCTTGGCAGTGAAGCCAGCGCCTTTGACTTTGAGGTCTTTAACCAGCGTCACGGTGTCTCCAGTGGAAAGCACAGCGCCGTGCGTATCCTTGTGCACGATAGCGTCTTCATCCTCTGCCGCTGGCATACCGGACTGAGCCCACTCAAGCGTTTCCTCGTCCAAATACAACGTATCCAGCAGGTCACGTGCCCAGGCCTCACTGGAGAGGCGGCCAAGCAGACGCCATGCGCTCACCTGTACCGCTGGCTCAGTGCTCCATGCGCTCTCATTCAGGCAGCGCAAATGGTTCACATCCAGCTCAGCTTCACTTTCTAGCTGTGCGGAGCAAGTGCCACAAACCAGAACGGATTTTTCTGCACTGCCATCGCTTTCCGGACCAACTGCAATTGCAGCAAGATCCTCTGTCGCACCGCAAAGCTCGCATTTATTGTCTGCGCGGCTGCGCAGGTCATTCTCAAGGGACATGGCTAAAGGCCTTTAGATCGTTGTTTCACGAAAAAGGCGACCAGAGGCCGCCTTAAAATTCTTTGCTGTAAGGTTGGCTTGCTGCAAAGCTCACCTATCCTGAGGTTTTGCTCGCCCGCTCGACGGCGCTTTGCGTCTTACCCTCGCGTGCCTTCGAAACTCGCAATGTTTCACTGGATCATTGCGTCGAGCCTACTGGCCCGACCGTTTCTTTTGCTCGCCGGCTCGCCGCAGCAAAGCTGCTTACTCTCGCGCGGCCTTCGCACCTTCAAACGATTCACTGGATCGTTTGATCTTGCTAAAGCAAGACCAGTGCTCAGTCATCCATCTTCAGCGCTTGAATAAACGCTTCCTGAGGGATCTCAACCTTACCGAACTGGCGCATCTTCTTCTTACCCGCCTTCTGCTTGTCTAGCAGCTTGCGTTTACGAGAGGCATCACCGCCATAACATTTTGCGGTCACATCCTTACGCAGAGCAGAGAGGGTCTCACGCGCAATCACGCGTCCACCAAGCGCGGCCTGAATAGGAATCTTGAACATGTGCCGAGGGATCAGCTCTTTCAGAACCTCACACATCGCACGACCGCGTTTATCTGCCTGAGAGCGGTGCACCAGCACAGAGAGCGCATCAACCGGCTCGTCATTCACCAGAATAGACATCTTGGCCAGATCACCAGCACGATATTCGCTGATGGTGTAGTCAAACGAAGCGTAGCCTTTAGAGATGGACTTCAGGCGGTCGTAGAAGTCGAAGACCACTTCGTTGAGCGGCAGGTCATAAGTGACCATTGCACGAGACCCAACGTAGGAAAGATCAACCTGCACACCACGGCGATCCTGACACAGCTTCAAGATGGCACCAAGATATTCATCCGGTGTCATGATGTTCGCGCGGATCCAAGGCTCACGGATCTCTTTGATCTTCACAACATCCGGCATATCAGCGGGGTTGTGCATCTCAAACTGAGAACCGTCTGTCATCTCCATCTCATAAACAACAGATGGTGCTGTTGCGATCAGATCAAGGTTGAACTCACGGGACAGGCGTTCCTGAATAATTTCCAAGTGCAGCAGACCAAGGAAGCCACAACGGAAGCCAAAACCAAGCGCAGCCGATGTTTCCATCTCATAAGAGAAAGACGCATCATTAAGGCGCAGCTTGCCCATGGCAGAGCGCAGGTCTTCAAAGTCGTTGGCATCAACCGGGAACAGGCCGCAGAACACAACAGGCTGTGCAGGCTTAAAGCCCGGCAGCGCTTCCGTGCAGCCTTTTTTGTCCGTGGTGATGGTGTCACCCACACGGGTATCAGCAACTTCTTTGATGGAAGCTGTCAGAACGCCAATTTCACCTGCTCCTAGACGGTCTGTCGCAACAAAGGCCGGGGTCATCACACCCACGCGGTCAACTGGATACACAGCGCCAGTACCCATCATCTTGATGGTATCGCCTTTTTTCAGTTCACCGTCGATCACGCGAATAAGAACCATCACACCAAGATAGGTGTCGTACCAGCTGTCCACCAGCATGGCTTTGAGCGGGCCATCCGGATTGCCTTTTGGAGCAGGGAGCTGTTTGACGATTGCTTCCAAAACATCAGGAATACCAAGCCCGGTCTTCGCTGAAATCATCACGGAGTCAGAAGTATCAAGGCCAATCACATCTTCGATCTGCTCTTTGATGCGATCCGGCTCGGCAGCAGGCAGATCAACCTTGTTGAGAACGGTCACGATATCGTGGTCGTTGTCGATCGCCTGATAGACGTTCGCAAGCGTCTGTGCTTCCACACCTTGGGAGGCATCAACCACCAGCAGGGAGCCTTCCACCGCAGCAAGGGAGCGAGAAACTTCATAGGCAAAGTCCACGTGACCTGGGGTATCGATCAGGTTCAGCGTATACTCTTCACCGTCATCTGCTTTGTAGATCAGGCGAACGGTTTGAGCCTTAATGGTAATGCCGCGCTCCTTCTCGATATCCATGGAATCGAGAACCTGCTCCGTCATCTCACGATCAGTGAGAGTGCCGGTAGACTGGATGAGGCGATCGGCCAGGGTGGACTTACCGTGGTCGATGTGCGCGACAATCGAGAAATTGCGAATATTGGACAAAGTTTTGGTCGTCATGGGCGCTCAATTACCACTGCTTTGCTCTATGGCAAAGCACATAATAAGCGCCCACGCGCTTTTTTGCCGTTTTCCAGCCAATAAAGTGAATAGCAATTGGCTTTCTCTCAGATTTTCGCTGCTATCTGGCTAAAAGTGATACTCAAAGCCAAGACCGAACAAATGAGCCGAAATATCCGTAGATGCAGAGCCTGTACTGGAGATATTATCAGACGCACTTAGTGTGAAGTCTGCAGTTTGAAAAAAACCGTACTCTAGTGTTGCTCCCAGCTTAGGGTTTATTGCGATCGTCACTCCACCTCTTGCGAGGAGTGCTGCAACTGTTGATTGTTCACCCTTCAATGTGAATGCATCCGTGCCATTCCCACCGGAAATTGTGCCAATAACTGGAAAAGCTGCACCAACACTAATACCAGCAAACGGAATGACTTTCTTTGTTAACGGGGTCAATGGCGCCGATAATACGATGCCTGCCATAACGTAAGCCGCTGCAACAGTTCCGCTTCCACCCGGTACTCCAGAAAGGCTTGAGATGCCGTTGCTGATGTAGCCGGTGTCTAGTTGCAGTTTGACAAAATCACCTGCTGTTACTCCACCAAAGGCTGCAGCATTCCATCCAATGTTATAATCGATAAATCGTGTCCGACCAGTTCCAAAAGTATTCAAGTCTCCGTCAGGTGCGTAAGAGACAAAGCCCTTTGCACCTGCATAAGGTTTGAGTGGAAACATGCCCATTGCAGCTTTTTCAGCTGCCGCCGCAGCTGCTTCTTGCGCGGCCGTCGCCAAATCCGCAGCATAGGAACGGGAAGAGAGTGCTCCTGTCGCCAATAACGCTAAAACTAACATGATCACAGTGGAGGAAAACTTTCCCATTGCGCACTATCTCCTGAAGTCCTGAAAGGGAGATTCGCGCAAATAGATAAGGCTTACCAAATAATTAATGATGTAATTCACAGAACATGTAAAATATAGGTATCAATTACAATGATGTAACTTGCATAGCATCTATAATATCTGATGATATTACCAGTAGTCTCCCATCATAAAACAAGGCGGCAACCTGCCGACTCTGTCAATCGTGAAAATTATCGAAGTACTTACATATGTTACCCACTAAAAATCATAACGAAGACCAACGCCGATCATATGAGTTTCAATGTTTGTTTGCAGAGTGTTTTTTGAAGCAGTAGGTGGGGTCGAGTTGTAACGTGTGATGTGCTTCACATCGAAATCACTTGTTCTGAGATAGCTATAATCTGCAATAAGGTGCACATTCCCAATCATTTCATAAGCGACACCACCGGAAAGCTTGAATGCAAAGGCGTAAACATCCTCCGTTTCCATCGTGCGTGTTTCAGTATAAGGCGAGCCTGATACATTAACTTCAGTTTTCTGCATGTTTGGTTTGGCAACACCAATACCACCACCAGCATAAACTGCGAGTTGATCATTTAGGGGCAAGTCAAAAAACACTGAGCCCATCAGGTAGGAAGTTGAGAAAGATGTGCCTCCTCCTCGTGTCAAGATAAACGCGTTACTGTCAATATCTTCAGTAGTATTTTTTAGATATCCAAGCTCAGCTTCGAGGCGAATAAAATCATTAAGTCTTGTACCAACAGCGCCGCTAACCGCCCACTCGTCAGAGAAGTCTGTCGAATATTTGTCCAACGAATTATTGTCGACAGGGTCATACGAGCTCCGCATGGTGAGTGCAGTTGCGCCTTTGAGTGTAATGTACATGCTACCGTCTTGAGCCTGCGCAGCGGATGTTCCGGCAATAATTAATCCAACGCCTGCAATAAGGGTGGAAATAGACAGAACCTGTTTCACTTCGAATACTCCAGATATGAAAGTGTAAGCAGGATGATGTTTAAGGAGTAAGATAATTGCCGTTCAGTAGGGCGTTTACTCTCTGTTAAGTAACGACGACCCGTAGTTGCAGTAATTAAGTGCTAACCTTAAAATCAACCATTGAAATTTGATGTAATGATCAAAAATTATGGTTAAATTTACGTAAAATAATCTCATAATTAGCAATTTTCATCTATCTTGGATTCATTGGGTGTTGAGCCAAGGCACCAGATTATCCTGCAATAAACTCAAGTGTTTGGAGACCGCAAGTTCTTGAGATGCACGGAAAAATATGACAATTCGTAAGAAAGTTAATGCGTATCTCTCGAAAATGCGCAAAAAAGTAGGCTTCCCGGGCAGCGTGCGCGGCTTTATTTGAGCGTGAGTTGCTTCGGTGTTTTTTAAGGGCTTCCATGAAACTGCGTCGTGCAACCAAATCTGATCTTCCCGTCATCCTGGGAATTCACAATGATGCAGTCAAAACTCTAGCTGCCATCTGGACCGATTCATTAGAGACTTTGGAAGATCGCAAGAACTGGTTTGAAAGCCGGATTGCTGGCGGATATCCGGTCATCGTAGCTGAAGACGACAACGGTGATGTGCTGGGTTGCGGCAGCTATGGCCCGTTCCGTGAGAAGTCTGGATATAACAAAACCATGGAACACTCAGTTTATGTAACGCCGCAATCTCGTGGAAAAGGGGCCGGATCTGTGCTGCTCGAGAAACTGGTTGAACTTGCAAAACAAGACCAGCTTCACGTCTTAATCGGTGCCATCGACAGCGACAACAAAGGCTCAATCCGCCTACACGAACGCTACGGCTTCAAAGTCAGCGGAGAGCTCCCACAAGTCGGCTTCAAATTCGGCCGCTGGCTGAACCTGACCCTGATGACGCTCATCCTGAACAACGACAAAGCCCCAGCGGCTCACGCGCATGACGAATAAAAAGGGATCGTCTCTGCTCGCAACTATCTGCTTCTGCAACGCCTTGAAGGCTTCGTATCTTCAGCGCAAGTCTATTTGAGCCAGACTGTTGTTGCTGTGTGCTCAAGCATTGCAAGCAAAATCCCTATAGCCAAGATTGCGTTCCACCGATGCTATGAAGGACACCACAAGTGGATATAAGACTGGCACGACAGTTTTGCCCCATGAATATAGTTTTCTGTACCTCAGCCTCTTTCAAAAGGCATGGATTAAAAACCAGCACATGAAAGCAGTCACCGCCGAACAAACCAGAGATTGTTAGTTCGGTTACATCAGCAGGGCGCCAAACTTACTCCGTTCTCAAAACCGTCGTACAGCTGTTAGGCAAGTCAGCAACAGCAAGCGGAGGCTTAGGCTTGCGTGGTTTTGGTTTTTCACCCGGTTTCGGCTTTTTAGGAACCCAGGGAGCATCAGAAAGCCAATAAGTCAGCTCCTTGCCGCAGCCATCACCAGCAGCTGGCACGGCCTGATTTTTACACTGTGTGCTGCCGTCTGGGCAGGCCATCCGTACGTGGAAGTGATAGTGGTGTCCCCACCAAGGCCGTACTTTACGCAACCAGTCGCGATCACCAGTCTCAAATTCACACAGTGCTTTCTTGATTGTCGGATTTACGAAGATGCGTGCAACACCATCGTCCTGGGCAGCGCGGCGGATCAGTTTTGCATGGGCATCCGTCCAGCGTTTCGGGTTGACGCGGCGGTCCGCCCCCGGTTTGCTCAGGTTGCCATTCAGCATGGAAATCGCACTCTCTGACTCGCGCTGCTTGGCGCTGAAGCGTGTGTCTGGCATTTGTCTCAGCCAGATATCAGCATCCAAACCGATCTGATGAGAAGCATGACCCGTCAACATCGGGCCACCACGCGGCTGCGAAAGATCGCCAACCAGCAAACCATTCCAGCCCAGATCGGGCGCATCAGCAGCCAGACGCTTCAGGAAATCAATGAGAACAGGATGCCCCCAATTGCGGTTACGAGACAGGCGCATGACCTGCCAGTTCTCACCGTCTTTAGGAATGGAGACAGCCCCTGCGACACAACCTCTTGCATAACTGCCAAAGGAGAGAGGCTTTGTTTTGGCAGGTGTTTTCTTGTGCCCGAAGTGATACTTGGCAGCTCCCGGAAATTCGGGCTGCTTTTTCAGGGCTTCGCGATAATCCTCAGCAGAGAGCGGAGGCTTCGTGTCAGGAAGAGGTGCAGCATGAGCACCAGCAGAAAGCAGGCTCACAACAATTCCACCAGCCATTAAGGTAATCGTGCGCTGATGACCTCTCAACCCTAACATGATCCCTCCGACGGTTCCACGGCTCTAACGTGAATCACTTTCACTATTCATCCTAGTGGTTGTAGCAGGGGCGGAAGGATTGTGAAGCCTAAAAGCCAGGGCCATCCTGTCTTTCTTCCATGATATCTGCCAGTTTGTCGAGTACATCTCCGTTGCCGGAAAGCAGGCCATCCGCAATGCGGTTGAGCTGAAGCACCTCACCCGGACGCACGCTGTAAATGTCGCTGCCAAAGTGTGGAAGGTCAGCGTTGAGGCGAATGTACTCAATCCCTGGCATGTCTTTAAACAGCACATCAGCATACTGACCAGTGGAGGCCGTTTGCCCATGCATGTAACTGGAAAGCAGAGGCGTGCCTTCTTCAGGAGAAAGCCAGCCACTCGTACCCCAGTTCACTGCCTGGTTAAAGCTATGCTTCTCTTCAACCGGATTGCCCGTGCCAAGCGAGAGAATAATAATGTCTTTGGGTGCCCAGCCATGACGGCGCGCTTCCGCATACGCGGCAAGCACCGGGTCACTCAGGAAACCGGCAGCATCAATCATGATCTCTTCATCGCCAGTTGTCAGGTTCTCAACACGAGCTGGTTCAAACCATGATGGGGAAGAGGTCGTAGCCCTTACCGCCTGCCAGAAGTAATAGTCATCCCGTCCAGTTGTGTTGTTGCTCATGGAAACGACGCGGCGATTTTTCAGGTCATACGCAGTCAGCAAAATAGCCGTCATACTGCAAGAAAGTGCACTCCATCCAATATGCTGCTTGATGGCTTGCTCAACCGGACGCTCCTGAATGCCTTTATTGAACTGCCCGAAGGTATGGTAGATGCGCCGAGGCAGCCAGTGCCTGCGGTTGTTCATGTAAAGCTCGCGGGCTTCGATCTCAAAAAACTCTTGCAGTTCGCGGAGCGTCATCGCTGGCTGGCCGGATTTGTTACGGTCTGGGTTCGGTGCCGTTAGCCCAGCAGCAATCAGGCCGCCACTGGATGTTCCGCAAATCAAATCAAAGTATCGGCAAAGGGGAGCGGATTTTCCGCGCTCATACAATTTGGTCTCAAGGCCGCGCAGCAGACGAATTGGAATAAGGCCGCGCGCACCGCCACCGTCAATGGAAAGAATAATGCGTTTTCTTTTTTTCATAGACAAACCCGATACAGTGATCTTGTGTTTTAATTTGCTCTTATACGTATCGAGTTTGTCCAAAAATGAGGTGAAGAGATGGCACCTGTACCCGCAGAAATACAAGCACTTGCAATTGCAGTGAATTAAGGGTTAAGCCGCTTCGCTCACAAGGGTGAGGGAGGCTGCAACCTTCGCAATTCTGCCACCAAGTGCTTTAGCTGTGTCCTTATCGGCTGTTGGCGGAACAACCTCCGGCCCTTCATCTGCATTGGCCTGTGCCATAACACCCAGCGTGCTGCCCAAACGGTTGAGGTCTTCCTCAGAGCCTTTGCTGCTGTTGTTGCCGGGCATAAGATCCAGCCCAACCCAAATCATGCCATGCTGCGCAGCAAACACACTCAGCTGTGTCAGTGTGCCAAGTTTATCGCCGCTGCGAGAAGCGGAAACCGTAAACGCTCCAGCGACTTTGTTCACCCAACCGCGCTCCATCCAAACTTTGGAACTGGCATCCATAAAGGTTTTGAACGGTGCACTCGCACTGCCCATATATGTCGGCGAACCAAAGATAAGGGCATCAGCCGCGGCCAGCTTGTCCCAGTTCACATCATCCAATGTGGCAACAGACATCAGTTCAGCATCCGCACCCACATCCAAGGCACCCTGAAGCACGGCTTCCGCCAGCACCTGAGTGTGGCCATACCCACTATGATAAACGACGATGACCTTGCTCTGCACGCTCATTGCAACTTCCTTTTCCTGCACTGTGAGATCGACAGCCCCTGTCTATTCGGCTAAGTATCATTCGTCTAATGCATGTAAGGTATAATCATTATGCGTCAGGTGAATTTACGCAGTGTAGACCTGAACCTCCTCGTCGTTTTGGAGAAGCTGCTGGAAACGCGGCATGTATCTGTTGCTGCCACACAATTGCACATGAGCCAGCCTGCAGTGAGCCGTGCCTTGCAGCGTCTCCGCGATGCCCTGCAAGATCCCTTGTTGGTGCGCATTGCCGGAGATTATGAGTTGACGGAAAGAGCTATAGAGATCCAAAGGCTGCTCCCGTCCGCTCTGGCAACTATCAAGGATGTGATCGCTAAACCGGAGTTTGACCCCACAACTGCAGAAGAAACCATTCGTTTCTCTGGGCCGGAGTTGGAGTTGAATCTGTATGGCCCTCCACTTCTACGACGGATGAAGCGTGAAGCACCTGGCATGAAATTGGAGATGAAGAGCGACATCCGCAATCAGTTCGAACCGCTGGAAAATGGAAAAGCCCACTTCGTCTTGTCAGGCCAAACCCCAACCACAGCAACAAGCCAGCTTCACTGCTTTTCGCTGGGCCGCTTCAGCTACGTGTGTTTGATGAGCAGGAACCATCCACTTGCACGCAAGCCCGTCTCATTGGAGGATTACCTCAGTCAGGACCATATCTCGGTCATGATCACCGGGGCGGGGCACAGCATAATTGATGAGAAACTGGCAGTGCTGGGCCACAAAAGAAACGTCGCTGTAAAAATCGGCAGTTTCTTCGCCGCCATGCATTTCTGTGGCCAATCCGACATGCTCTTTTTGGTGCCCTCCATTTTTGACACCCAAATCTACAACGGCCACAACACCGTTCCCTCTCCAGTGCCCGACTTCCTCAAGGACCACCACCAGGAATTCTTCCTCTACTGGCACGAACGCTACCACCACGACCCCATGATCAAATGGACCCGCAATCTGATGAAAGAGACCACAAAGCAATATAGGTCAGGTGAGTGAGGTAAGGTGCCTTGCTGCAACTTTAGCGGCCTGATGAAACATACGAAAAGTGGACAGGCGCTCATATTGACACGGAACAACAGGCCACTCTATCGTTACGAAAATTCCAATAGGCTGCCTGCCTCGATAGATAAGCTGTCAGCGACCTAGCAAATCTGAGAAAGCATCATTTCGTGAAGAAGAATATTCTGATTGTTGGTGGTACGTCTGGCGTGGGCCTTGAGCTTGCAAGGCACTACTTAGAAGAAGGCCATAATGTTGGGCTGACCGGACGTCAAAATCCTGAACTTGAAGGGACCACCTTTCATAGCCTCTCGATAACGGATGATCCCGTTCAGTTAGCGCAAAATATTGATCGGGTATTGGATGGCTTCAAGAATGTTCACACGCTTATCTATGCCGCAGGTTTTCTTCAGCGCGGGCATATTGATGAGCTTGCTGATGCTGAACTCGGGACTATGGTCAATGTCGGCCTGCTGGCACCTATGATGCTGATACAACGCCTGAAAAGGAGATCAGATCATCCTCTCAAGATTATGCTGATTACCTCAAGTTCGCAATATACGCCTCGTGAGTTGGAGCCTGCATACTGTGCGACCAAATCTGCACTGGGAATGTTGGGCGCATCGCTCGTGCGCGACAAAGATCTTGGTAAGGTTCTGGTCGTAGCTCCTTCAGGTATCCAAACTGCATTCTGGGACAATACCGATGAAGATACAGACACGATGCTGTGTCCTTCTTGGGTATCACAACAGATTGTCGAACTCTCCAGTGGCAGCTTCAAATATAAGTTCGCAAAGATACTGCGAGATCCGGCGCGTGTGGAGATCGTTGAAACTCTGGATAACAATCTGGCGACAATCTAGGCGGTTAGGCAACTTGCTAGTGGGAGGAGCCTTGATGGAACACAACATAATCCTCGTTAAGCCAGACTCGTCTAATCAAGAGAGGTTTGTAGAGGCCATCAGTGCTGATCTTTTGGAGGGCGGATACGAGATTGTTGCAATTAAATATAAGCAGCTGAGCTCTGAGGAATTTGAAGGCAACTTTATCTGTAAGAATCGCCAGCATTTAGCGTACATGATCAGTGGCTCAATCGCAGCAATACTTTACCGCGGGCATTCTGCTGTTGGCTTCGGAAGGAACTATAAGTTCCATTTCAGAAAGCAGCACTCAACGGATAAGCTCAAAAACATACTGCACTCGACAGAACCGGGCAATGAATTTGCCGTGCAGTTCGAATTGTTCTTTCCAAACCTGAATATCACCGAGCATCATCAGTTTGCTGATCAGGGCGTCTATTTTAGTAGTTTGAACGAGATACAGTCGGGCGAGCTATCGAGACTTGCCAGCTTCAATCTGATTGCAGCTAATAACGAAGAGGCGAATTCGCGGCAGTTCAGGGAAACATGCAGCCTGAGAAACTGCAGGTATGTTGGATACCGCGAACGCACTCATACCAACACAGAACTGTTGCGGTATCGAAGGAAAGCAGATTTAAGCGCTAAAGATATGCCTGAAGTGAGGGTCTTGCTTCTGCATGATCTGCAGGAATATTCGCAGCATATCAGACACATGAAAGAGACGCATAAGATACACGGAGTGGTGTGCTACAAGCCGAAACTCACACTTCTGGAAACGGAAATGCTACGCACAGCGATACTAGAAAACAATCTGTTCTGTGTTGGTGGCAGCTTCGGCGAGCAATCGCCCGGTTCGATCAGAGCTTCGCAAGAGTTAGCCGATATGTTTGATGCCCACTTTGAGCATAGCTAGAAAATCGGACTCTCTGCCCATCTACCCATTCGAAACAAACTTCAGCCCGACGATTGCGGCGATGAGCATGGCTATGAAGAAGAGGCGGAGGAAGGTGACTGGTTCTCCAAAGAGGAAGATGCCAAGGATGGCAATGCCGGAGGCACCGATCCCCGTCCACACGGCATAGGCCGTGCCAAGCGGTATGGACACCATGGCTTTGGTCAGGAAGTAAAGTGACAGTAAGGCCGTGATGATGAAGGCTATCGTATAAAAAGGCTTGGTAAAGCCGTCAGATAGCTTGAGGCAGACGGCAAAGGTCATTTCAAACAGTCCAGCGATGATGAGCCAGATCCATGCCATTCAGTTGCCTCCAACGCAACGTCTACAGCGTAACCTCTGTTCACCACCAACGGTGCACCTATGAGAATACGCGATGAAACAAAAGCTTGATGCCGTTTGAGCGTTCCACTCCAAATTAAGTCACCTATAAGAAACGCGGTTTAAGCCCACAGTGTAAAGGGCTCTTTCTTTGAGATGGATGGTTTTCTCCACCTTCCACCCATCGGCGTGTCGCCTTTGCAATGCGGGCGCCATAGGCAAAGGCCGTGTCTCTGTCGGATTGAGGAGGAGCCACTTCTGGCCCTTGATCCATGTTGGCCTGCGCTGCTGCGCCATAATACACGCCAAGGCGATTGAGATCTTCGTCGCTGCCAAAGCTGTAATTATTGCCCGGCGGCATGCCAAGGCTTACCCAAATCATGCCATGCTGGGCTGCAAAGGCTGCCATTTGAAGAAAGACGTTGTGCCGGTCGCCGCTCATGGAGCCTGATACGCTGAAACCACCGGCGATCTTGTTGATCCAGCCTTGTTTGTACCAAACGGTTGCAGAGGCATCCATGAAGAATTTGAAGGGGGCAGCCACACCGCCCATGTAGGTCGGGCTTCCAAAAACGATGGCATCAGCGGCTTCCAGAGCGTCCCAGTCCGTGTCCTCATAGTCGCTGACAGGCACATAAGTGACCTTGGCACCGTTTTCACTGGCGCCACGAGCGACTGCATGCGCCAACGCCTCGGTGTGCCCGTTGGCAGAAAAAAAGGCGATTGCTACCAGAATGTCTTTTGACATGGACCGTTACTCTTCAAGCCTGTCAGAATTCCGGTCTATTTGGGAGCAAACGCCTTTCAGCTACTCTAAGATAGCTTGGGCAGATTTAGATGTGCTCGATTAAAATTCTTCACGCACATACCTGTTTACCTAGGATTCCTTATAGGCTCCGCTGGAATAATGCAGCTCATAGGAGTGGCTGTAGATTTCCAGAATGTTGCCGAATGGATCTTCCATGTAGATCATGCGGTACGGCTTCTCTCCCGGATAATAGTAGCGTGGCTCCTTCATGCGGCGTTTACCGCCAGCAGCCTCAATCTTGGCAGCCAGACCTTCCACATCCGGGTCCTGAACACAGTAATGGAAGATACCGGTCTTCCAATATTCGAAGTTATTTTCCGGGGTCTCGTTCTGCGCAAACTCAAAAAGCTCCACACCAATGCCATCACTGGTGGAAAGATGAGCGATCTTAAAGCTCTTCCAGCCTTTACCAAACACGTCAGTACACATTTCACCAATTGGACTATCATCTTCAACAATCTCACTTGGTTCCATGATGATGTACCAGCCCATCACATCACGATAAAACTTCACTGCGGCTTCTACATCCGGAACGGAAAGACCGATGTGAGAGAAACGTCTTGGATAAGGTGCGGACATAACAGACCTCGCTACGCTAAACTTTACAGGCGGAATGCCTTGGATACGTTGGATGTAGCAACTCTGTGAGAAAACCAGAAATTATCATTTATTAGTTTTATGATAATTTAATGTTATGTATGCTTGGGCCATGTTGAATTCCCAATGGCTTAAGACCTTCGTTAAACTAACTGAAAC
Organism: Pseudovibrio sp. WM33; assembly: GCF_001623165.1. Classification (NCBI taxonomy): domain Bacteria; kingdom Pseudomonadati; phylum Pseudomonadota; class Alphaproteobacteria; order Hyphomicrobiales; family Stappiaceae; genus Pseudovibrio; species Pseudovibrio sp. WM33. Next base: position 58,415 of record NZ_LMCK01000086.1, read on the forward strand.
TGGTCATTTCACCCAGACAGCCAATCAACTTGGTATGACACAGCCGGGTGTAAGCCAGCACCTGAAAAAGCTGGAGCAGCAAATCGGTGCGCCGCTCATCACAAAAATCGGCAAGGGCTTTGAGTTGACGCGGGAAGGGGAGCTTCTGCTGGGCTTTGCATTGAAAGCAGAGAGGCAGGAAGCAGACCTTCGCGCCGCCATTCAGCAAGATGATCCCAATATCGGTGAAGTCCGCATTGCATGTTCCGGGTCCATGGCGCTCTACCTCTATCCCAAACTTCTCAAGCAACAGAGCGTCCATCCCGGTTTACTGCTGAAAGTCGAAGTGGCTCCCAACCATCGCAGCCTGCAATTGTTGCAAAACAATGAGGTCGATCTCTGCATCGTTACTCAGCAGACTGTTCAGTCCTCACTTGTGCAACACCACATCGGTGATGAACCGCTTTGCCTTGTGGTGCCAGCCGATTTCAATGGGAACCCGTCGGTCTTCGCGGACCTGGAGTCGCTGGGCTTCATCGATCATCCGGATGGACTACACTATGCAGAGCGCCTGCTCACGCCAAATTTCCCAGAGATAAGTGCTGTTTCTGCTGACCTTAGAACAACCGGTTACATCAACCAGCTCAGTCAGATCCTTGTACCTGTTGCGCAAGGACTCGGGTACACGGTTTTACCAGAAACCGCCGTTCGCAGTTTTGAGGCACAAGCGAACATCAGAATTGTGGAGCTGAAAGAACCCGTCAGTGACCCGCTCTATCTGACGGCGAAAAAACATCGCACTTTGGCAGCGCGTTATGACTGGTTCAGCAAAAAAATCGCAGAACTATGCGGTCAAATGAGCAGCAGTTAGGCTACCATCACAGAAGCCTAACCACAAAATCAGATTAGCGCCCCGCCAGTTCCGCCACAGCAGCAATCATGCGGTCCAGATCTTCTGGGCGAGACAGGCGGTGATCGCCGTCTTTCACCAGTGTCAACACCACATCGTCATGGGCCATGCCCTCAACAATACGCAGCGCATGCTGCCATGGCACTGCATCATCCTTCTGACCTTGTAAAATGATGGTCTTGCAATTGGTGATGATCGGCGCGCCAAGCAAAAGGTTTGTCCTGCCATCCTCGATCAGATCGCGGGTGATGATGTATGGGCTGTCTTCATACTCAGATGGGCGCTCAAAGCGACCTTTCTCCATAATCTCCTGCTTGATTTCATCGGTAAACTCATGCTTCCACATCAGCTCCTCGGTGAAATCCGGGGCAGGGGCAATCAGGACCATGCCGGAGAGGGTGCCCTCAATGGTATCAGAGGCTTCATGCAGCGCCTTTGCCAGCAACAGTGCCATCCAGCCGCCCATGGAAGAGCCAACAACAATGGTCGGTCCTTTACAGAACTGCTTGAACACAGCAACGGCTTCTTCCAACCAAAGAGAGATGGTGCCGTCAACAAACTCACCGCCGGATTCGCCATGACCGGAATAATCCATGCGCGTGCAGGTCAGGCCTTGCTTCTCAGCCCACTCACAAAGCACTTCGGCCTTGGTGCCCAGCATGTCGGATTTGAAACCGGAAAGCCACAGAACACCCGGCGCACCGCGTTCATCATGTCGCACTGCGATCTTCCGTGCACTGTCTCCTTTGCCAACGCTGATGAATTGCGGTAAGTCAGCACTCATTCATAACCTCCAAACACTTATCGGCTTATACTGGCCGGCAATTGTTCGGAAACCTGATTACAGTGCCTCCACAGTTGCCCGCCGGATATTTTGGCGAGCATAGTTGGATCACTCTCAAAAAACATAGAGAAATGTCCAAAGTGCCGACCATTTTGCAAATTGTCCCCGACCTTCAAACCGGCGGAGCCGAGCGCACCACAGTGGATGTCGCAGAGGCGATCGTCAACGAAGGCTGGAATAGCCTTGTGATTTCGCAGGGCGGACGCATGGTCCCCGAGTTGGAAGCAACAGGGGCAGTACACTTTGAACTGCCAGTGAAGTCCAAGAACCCTTGGACCATGTGGCGTAATTCCTATTTGATTGAGCGTATCTGCCAGCAGAACAGAGTTGATCTGGTGCATGCCAGATCCCGTGCCCCCGCATGGTCGGCCTTGTGGGCGGCTCACCGTCTCAACATTCCTTATGTCACCACCTATCACGGCATCTATAAGGAAACGAACAAGTTCAAGGCGTTCTACAACTCCTCCATGACCCGCGCGGATATAGTGATCGCCAACTCCAGGTTCACAGCGGATCTGGTGGAAAAGCGTGACCCGCGCACCAAAGGCAAAACCTCGGTTATCTATCGCGGCCCGGATGTGGAATCCTTCAACCCCGACAATATCAGCGACGAGCGTATCACAGACCTGCGTGCGCGCTGGGGCGTCTCTGACAACCGCCGTGTGGTGATAAACCTTGCCCGCCTGACAGAATGGAAAGGCCAGCGCGTGCTGATTGAAGCAACGCGCCAGCTCATCGAACGTGGCGGCTATGATGATGTGCTTGTGGTTTTAGCGGGCGATGATCAGGGACGCGAATCCTATCGCCAGTCATTGGAGCTTCAGATTGCAGAATCTGATTTGACTGAACGTGTGCGTATCGTCGGCCACTGCTCAGATGTTCCGGCAGCCCTCGCAATAGCAGATGTTTCTGTCGTTGCTTCCATTGAAGCCGAGGCTTTCGGTCGTGCAGCGGTAGAAGCGCAGGCCGCTGGCGTGCCGATCATCGTCTCCAACATAGGCGCAGTGCCAGAAACAGTTCTTGTACCGCCTGTTGTAAAGGCAGAAGAGCGCACTGGTTGGCATTTTGAAAATGGTGATGCTGAGGAACTCTGCGAGTTGATGGCTCAGGCCTTGGATATGAGCGCCGAAGACCGTGCCAAACTCACCAAACGGGCTCATGACCATGTAGAACGGTCATTCACCAAGCAGGCTATGTGTGATGCCACACTAAACGTTTACCGCGAGCTGTTACCAACAGGAAGCTAACTGGTTGTAAATGTCGCGTCAGAACCAACAAAACTAGTGTTGACTTACGTGGCATTTTTCCTGATTCTAGCAAGGCAGTGCAATTGATGCCCTTCCCACGCGTTTCTCGACTTGACGAAACAGTCGGAACCAGTCATTGAACTGTTACCAAATATTCGCAAGTTCGGCAGTCTAAAGAGGAGATACTCACATTCGCCGTCCGTTTCGCGCACCGCCACCCACTAAGGAAGGGCCGCGCACCAATAAAGAGATTCGCGTTCGCGAAGTGCAGCTGATCAACACCGAGGGTGACAACCTCGGCCCAACTCCAACCGAAGAAGCCCTCGCAATGGCGGTGGAACAAGGTTTGGACCTGGTCGAAATTGCTCCGAACAGTCAGCCACCTGTTTGTAAGATTCTGGACTATGGTCGCTATAAGTACCAAGCTCAGAAGAAAGCTGCAGAAGCACGCAAAAAACAGAAGATCGTTGAGATCAAAGAAATCAAAATGCGTCCGAACATCGACACTCATGATTATGAAGTGAAGATGCGGAACATGAAGCGCTTCTTTGAAGATGGTGATAAAGTGAAGGTGACACTTCGCTTCCGTGGCCGTGAAATGGCTCACCAGGATCTCGGCATGAAGTTGCTCCTGAAGGTTAAAGCAGAGACTGCGGACATCGCTAAAGTCGAGTCCCATCCAAAGCTTGAAGGCCGCCAGATGATGATGGTGCTCTCACCTATCGCTCGTTAATACGGTTTGGTTGAAGCGCTCCGGCTTTGTTTCCGTGTAGCTACTCAACCGTAGCCCCAGAGAATTTTGAGATTACCCGGCACACTGTGTCGGGTATTTTCGTTTGTACCTGAAAGTGGAGGCCTGATGATGAATGATGAGATGAAATTACATCACGAACGCATGCAAGAACTTGTTGCCTTCACTGCTTCCTCCTTTCAAACCTCGTATCCCTCTCCATTCGGTGGGGCGATTTATACTGCTGAAGGAAGGTTGTTGGCTCAGGCCTACGACAGTGTGATCCGGGAATGTGACCCGACCTGTCATGGAGAAGTCAATGCCATTCGGCAGGCGAGTAAAGTGCAGGGCTCTCGGTGGCTTGCCGGTTGCACCCTGTACAGTACCTGCGAACCCTGCGCCATGTGTACCGCCGCAACTATATGGGCTGGAATCGACCAGGTTGTCTCTGGTGCCTATACCAATGAGGATGCGACACGCTTCTGGCCTCAGGAAATGGACTTGAGGGCGCGGGATTTGATAGGTCATATGGTGCAACGCCCTCAGATTGCGGTGATTGAAGGGGTTGAGCGTGAAGCCTGTAAATCGCTTTTTGCGCAGTGGGAAAGCGTGATGCAAAAGCTTGGGATTGAAATTTAAAGCACTTCCTGGGCTTCAAAAAGAATGCATTTGCAAAGCGGGTAACGTTGACTTTGCCATGAAGACTTGAGGCAGATGCTTTGGAGTATGCCACTCTTCCTTTACAGCCGTTCTTCACGGCCCGGCAAACCTTTTGTAGAAAATTATTTGCCGTATAGGCTATTTCATTCGATCAAAATGCGCCTTAGCCTGATTTCGATATGTTTTGAAATTGGGCGATGATAATGCGACAGGTTATTTTCTTAATTAGCTTTAGTCTTGCGCTTGCGTATGGAGTGTATTTTTGCTGGCAAGACCCGTCACTACTGAAAACCGTTGTGAAAACAACAGCTCTCGGAGTTGTCGCTCTTTGGGCTTTTGTAACGCAAGCTCCGCTCCTGCTTGCATTGGCCCTGACGACATCCTCAGTGGGAGATGCAGCGCTGGCTGTGCCGGGTGAAGTTCGGTTCCTTGTTGGGCTTTGCAGTTTTGCGATCGCACATATTTTTTATATCCTCTTATTCTCTCGAAAAGTCAGGCATTTCGATTCCAGGATATTCATAGTGTCAGGAGCTGCTCTCTCAGTTCTGGTGCTGTCGACTGGCTGGTGGTTGCTTCCCTTTACCGGTGATCTCATGATTCCTGTTGCGATCTATATAATTTTGATAGCAACTATGGGAGGGATGGCAGCACAGGTTGGTGGCTGGGTTTTGATAGGCGCTCTCGCCTTCATGATGTCTGACACTTTGTTAGCTATCCAGCTCTTCCGTCTGGACGACATCAGCCCTCTTCAGCTGCCGGTTTCAGTAGCACTTTGGACACTATATTATTGTGGTCAGATGTTGATATTCTTGGCTATCAGCAGAGACCGGGTTCCAGTCAGCAAGTTCTCTTGAAATCTTCTTGCATTCCCATGCTGGCAGTTTTATAAGGCCTCGTTCAAAGTCGCCCGGCTGTAGTTTGCCTCCTAGGTATTTATAGGAAATCAGGCAGGAATTACAGGGCATGCCGTGGCGGCTTCTGATGCATCCATTGCAAATTTTTGATCAGTTTACTGATCATCACAAGAAAGGACGCAAAATGCCCAAGTTGAAGACGAAGTCTGGAGCTAAAAAACGCTTCAAGCTGACCGCGACTGGCAAAGTTAAGTGTGGCCAGGCTGGCAAACGCCACGGCATGATTAAACGCACGACTAAGTTCATCCGTAACGCACGTGGTACAACCACTCTGTGCGATGCAGATGCACGTATCGTGAAAAAATATCTGCCTTACGGCTAAGCCTTAAAACCTGACACTAGGAGACTACCATGTCACGTGTAAAAAGAGGCGTCACCGCCCACGCTCGTCACAAAAAAGTTATTAAGGCAGCCAAAGGTTACTATGGCCGTCGTAAGAACACCATCCGCGTTGCTAAGCAGGCAGTCGAGAAAGCGGCACAGTACGCTTACCGCGACCGTAAAGCTCGCAAGCGGAACTTCCGTGCACTCTGGATCCAGCGTATCAACGCAGCGACCCGTGAACACGGCATGACCTACGGCCGCTTCATCGATGGCTTGAACAAAGCTGGCATCGAAGTTGACCGTAAGGTTCTTTCTGACCTCGCGATCAATCAGCCAGACGCATTCAAAGCACTGGTTGAAAAGGCGCAGGCTGCTGTAGCTTAATTGCTATAGTAGAAAGCAGAAGCTTTTTTGAAAAAGGCAGGTTCCGCAAGGTGCCTGCTTTTTTTGTGTTCGCTCCCATACTCGACGAAAGAGGCCTGTTCTTCTGCCGCAGTATGTGAAGAAATAGCAAAACGACAAAAAAATGCGCATTCAGCGCTTTGGTGTATTGGGGGTGAGCATGGTCAATGGGAAATGCGACTGCGGTAAAGTGAGCTTTCAGGTGGAAGAGGTGAGAGACACAGTTACAGTCTGCCATTGCAGCCAATGCAGGCGCACAAGTGGCCATGTCTGGGCCTCAACGCATGCCCCCTATGAAAAAGTCAGTTTTACTGCAGATGAAGGGCTTACCTGGTATTCGTCCTCTGACTTTGCAAAACGCGGCTTCTGTAAGTTCTGCGGCTCGAGCTTGTTCTACCGAATGAACAATGAAGAAGGTATCGCTATAGCTGCTGGCTGTCTGAATGAGCCAACCAACCTACACATAGGCAAGCACATCTTTGTAAAAGACAAAGGGGACTACTACGAAATCACCGATGGCGCCCCTCAAATCCAGCGGTTCTGATCTGCAGGCAATATGACTCGCAGGAAGCAAGCCCAATGACCTATACTTGCCATCTTGCACCTGATCAATAAGATCGCAAAAACTACTGTCGGAAAGGTGCTAGCGAAAGTGGCCCAACTCACGAGTAATGTGCCTGAAAAGGTGGCATCAATTGCCCCGAAATTGTCCATTCATCCGATCACACAGGCCACAAGAGCAACATTTACGGATCTGTATTTTCGGCAAACGTTCCTCTCGTTCATTCATAAAGGGACGAAAAAGGTCATTTGTCCACTCAACGGCGAACTGATTGGCTCAGCGGGAGATCTCTTTATCTTCCCTCCCGGTTCCATAATTAGCCTCGAGAATAGACCTCTGGTGAATGATAAATATCAAGCTGATGGCGTTAGTATCGATAACGCGCTGGTTGATGCAGTCTTTGCAGATCAATCGGCTAATCCAGTGGCTACAGGTATTCAGATTGTGCGTGGTGAAGAGCAGCAGCCTGAAGAAGTACTCGCTCTAGTCAAAGAGACACTAACAAATGCTTCTCTTCCGGAAGCGTTAAAGCAACACCGCCTGTTGGAGCCGTTAATCTGGCTGCGCCATATAGGAGTTCATCTGCCAAAGCCTGATACAGTCAATTCGCTGAGCAAGCTACGCAGCCTCATTGAAACTGATTTGAGCTACGCATGGCGCGCGACTGATGTTGCCAGCCATTTCGCCATGAGTGAGGCAACCTTCCGCCGTTGGCTTGCCAAGTCTGGGCATGGCTTTGCAAAAGCTCTGCTCCACGCCCGCTTGGAGAAGGGGCTAGCCTTATTGCAATCCACTCATGATCCAATCTCGAACATTGCATTGGATTGCGGCTTCAACACACCTTCACATTTCTCCGAGGCTTTCAAAAAACGCTTCGGCATTCGTCCGAAAGAGATCCGATTACGAGAACGTTAATCGAAATTTGATAGTTTGTGAGTGAAACGCGAAAGCGCAAGCTGCAAGTACTGCCTATAGCTGGAATATGTTCAACGCACTAAGCCACTGGAGATAACATGTTACCGAAACCACTCACACTTGGTCTGGCCATCGCCGCTTCTCTTGCATCTGCCGCCCACGCGCAAGGCTTTAAGCTCACCAGTACCTCCATTGCTGAGGGAGCACAGCTTACAAACGAGTTCGTTTATAACGGATTCGGATGTACCGGAGGCAACCTTTCGCCTCAGCTCAGTTGGTCCAACGCACCAGAAGGCACCAAAAGCTTCGCTCTTACTGCTTATGACCCGGATGCTCCAACCGGCTCCGGCTGGTGGCATTGGAATGTGGTGAATATTCCTGCCTCTGCAAACTCTCTTGAAGAAGGCGCGAGCAATGACAAAACCCTGCCTTCCGGTTCAATGGAAATCACCAATGACTATGGCTCAAAAGGATTTGGTGGTGCCTGTCCCCCTCAGGGAGAAGTACACCGTTACATCTTCACTATCCATGCACTCGGCGTTCCTGTTCTGGATCTCCCTGAAAATCCTAGCAACGCATTGGTCGGCTACATGATTGGTGTGAACAGGCTGCAATCCGCCAAGATCACAGCCGTCTTTAATCACTAAACACACTCAGTTATTGCTAGCTTGGCATATGCAAAGTGAAATCACAGGTAAGAGGCTTTGCCAGGCTATGTTAGCAAAATCCCCTCCGGGACGCTCTGTCCCAGAGGGGTATCGTATGAGCTGTGACGTCTGCTTACCCAATCACACCGTTGTCGTCGCGTTTGATGACTATGACGGATGAGCGTGGCAGTTTGCCGCCGTCTGGCCAGTTACCGCCCGGATGCTGAATACCCACAAATATGCTGCGGCGATCAACAGACCAGGTCAGACCAGTGACTTCACTGCCGGTTGGTCCGGTCATGAAACGCTGGATTTCGCCCGTCACAGGATCACCAACCAGCATCTGGTTGTTACCCATTCCGGCAAAATCGCCTTCATTGCTGTCGTTACCATCCGTCTGGATCCAGACCATGCCCGTCTCATCAAATGCCATACCATCCGGTGAGTTAAACATATTGCCAGTATTGACGTTTGCAGACCCGGCCTTCGGACCTTCGTGAACAGCCGGATTGCCAGCCATCACGTAAAGATCCCAGTCGAACGTGTCAGCCGCATGATCTTCGTTATGAGGACGCCAGCGGACGATTTGGCCGTATTTGTTGGTCTCACGCGGGTTCGGGCCGTTGACGGAAGTATCGTCACCACCTGCATTTGGCTTCACACCGCGGTTCTTGTTGTTGGTCAGACAACAATAAGCTTCTACTGCATTAGGATTGGCAGAAATCCATTCCGGGCGATCCATGGTGGTTGCACCAACAGCAGAGCCAGCAATACGGCTGAAGATCAGGATGCTCGCCGCGTCCATACCAGTGGTTTCTGGAGTCAGTGCCAACCACTCACCTGTCTGATCATCGTTGAACTTAGCAACATAGAGCATACCCTCATCGAGCAAGCCATCAGTTGGCTGACCTGGAGCGTAAATGCCGTTGGAGACAAAGCGGTACATGAACTCACCGCGCTCATCATCCCCCATGTAAACGACTACGCGGCCATCTGGTGCCAGAACAGCTTCCGCATTCTCATGCTTGAAGCGGCCCAGGGCGGTGTGTTTCACAGGCGTAGAAGTCGGATCTGTCGGGTCGATCTCTACAATCCAACCAGCACGATGCGGCTCGTTTGGGTTCTTCGCGATGTCAAAGCGCTCATCGAACTTGTGGTAGTCATAATTGAAGCCTGTCTCGTTGATGCCATAACGCTGATAGCCAGCATCAACACCGTCCAGACGTGCAGCTGGAGCAGCTTCAGTCGCGCCAAAGTACCCGTTGAAGTTCTCTTCGCAAGTCAGATACGTGCCCCAGGGCGTTTTGCCAGATCCGCAGTTGTTGAAGGTTCCAAGCGACTGGGTGCCAGAAGGATCAGCATCCGTCTGCAGCAAGGGATGACCAGCAGCAGGGCCTGCCAGCATCATCGGTGTGTTGTGTGTGAGGCGGCGGTTGAATGGACTATTCTTCACGATCGCCCAGCCATCGTCCCCGTCTTCCACTTCAATAACAACCACACCTTGCAGATGTTGCAGTTTCAGAACATCGTCAGCGCTCTTCGGTGCGCCATCTTCGTTCTGAGGCAGGTTGATCTTGCGGTTGGCGTATTCATGGTTGATCGCGAGCAGTTGCTTACCCTGAAACTGAAAGCTTTCCATACCGTCAGTGTTCTCGCCAAACACCTTATCAGCACCAGCAGCTGAACCACCCGTCTCATGGTTGAAAGCTTCAGCACCATCCACCAGAGCATCGCCCCAGCGTGCCAGAATTTTCCAGCTGTAGCCTTCAGGCACATGCACGGTCGCATCTGTGTAAGTTGGAATAGGTTTGAATGCAAAGCGCGAAGTAGACGCTTTGGCTTCAGACATGGAGAGGCCAAGTACACCAGTGCCCATCACAGCAGCGCCGGAGCCAAATGCCAACACGCCACCCAGAAATCCGCGGCGTGAAATCGCATGCTCGACAACGCGGTCAAATTCATTTTCTTCAGCACGAGGGAAATTCTGCTCATCCCACTCATCTGCTGTGAGTTCATTCATAAATTCGTTCGTCATTGGAAATATCCCGTAGAAGAAGGTGAATGCATACTACGGTGCTAACATGACATCTTCACGAAGCAATTGGGGTATAAAAAATCTGCAAATGTAATATGAGTAATGTATTCAAGTTATAATATGCCGCATACGAGAATAATAATATCTGCTGGACGTCACATTAAACTGTTGTAGTTCATTGTTATTGTTTATTTCGCCTGATTTTATTTTATAGATTACTTAAATTTATTCAATAAATGCTATGATAATATATGAGTTGACGCCTAACAAGATGGTACTGCTAGCAAAATTCCAGAATACCTCGGATTGTACTTGTAAGCTTTCAACTGTTTCCAAGGCCCCTGTGAAATCTGCGCAAAAACGTCACCTCACACTGGTTCAATCACCTTTTGCAAACAGACGGAGTGGGTATCCGAGTACCCTTGTCCCTCATAGAAGCTGACAGCCTGCGTGTTATCTCCGCGTACAAGCAACTGAACCTTCCAAATACCTCGAGCCCGCAACCAATCCTCTGCTGCTGCTGTAATTGCCTTACCAAGCCCTTTTCCCTGATGGTTCGGGTGTGTGCTGACATAATAAAACCAACCGCGATGCCCGTCTTCACCGCACATAATGCTGGCAACAACAATCCCATCCAGCTGACCAATCAAAATCGTAGAGTGTTCGCCCTCGAGTGCTTTCTCGATATCCCGAACCGGATCATTCCATTCACGGAAGACCCCAGCAGCTTTCCAAAGAGCAATAACTGCATCCTGATCTGATAAGCACATTTCACGATAAATCATATGCACCGCACATAGTAGTTTGAAAATAGAAAAGTAATCACAGGATGTTTTGTGATTATCCTTTTTAATACAGTAACTTGAAATTGAGAAGAGGAATAATAACAAGGTTAATAATCTATAAGTAAAAATATGAAAATCTTTGCGCGATTGAGAGGTTTTCGATATGGCTTTTTTTAAGCGTAATACACAAATGCTTGCTGAAGCCGCTGCAAACGACCAAGGAGAAGTAATCGGTCAGTCTGCAGTGGTGGAATTTACAGAACCTAAGAATTCCATTGATAGTGCACGCTTGTTTGGCGAATTGGATGCGCTCGCGTTGGACATGGCATCAGCTGCGGGAGAGCTGGACGCCGTGAATAACACCGCAGGCGCTTTGAAAGTGGCCATGGAAAGCCTCCAGGACGCGTCTGGGCGCGTTGTCGAAAGTAACCGGGAAGTGAGTGCGGCGGTTGAACAAACTGCTGAGCAGACGTCTAACGCCCGCGATACCATGTCTAAGTCGCAGGAGGTGGTGACCGACGCGCTTGCCAACATCAACAGCCTGTCAACGGCCATCAGCAGTATCAACCGACAACTGGAAGGTCTTCAGGCTTCATTTGCCAACGTCCGCCAATTCTCCAGCTCTATCGATGCCATTGCCCGTCAAACCAACCTGCTGGCGCTCAACGCAACCATTGAAGCAGCCCGTGCAGGTGAAGCAGGGAAGGGCTTTGCGGTTGTGGCCAGTGAAGTGAAAGCTCTCGCAACACAAACGACTGTTGCAACGGAGCAGATCGACCAGACCATTCTCCAACTCGGCAAAGAAGCTGACACCTTGGTCGACTTGGGTAAGAGCGCGCTTGGTACCGTCGGAACCGCTGAAAGCAGCACTCAATCCATCAACGACCTCTTCCATGAGTTGGAAGCGATGGTTGACAACATATCCGCAAATACGGACTCCATACGAACGGCTTGTGCAAACAACGATGCCGATACCGAAGAGCTTTTGCGCAACCGTGATGAAATGATCGGTGTTGTCTCAACAAATGCGGAAAGCATCGAACAGGTTTCGGGCCAGATGCTGGGCACCTCTCAAACCGCCGACGCGCTTCTCGCCGAAGTGGCTGTCGAACATGGCGATAACCTCAATCAGCAGATGATCGAGGTGGCAAAAGAGACCGCTGGAAAGACCATGGAAGCGTTTGAAGCTGAAGTGGACGCAGGCCGGATCTCAGTGAATGACCTCTTCGATTTCAACTACACGCCAATTGAAGGCTCCAATCCAGCGCAGTTCATGGCGCTTGTCACCCAAATGACTGATCGGGTGCTTCCAGCTATTCAAGAGCCGGTCAAAGATCTTGATGACCACATCGTTTTCTGCGCAGCACTGGACAAGAACGCTTATCTGCCAACACACAGCAAAGACTATTCCAAACCGCAGGGCAACGACCCGGTCTGGAATGCAGCAAACTGCCGTAACCGCAGAATGTTCGATGACCATGCTGGCCTGAACGCAAGCAAGAACACCAAGGAATACAGCCTGCAAACGTATCGCCGAGATATGGGGGGCGGCAAAGTAATGATGATCAAACTGGTCTCGGCCCCAATCTGGGTCAAAGGCCACCACTGGGGCAACACCCTCATCGCATTCAATGCTTGATGAAAATGCAAACATACTCCATAGCCGCTTGTTTTGCGGCTGTGGACCTGCAGTATTTTGAGTAGTATTCGTTACTGGGATAATACTTCTTGCGTTTCAAGAGCATGGCTGAGTTGCGTGCTCATCACATGATCAGGGTCAGATGTTTTTTGAAGGACGACGCATTTGTTTTGGCACTGATCGACCCGCAAGGCGAACCCTTTTTCGATCACTGCTTTAATACACTCAGTGACAGCGTCAAATCCGTTGAGTTTGGGATGAAATTCAATAACTAACATGCGGATATTTGCCATATTCAAGGCTGGCAACAGACCAATCTCAGCTCCTTCAATATCCATCATCAAAAAACTGGGATTAAACTCCCTGATCAATCGATTGACATCGACTGTCTTCTGAAGAATTTCCCGACTTTCTTTTCGTTCAAGGACGGATGAACCAGTGATGCGCTCTCCAACATAAAACGTAGATTGAGCATTATCTTCCAAGTCTGCGATCCCGCTTACAATCGAGGGGGAGATATCGTTTAAGTAATGGTTGTTCTCAATAACTGGAATGAGGTTTGGGTTGGCTTCTATGCACATCACGTTCTCGGAACCGCAAATCATAGAAGCTGTTGCTGACAGAAAACCAATACAGGCGCCTAGCTCCAGCACACGATCTTCAGGTTTCAGCAGCTGTGTTAGAAGATTGTGTTCTTCACTTTCATAGGTGCCACGTACAATTTGCTCTTTAACGAACAGGTCAATTTCAGGTTGGGAAACATCCAGTTTGATGCCACGTAGCGTTTTATAGCGCCTACGCATTTTCAAGTGGTGTTCGAGGCCTTTAAGAAAATGCATTACGACACTCCATTAACTAGTAATTGGAACAAACTAAGCAACTACGGTTTCCAGAAGAGATGCGTCTTTCGCAGGGGAAAGTTGTTTTAGATATCTATGTAATGAAAGAGAACAGTAAGCCTGTTGAGAGGTATACACATCACTTACGTTTGTGAACTTCATCGACCCTTCGTACATAGGTGATTGGTGAAGAATCTTCTCCATTCCTATGTAGTAAGCTTTGTATTCTTCACCGTTGGCGTGATAGGCCTGCCGGGTTATTTCCTCTTCAACGCGGAACTTGAAATCTTGAAAAAACTTAAAATGCAGCATTGCACCCCAATCTTCAGCAAGGTTGGTTCTTATATCAACCTCGTGAGTGCCCCATAATTCAGAATAGGTAGGGTTCCATCTGATGAGCGGGACTTTGGTAAGTTGTGGGCATTGCTTTTTCAGAAATCGCTTAAGTCGTCTTTCCAGATAATTTCGAAAAGGGAGCTTCTGGTGAATCTTTGCAGGTGCAAGATACAGATTCCGTAGTTGACCAAGTGGAGCAACTTCTTTCCTTTTGGGAGGGATCCCGAAAAGGCGGCCTCTGATACCCCCACGAATTTCAAAACTTGGGCCTTTGCCTTCCGATGAAACAGGAACGGCCCAGGTTGATGTCGTATCGAAATATGGGCATGTTTGAAGAAATGGGTCGCCTTGCCTGTAATCAACATCAACTAGCGGTTTGTCAGAGTACATGTCGATAAGCGGAGCAATGACACCTTCCACACCAACACTATCCCAATAAACAGTCAGATCAGTCAACTTGGTTTCTGGCCAGCCTGGATAAACGAACTGTTCGTCGGTATCAGCCAAAATGGTCCATCTGTTTGTGCAGTATTCATTGAGAATGGCGAGTAGCCAGTTTCGTTTGAACTGCTTATAAAGCTTGCTCGTGTGAAATCTGGTCACGTCTGGCTGTGCTTCCAGATAAGTCGCTGTATCATCGGTGGATGCGTTGTCGACGACGAAAATGTGGCTTGCCCCGATGCTCCGATAATGCTCGAGAAAGAACGGTAGTCTCAACATTTCATTACGCGCGCGGGTAATGACGATGATCCCATCTTCTGGCAAATTGATTTCTGGAAACTCGTCAAAATCAAAAATGTCACGAACGCTTGTCAACGCACAAATCCCATTCTTAGAGCCCAAAAAACAAAAGCCCCACACTCATCCCTCATAGTGAGGTGAGAGTGTAGGGCCGTGGTGAAACAGCGTCTTCCCTTGAATTGGGAGGGGCTTACAGCTCGCCGCGGATCACGTAACGAAGCAGATCAACCACCTGGTCAGGGTCTTCAGCAACAGCAAGGGCTGCTGCATCCACTTCCTTCAGTGGGTGCGTCAGAGCAGGTTCGTGCAACACGATGATGCTCTTGCCCAATGCTGAGGCGAACCCTGCATCGAATGCTGCATTCCATTGCCAGTATTTGTCGCCAAAGCGAACCACAACGATATCGGCCTCAGAGAGCAGCGTGCGAGTGCGCATTGCATTCACCTTCGCACTCTTGTGATCTCGCCAGAAGTTGTTTTCTTCCGGACCTAGAATTTCGACACCGCAATCATCACTGGCTTCGTGATTGGTAACAGCACTGTCAAAATGAACAGGTAGGCCTGCATCAGCCGCACCATGTTCAATACGCTCTCTCCAATCACTGTGGATTTCACCTGAAAGATAAACACGCCACGTTTTCATCGGCTCGCCTTCCCCTAAGAATCTGCATTTGCCTACAAATTTTAAGAGGGGTTGTAGCTCGGTTCAAGGTCAAGCAGCTTATTGGTGACTTCTTTTCGGACACGATCGCGCTGGCGTTCGCGCGAGAATAACCGATTTTGTGCAAGCAGCAGGTCTGCACGAGCCAGATACGAGTCTGTACGGGCGGAATCTGCAGCTTTCCGGCAGGCCTTGCCTTCCTTGCCAGACTTGCAATCCTCACCACGTGCCTCTTCTTCAAGCCGGTCAATGCGGCGTTGAATTTCCCAGACAGCTTCCTGAGCTTCACTGGCAGACTCGTTTGCCGAATAAAGCTGGTTGCCTAGAGAGTAGCCGACTTTGAAGCTCTCTTCTGTGGCGATTGGGCATACACCACGATAGCTCTTGCCCTCGCGGCCCTGCTCAAAGCCAGAAATTGGCGTGCAATAGCTTTGCAGGCCAATCGTTCGCCCAGCCATATAAGCTCCCACATCCGGCGTGACACCGTACTTGCCGCAAGCTTTAGTATGTTCATTCAGCTTGTCAGAGGTATAACCAGCGCGCCCATCAACAACGCCAATGCCTTGCCAGTCGCCGACCTTGCAATCTTCCTCAGAAAGGGAGGCGCAACCGCTAAGTGCCAGCCCCAACCCCACAACAGTAAACAGTACCCGCATCCCCAACATGCCTTCCCTGAAGTCCAATCACCTTGTAGTGCCCCGCACATCTGATTGGACAAAAATTGAATCTATGAAATCCAGATACGAGACTTAACCTGAACGCTTGCTGAATACAAATGTTCGCTATATGTTCTCTTTAAGGAATCGCATAGCCCTCGATTCGAGAGGCCATCTTATTTCAGTAGGTATTGGAAAATCAGATGACGAAGACCATTGAATTTAAAGGGCGCTGCCTATGTGGCGCGGTCGCTTTTGAAGGTGAAGCGCCAAATGAACCAGTCAGCAGCTGCCATTGCAAGCAATGCCGTCAGTGGGGCAGCGGCCCGTTTGAGGCATTCAGCTTGCCGCTGGCAGATCTGAAGTTCATCTCTGGCGAAGATGCCGTCAAATACTATGAATCCTCCGAGTTTGCCCGCCGCGGCTTCTGTTCAAAATGCGGATCAAACCTGTTTTGGCATGCAGACCGCCATCCTCAATGGAAAGACCGAATTGCGATTGCCGTGGGTACGTTGGAGCAGCCAACAGGCCTCACAGCAGGCAATCATATCTTCTGTGCCACAAAGGGTGACTACTATGAGATCGAAGATGGTCGCCCTCAATATGCCTACGAAGATTGATGAGGAAATTGATCTTATCCCAAACCGTGGCCCTCGGCTAAGGTTACCCAACAAGCTCTAAGGGAGAGAGAGATGACTGACTTGCGGATTTATAAAGCGAAATGCCTTTGTGGCGAAGTCTCATTCAAGGCTGAAGCGCCCCAAAAAGATATTGGTTTATGCCATTGCACAATGTGCCGTCGTTGGAACAGTGGACCGTTCCATGCAATCGCGATTCCGTTTGATGCTTTGAAGGTTGAGAGCGGAGAAGAGAACATCTCATATTACCGCTCCTCTGATTACGCGAAGCGCGCATTTTGCAACAACTGCGGCAGCAGCCTGTTTTATCACGGAGACAAAATCCCCGAGATTGCTCATGAAGTTTACTTCAGCGCTGGGCTTCTGGAAGAAACGACAGGCTCGAAACTGGCAGGTCACATCTTCTGCGCCAGCAAAGGCGATTACTACGAGATAGAAGGAGACCTGCCTCAACACGAAACAGTATAAAAATCCGCTCTGCGGTCAAAACCGGTGCAAGGTGAGCGGTTGGATCAAGGCGTGTTCTTCACACGCTCTAGCTCCAGCCGTTCTCCCACATATAATCCAACGCTTCCCGATAGTTCGGGAATTTGAATTTATACCCCAAAGCGCCTTTCAGCTTTGCATTGCTCGCGCGTTTCACTTCGCCGTAAAACGAAATCGCCATAGGTGAAAGATCAGCATCTTCAAAGGCGATTGCTGGCGGTGGCTCTACGCCCATCAGACGAGCAGCATATTCCACCACATCTTCTGGCGGACACGGCGCATCATCACACACGTTGAAAATACCGGAGGCGTTGTCTTCAAACGCATGCTGGACAGCTCCAGCAATATCACTCACGTGAATACGGTTAAAGACCTGACCTTCTTTGATAATCCGGCGGGCTTTGCCTTTGTCCAGATTGCAAAGTGCATTCTGGCCACGGCCATAAATGCCGGCAAGGCGCAAAATGCTGACTGAAATGCTGGTCTCTTCTGAGAATGCAAGCCACTCGTGCTCTGCTTCCAGACGCTGCTTGGAGCGTTTGGAGGTTGGATTGCACTCCGCTGTTTCTGTCACCCAACGACCTCCGTGGTCGCCATATACCCCGATGGTAGAGAGATAGCAGATCGCCGTTGGCTTTGCTTTCGCAACTGCGTCACGCGCAGCATTCAGCAGAGGATCACCATCGTCCGTTGGCGCGGCAGAAACCAGAATATGAGTGGCGGTGGCAATAGCCTCCAACAGCTCATCGCTTGCTGTTTGTCCGTCAAAGAGGATCGGCTGAACCCCTTTGGACTGCAGTTCCTCCATTTTCTCAGGAGAGCGGGTCGTTCCGCCAATCCAGGAAAACTCGGTCCCGTACATTTTCACAAAGTGGCGAGCTGAATATCCAGCTCCCAAAATCAACAAGCGCATTCCAAGCCCCCCGGCTTACGTTTACAGCTTCAGATAGTTCCTGCGCACTTCATAAAGCATCACAGCCGTTGCAACAGCCAGGTTCATTGAATCAGCCTGCCCCGCCTGCGGAATTTTCACCAGATCAGAGCAGGTATCAGCCAGTTTATCACTCAGGCCAGCCTGCTCATTGCCCATCAACAAAATGACAGGTTCTTTATAATCTACAGCACGATAGTCCTTTGTGCCCCGCAAATGGGTGCCAACCACAGGTCCGGACCAGCTCTTGCGGAATTCAACGAACTCATCAGCAGTACAGCGCACAAGTGGCATATGGAACAGAGAGCCCATTGTCGCACGTACAGTCTCAACAGCAAATGGATCAGTTGTTTCGTCAATCAGAATAACACCAGTCGCACCAACCGCATCGCCGGTGCGGATAATGGTTCCCAGATTACCGGGATCGCGGACACGATCGAGCGCGATCCACGTCGTGGCACTTTTCGGGTCAATGTCACTCAGCTTCATAGTTTGCTGTTCATAAACACCAACCACCATCTGCGGGTTGTCACGGCGGGTGATCGCACCAAGCACAGCCGTGTTCACCTCAAGAATGAGGGCGCCACGGGCTTTTGCTTTCGCAGCCGCTTCTAGCGCAATCTTGTTCTCACGAGCTTCAGGACCAAGCGCTAGA
The DNA here is from genome assembly GCF_001623165.1 of Pseudovibrio sp. WM33. Lineage (NCBI taxonomy): Bacteria > Pseudomonadati > Pseudomonadota > Alphaproteobacteria > Hyphomicrobiales > Stappiaceae > Pseudovibrio > Pseudovibrio sp. WM33. The sequence continues at coordinate 76,951 of NZ_LMCK01000086.1, forward strand.
TAACGCACACCCCAGCCTGCTTCCAATGCGTCGGTTGCCAGTTTCAGGCCTTCAGCAACGAACAATCCGGACTGTTTGCGATTCTTGCGCTGAGCAACAAGGCCTTTAATTTCCTTCACAATCGGATTGGAATGTGAGGTGATCTGCTTTACTGCACCGGCACGGTGATTATCTCTGGTTTCCATCGAGTTATGCTCCCTCAGCCTTATTGTTTTCAGGTGCGCTCCACCGGCTGAATAGGGAGGTTGAGAGCAATCGTGGTCCATCAAGTTCGCGAATAGCCAGCTCACCGGATTCAATCGTGCCCGGCAGGCCATCAAGGCATTCACGCATCAACTCATGAGAAGACAGGAAACTGGCGCGGATGGCGTAGCTGGACATCAGCAGGAACTGCGCATTGGGCGAGAGCAGCTTTCGCACGCACGCCAACATGTGCGGTACGCTCTCAAAGAAGTCCCAGACCTCTCCATTCGGCCCGCGACCATATTTCGGCGGGTCAAGGATAATGCCGTCATAGGTGTTTTCGCGGCGCACTTCCCGCTCCACAAACTTCATGGCGTCATCACAGATCCAGCGAATTGGCTTGTCTTCAAGGCCGGATAATTCCTGGTTCTCACGTGCCCAGACAATGGCCTTTTTAGATGCATCAACATGAGTGACTTGCGCGCCAAGAGCAGCAGGCAGCAGCGAAGCCATTCCTGTGTATCCAAACAGGTTGAGAACTTTGAGCGGACGATCTGCTTTTTTGATCTGCTCGCCAACCCAGTCCCAGTGCGCAGCCTGTTCAGGAAACACGCCCACATGGCGAAAAGACATGAACTGGCCATTGAAGGTGGCAGGGCCGTATTTCATCTGCCAGATCTCATCAACCTGATTGGCAAACTTCCAGCGACCAGGGCCTTCTTCTTCAACGTCGCCGGTAAAGATAGCGTCTGCGCTTTTCCATTCGCTTTCTGGCAGACGAGGGGCCCCCATAGCCTGCGCTTCAGGGCGGATCAGCTTATAGCGACCATAGCGCTCAAGCTTTTGTCCGTGTCCCATATCCAGCAGGGCATAATCGTCCCAGCCGTTCATTTCCACCATCACAGGCAAAACGCTGGCAGGGGTGGTGAAGCGGGCAGATGTTGGCTTATGTTCGCGTACAATGGGCTCAACAACCGTGGTGGCTGGAGCGCTGCGCGTTTGGTCTCGCCGGATCGGGCGCGTTGCTGCTGCGCTATCTTTCTTGCCACCACGAGTGTCGCGGGGATTGCGCGCCTCTCTCTGGTCCCGATTATCTCGGGTATCGCGTTTGGCAGAAAAACCACGCTTCGGACCGTTGTCCTTCCGTGCTCCGCCTTTTTTGGATTGCGCATTGCGGGTTCGTGGAGCGCCGCCTTTGGGTGATTTGCTCAAGGATGTTGCCTTTGATTTTCTGCGCACAAACGCGAGACAAAGCCTCACGCTGAATTCGTTTATTTAATGAAAAGGCATTAAGGCGATGCGGGCCTCGGGTCAACGCTTTAGCGCAAAACAAGCTCTTTACCGTTAAGTGAGTATCCACAGCGTGGGAACACCAGCATAATGCAGGACGTATAAAACGTCGTTGTGTTCTGAAAAGAAGTTTTGAGCATCCATGACAATTTTAACACGAGAGGTACTTGTCTTTTCCCTCGATTTAAGTCCACTCTACATGATGTAAAATGCAAAAGTGACCTTAAGGCGTGGAGCCTACCTAAAGGAAGCACTGAAAAGAACGAGGGGGCCAATCCATGGAAATGTCTGGAGAGCAGCAAATACCTGCGAGTCAGGAAAAGGTTTGGGAAGCTCTCAACGATCCTGAATTGCTGAAAAAGTGTATTCCCGGTTGCGATAGTCTGGAAAAAACCTCCGACACTGAGATGTCTGCCACGGTCACAGCAAAAGTGGGACCGGTCAAAGCCAAATTCAAAGGAGAAGTAACCCTCTCTGATCTGAACCCGCCAAACTCCTACAAAATTTCCGGAGAAGGCAAAGGCGGTGTTGCTGGTTTTGCGAAGGGCTCGGCAGATGTAACCCTGTCAGAGAGTGGGGATGGCACTCTTCTGAGTTATGAGGTTAATGCAAAGGTCGGCGGTAAACTTGCTCAATTGGGAAACCGGTTGATCGATTCAACTGCCAAGAAGATGGCTGAGGAGTTCTTCTCGAATCTGAACAGAGAACTCGGTGGAACTCCGGTAGCAGGCAAGGACGAGCCGCTAGAAGCTGTTGAGTTGGATCAGGGTCTGATCGAGGAAGCCAAGTCTATCGCAAACGAGCACGCCATCGAAGGATCAGTTGAAGCCATGGCCGATGCTGAACATGCGTTGGAAGATGCAGTCAAAGACGTTGAGGAGAAGGTAGAAGTTGCGGCGGGCAAGGGATTCTTAGGTGGTCCGCTAGGTTGGGGCCTTATGGCTCTGGTTGTTTTGATTGCTCTTTATTGGTTACTTTGAAACTAGGAATTTGGCGGTCGGAGATTGCAAGGCGCGTAGAGGGTGCTTTGTAAGCTAACGGCCCCGCCGAATAACAAGGCCAATGGCCTAAATTACAACCAACTGCCTTGATAGGATGGGAGATCCTGACCAAGGCTGTTGGCTTCATAGTCTGCGGACGCGAAATTGCAGGCTTTTTTGAGGGAGGAAAACCATGGCGACTGTCTCTATGACGGTGAATGGAAAGCAGATTTCTGGTGAGGTCGAAGACCGCACCCTTTTGTCTACATTTCTGCGCGAAAATCAGGGATTGACCGGAACACACATCGGCTGTGACACCTCACAGTGTGGTGCATGTCTCGTGCACATGGACGGTAAGGCGGTGAAGTCCTGCAGTATGCTTGCTGTTCAGGCAACTGGGTCTGCTGTCACCACAATTGAAGGCGTTTCCCAAAATGGCCAGCTGCACATCATGCAGAAAGCCTTCAAGGAAAACCACGGTCTTCAGTGCGGTTTCTGCACCCCTGGCATGATCATGTCCGCAATCGATATGATTGATCGCCTAGGTACAGATCTCGACGAGAAAACAATTCGCCATGAGCTGGAAGGCAACATTTGTCGCTGCACCGGCTACCACAACATCGTCAAGGCAATCAAAGCCGCAGCTGACGAAATGGCCGAAGTTCTCGAAGCCGCAGAATAATTCGGAAATTCAACTGATCATTGATCCAGCTGCACCTTATTTCAGGTGCGTTGCACTGCTGGAGCCTATGAACAGTTGCTGAAGTCAACCTTCCGGGAGGGGATGGAAATGACAGCAGAAGGAATCGGCGCACGAGTGCTGCGCAAAGAAGACAAAAGATTTATTACCGGAAATGGCCGCTACACGGATGACATGACCATGCAACGCATGGGCCACGCTGCTTTCGTCCGCTCAACACACGCTCATGCACGCATCAAGTCCATCAACACAGATGACGCGATGAAAATGCCGGGTGTTGATGCGGTTTTAAACGGACATCAGCTGGTCGCGGACGGTATCGGCAACATCATTTGCGGATGGATGATCCATTCCAAAGATGGTTCTCCAATGAACATGGGCGCGTACCGTGCTTTGGAGTCGGAAACAGTCCGTTATGTCGGTCAGGCCATCGCAGTTGTTGTTGCTGATACTCAGCAGCAGGCACGTGATGCAGCAGAAGCTGTTGTGGTGGAATATGAAGACTTGCCAGCTGTCGTTGACAGTCTTGACGCTCTGAAAGACGGCGCACCACAGCTCCATCCAGAAGCCGCTGGCAACCTCATCTACGATTGGGAGATCGGCGAGGAAGCTCCAACGGATGAAGCGTTTGCAAACGCAGCACACATCACCCGGATGGACATCGACAACAACCGTCTTGTTCCAAATCCGATGGAACCACGCTCTGCTCTGGCGCATTTTGACCCGTCAGAAGAGCACTACACGCTTTACACCACCTCTCAGAACCCGCATGTGGCACGCTTGGTACTCTCTGCGTTCTACAACGTGGCACCTGAGAACAAGTTGCGCGTAGTTGCGCCGGATGTTGGCGGTGGCTTCGGCTCTAAGATCTTCATTTATCCCGAAGAGATTGCTTGTCTTTGGGCAACAAAACGCGTTGGCCGTCCAGTCAAGTGGACCTCCGACCGCACAGAAGCCTTCCTGACAGATGCGCATGGTCGTGATCACCACAGCACCGCAGAGCTGGCTCTGGATGCGAACAACAAAATCACCGGGTTCCGTGTGAAGACAGTCGCCAACCTTGGCGCTTACATGTCTTTGTTTTCATCTTCTGTACCAACCTATCTGTACGCGACGTTGCTGTCGGGCCAGTACAACATTCCAAACATCTACGCGAATGTGAAAGCGGTCTACACCAACACCACTCCGGTGGATGCATATCGCGGTGCTGGGCGTCCAGAAGCCACCTATGTGGTTGAGCGCATGATGGAAACGGCTGCAAAAGAAGTTGGCATGGCGCCAGCTGAATTCCGCCGCATCAACTTTGTGCGCGAGTTCCCGCATCAAACACCAGTGATCATGGCTTATGATGCCGGTGATTACGAAGCCTCTCTTGATGCAGCCATGAAGGCCATCGATTATGATGGGTTTGCTCAGCGTCGCACTCAATCCGAAGCGGCTGGCAAGCTCCGTGGTATCGGTATGTCTTGCTACATTGAGGCATGTGGTATCGCACCATCTCAGGCTGTCGGTTCACTCGGCGCAGGTGTAGGTCTTTGGGAATCTGCTGAGGTTCGTGTGAATGCCGTTGGAACCATTGAGGTTCTGACCGGGTCGCACAGCCATGGCCAGGGTCACGAAACCACATTCGCTCAGTTGGTCTCTGACCGGCTTGGCCTGCCAACGGAGAGCATCTCCATCGTCCATGGTGATACCGACAAAGTGCAAATGGGCATGGGCACATATGGCTCCCGCTCTGGTGCCGTTGGTATGTCTGCAATTGCTAAGGCACTCGACAAAGTCGAAGCCAAGGCGAAGAAGATCGCAGCGCACCTGATGGAAGCGTCCGAAGGGGACATCGAAATCGAGAACGGTGAGTTGAAAGTCACCGGAACCGATAAGAAACTCACCTTCACCGAAGTTTCTCTGGCAGCTTACACAGCCCACAACCTGCCGGAAGGCATGGAACCCGGCTTGAAGGAAGGTGCCTTCTACGATCCAACTAACTTCACGTTCCCTGCAGGGTGTTACATCTGCGAGGTCGAAGTTGATCCGGATACGGGCGTTGTCTCCATCGAGAACTTTGTCGCAGCTGATGACTTCGGCACCATCATCAATCCGATGATTGTGGAAGGTCAGGTGCACGGTGGTTTGGTGCAAGGCATCGGGCAGGCCATGCTGGAAAATACCCAGTATGATGAAGACGGTCAGCTGCTTACAGCGTCCTACATGGATTACACCATGCCGCGTGCGGATGATGTGCCGTCCTTCACGCTGGAAACCACAGTCACTGAATGCCCGGGCAATCCGCTCGGCATGAAGGGCTGCGGTGAGGCTGGCGCGATCGGGTCTCCACCTGCTGTCATCAATGCTGTAACGGACGCCCTTGGCATTCGTGACATGAATATGCCTGCCTCGCCAAACCGCGTCTGGCAGCTCATTCAGGACAACGGCATGAAGGAGGCCGCGGAGTAGTCAATGGCACAGGCTGGCGCTAAATCGACATTGGATCACAAGTTCATCGCCATCGAACTCAATCAGCGTGCATGGGCTCTCTTGGAAAATGAGAGCCGCTCGCCCGAGGAAAATGACGAGATGCTTCATGTCGCTCACGCTAGCCTTTGGCACTGGCTTCAGGCCGGAACGAAAGTCCATCAGCAACGTGGCTTGTGGCTCGTGGGTCGTGTCCATGTTCTGCTTGGAAACCGTGAAGCAGCAATGCGTTACGCCCGGCAGACCGTGGACCTGACAGAGGTTCACCAAGAGGATATGGCAGACTTTGACCACGCTTATGCCTCTGAACTTCTGGCACGCGCCACATTGCTGGCAGGGGAAGAAGGCGAAGCCTCAGTTCTGTTTGAAAGAGCTGCACGGCTTGGCCAACTGATCCACGGTGAGCAAAATCGCAAGATTTTCTTTTCTGATCTGGAAGCTATTCCGTACCTGAAAACTGAATTATCCGAACTAAACTCATAGCAACTCTGCCAAAGACCCCTTTAGGGGGATGGGAGGCTAAAAATGTACGAGACCAAATATCATCGCGCATCAACAGTGTCAGATGCAGCGAAAATGCTGAAAAATGCTGATGACGGTAAACTGCTTTCTGGTGGTCAGACCTTGATCCCAACCATGAAGCAACGTCTGGCAGCACCAAGTGATCTGATTGACCTGCGCCACATCGGAGAAATCTCCGGTATTGTGAAGCAGGCTGATGGCTCAATCCGCATCGGGGCTGCAACTTGTCATGCAGATGTGGCAGGCAGCGCGGATATCAAAGCCGCCCTTCCAGGGCTGGCTGATCTGGCAGGCACGATCGGTGATCCGCATGTCCGTCACATGGGCACCATTGGTGGCTCTGTCGCCAACAATGACCCTGCAGCAGATTATCCGGCAGCTCTGTTGGCTCTTGGGGCAACCATCGAGACCAACAAGCGTGAGTTCTTTGCGCAGGACTTCTTCACTGGCATGTTCGAAACGGCGCTGGATGAAGATGAGATCGTGACTGCGGTTGTCTTCCCGGTCGCATCGAACACTGCATACGCGAAGTTCCCTAATCCTGCCTCGCGTTATGCAATGGCTGGCGTCTTTGTAGCAAAGACTGGAGCGGGTGCACGTGTGGCTGTGACAGGTGCCGGTCAGGATGGTGTTTTCCGTATGCCTGACATGGAAAAAGCTCTGGATGGCAACTGGTCTGCCGATGCTGTCGCAGGCATGGCACCATCTGCTGACAACATGCTCTCAGACCTTCATGGCACCGCTGCCTACCGCGCCAATCTGGTGACGGTCATGGCAAAACGCGCTGTCGCGGCATCTTAAAGACCTGAAAGGAGATGGTAATTCATCATCTCCTTTCAATCCTCTTTATGTTGCAACTTTGACTAGAAAATGATCAATTTCAACTTTTAGCTGTTCGCTTTGGTCGCTCACGTTTTGGGTTGCGGCTTGCACTGCATCAGCATTTTCTGAGGTTTTTAGAGAAGAACTTGCGACAGCATCTACACGGAATGACATCTGCTTAGCCCCTTTAGCAGCGGCAGCTACGTTCTGATTGATTTTGTTGGTTGTTTCCAGCTGAGCTGACACACTGTTTGCTAGTTCATTGGTAAGCCAGTCCATAGAGGCAATGCTCTCCCTGATCTGATTGATAGCGGTGGATGCGGTCTCGGAACTACTCTGAATTTCCCGAACTACCTTTTGAATATCTTCGGTAGCCGCGCTGGTCTGATTCGCGAGGTCTTTCACTTCAGAGGCAACTACAGCAAAACCCTTACCCGCGTCGCCTGCGCGGGCAGCTTCAATCGTGGCATTAAGAGCGAGAAGGTTTGTGCGGCTGGCAATTTCCTGAATGAGATCCATCACATCGCTAATTTTATGAGAGGCTTCGAGCAGGGAATTTATCATCCGAGTAGAATGCTCTGCTGATCTACTGGTCTGACTCATAGTTGTAGCGGTTGTTGAAATCCGTTCTTGAAAATCCTGCGTACTGATGGCCAGTTGTTCCAAGGATTCCGCAATGGCAGAGACCTCATGAGTGGTTTGCTTCAACGTTTTATTGGCAGCTTTAGCGCCTTCTGATGTAGTTGCTGCAAGTACTGTCAGGTCTTGAGAAGCGAGGCCCAGTGTACCTGCGCTATCCGCAATGCTTTGAGTAAGGCCATAGGAGTTCATGCGAAAAGTCCCGATCCATTCGGTCAGTTGAGTTGTTCTGGTTGATGCGGATTTGGCTTGTTGTGCTTGCTCGCTTTCAAGTCTGCTTCTCTCAGTTGTGTTGCGATCAAAAATCGCTAGTGCGTCGTATAAGTTGGCGATTTCGGGGACACGGCTCGGCTTGGATGGGAAGCGGATCTCTTCTTTCTCAGCGAGGCTGTACACATCTGAAACAGCTTTCCGCAATGGTTTTACAACCCGCCAAGAAAGAATAAGGGCGACCAGCAAGCCGGCAAGAACTGCAGTTATGCCTGCAACAATAGTTCCCCAGAATAAGAAAGCGCTGGATTGCTCTATGTTCTGATTGAGCGTTGCCTGATCACCGTGCAGCTTAGTGAGAATTCTCTCAGAGCTTTGCTCAATAGCGCCTAACAGGGCCTCCACTCGTTGCTCTTCCCGTTGGAGACCGGTGTATGCACCAAAAAAACCCATCATATTTTGGAGGAGCAAATCCCTGTCTCGACTCGCAAACTTCAGAATAGCTCGCTCGCGGCGTGGCAGAACCTTAAGAAGCGGTTTAGCTTGACTAAATGCCTTGCCCAGAGCTGCTATATGTGTCTCAAATTGTGTGCGGTTTGCTTCATTTGGCAGCAAGGTGAATTGCAACGCAGATGAAAGGGTGCTTTGCGTAAGGGGACTAATACGAGTTGCTAGCTTTTTGGCATTCGGACTCAATCCTTCAAGCTGCCGAAGCAGGTTGCCGCTCGAGTTTGCAAGGGCCACGCTGTCCGAGCTGATTGCATTTCGTGTCCCATGGAGAGAACGCCGTGCTGCGAGCAAGGCGGTTACATTCTCTTCGAATTTCTCAGTAGAGGAGGAGAGAGTGTGGGACAGATTACTTTCACCCACGTTGTTGAGCCAACTTTGAGTGTGTGCGATTGTAGCGTTGAGCTGAATGGAAACAGGTTGGATGAGGGCTTCATCATCGCTTACATACTCGGGCGCTTCCATAGCTTTTATGCGATGAGAGGTTTCGGAAACATTTTGCAACAATAGGTTAGCCAGAGTGACGCCGTCTTCCTGTACTCTGATAGAGGCAATTGCCTCCTGAATGCGATAGGTTTGCAGTACAGTGATGCAGGAAGCGCAGGCACTAATGGAAACAATAAAATAGAGACTGAAATTGATGCGTCCGCTCATCGACCTCGAAGATTTTACGAGGGCGGAGAGAAATAGTTTCATGTATCTAAGCATGTATACGGTCGCTTATTCATCTAAAGATGTAAGTTCAATAAAAAATGTTTCTAACAGATTTGTGATGGTCCAATGATTACGAGGTATTGGGTCGGGCTGTCTTGTTGATATGTCTATAAAATAGCAAAGGGCGCTTAATGCGCCCCTTTCACGTTTCACATAAGAACGCGTTTATACGTGCTGACCGCCGTTGATATGTATTTCCGCACCTGTCACGTAAGAAGATGGAGCAGAGCACAGGAAGTAGATGGTGTCTGCCACTTCTGTGGTGCTGCCCAAACGGCGCATCGGAATGGTCTCGACGATTTTCTCGGTACCAGGTGAGAGAATCGAAGTATCGATCTCGCCCGGAGCAATCGCATTCACACGAACGCCGTGCGGCCCAAAGTCAGCAGCCATTTCGCGCGTTAGGGAAGCAAGAGCTGCCTTGGAAGTGGCATAAGCTGTTCCCGCAAACGGATGCACACGGCTCCCAGCGATGGACGTGACGTTCACGACAGAGCCTCTCGCAGCCCTCAGCTCATCAAACAAACCGCGAGCCAGCATAATTGGCGCGAAGAAGTTCACCTGAAACACATCTCGCCATGTTTGCATTGGGGTTGTCAGGGAATCGAGGCGTTGGCCTTCCTCGTCTTTCGGGCTGATACCCGCATTGTTGACGAGGGCATGAAGCATGGAGCCGTTGTCTTTCAGACGCTCTTTGATCTGGAGAACGGCGTTTTCCAGATTACCTGCATCACCCAAGTCCACTTCAATGTGGTCCTCCGGCCCGGATGGCCAAGGGCATTTGTCAGAAAATGGTTGTCTGGAACAGCTAATGACCCGATAACCCGCTGAAGAAAATTTCTTTACGGTTGCGTGGCCGATTCCACGGCTTGCGCCCGTTAAGACGATTGTCTTGCGGAGATCCTTCGTCGTTTGGTTGGTGTTCATAGGGGCTTTGCTCGTGATAGGACTGCAGGAAACTGGAGTATTATTCTCTAGTTTTAAAAGATCTACTGTTTATATAATGCTTTGCAAGCGAAATTGGGAGCCCGAAAGCAACCAACAATGATCATTTGTCACTGCAACGTCATTAATGACAAGGAAATAAAACAAGCTGCACGTGAGCTTTGCGAGAATCCTGAGGGGGGTGTCCCCACTCCGGGCGCGGTATTTCGTCATCTTGGGTACAGGCCAAAATGTGGTGGTTGCTTTAAAAGCATCATCGAAGTTGTATACGCTGAGGCTGAACAAGTTAAAGATGACTCTGGACAGTAACTTGGAATTATTCTAAAAAAGGTCAATACCTCAATTTGTCAAGGAGAGAGTGACATGAAGGGTGAACCTAAAGTACTGGAATATCTCAACAAGGCTCTACGCCACGAGCTGACCGCAGTAAATCAATACTGGCTGCACTACCGTCTCCTTGAAGACTGGGGCTTCACAAAGCTTGCAAAAAAAGAACGTGAAGAATCCATTGAGGAAATGGAACACGCCGATAAGCTGATCGAGCGTATCATTTTCCTCGAAGGTCACCCGAATCTGCAGACACTCGATCCGCTGCGCATCGGTCAGGACCTCAAGGAATGCCTTGAATGCGATCTGGCAGGTGAATACTCCGCTCGTGCACTTTACAAAGAAGCACGCGAAGTTTGCCGCGACGAAGGTGATTACGTCACCATGAAGCTTTTTGAAGATCTGATGGCAGACGAAGAAGGTCACATCGACTTCCTCGAAACCCAGCTGGAACTTCTTGAGAAGATCGGCGTCGAGCGCTATGGCCTGCTGCAGGCAACTCCTGCAAACGAAGGCGAATAAGCTTTTCACCTATGAGTTTTAGAAGGCCGGAGAGCGTTATGCTCTTCGGTTTTTTATTTGCGCGGTTTCACCCGGCGCGTGGCTTCCGCATCCAGCGGATTGTCCGGCCACGGGTGTTTTGGGTACTGCCCCTTCATATCAGCCTTTACATCTGCCCAGGATCCTTGCCAGAACCCAGGTAGGTCCTTGGTGATTTGGATGGGCCGCTGAGCAGGGGAGAGCAGTTGCAACACCAACTGAACTCTTCCACCGCAAATGCTTGGATGATCCGCAAGACCAAACAGTTCCTGTACGCGAACGGAAAGCATCGGCCCTTGCTCGCCATCATAATCAACCGGAATGCGCGATCCGGTGGGCACGACAAAGTGTGAGGGGGCAAGAGTTTCAAGTTCCGAACTCAACTCCCACGGAACCAGCGTTGCAAGCGCGTCCCCCAACGTGCCCGCACTCACTTGAGACAGCGCAGTCTTCCCAGCTAGGAACGGACGCAGCCACTCAAAGTCTGTACTCAGAGCCTTGTCACTCAGATCCGGCCATTCCTTACCTGCCGTCTCGCGCAGATAAGTTACGCGTCCGCGATAGCGTAACTGATCCTTGCTCCATGGCAGACGGGCCGCGCCTTTGCGCGCAATCTGTTCCAGCAATGCGTCGATGATCGCTTCAGGATCAGGATCAGAGATTTTCTTCTCGTTCAGCACCAATTTGCCTAGGACCCGCTGCCGGACCGCCTTGATGGCGCCATCTGGCATCAGCTGCACCTGCTCCTTCTCACGGAGGTGAGAGGCAAAGCGGGCTTCGAGTTCACTGAAGGAAAGTGGCGCAGCCAGCAAGATACGTGCGCGTGCGGCTGTTCCTGTGACTTCGGCAACACTCAGGAACTTCTCGGCATACAGCGCTTCGCTCTCTTCCAGCTGCGCACCGCGGCCATTGGCAAGGCGAAAACTTCCTCTTGCACCCCGTTGCTGCGCGATGCGGTCAGGATAGGCAAGGCTCAGGATATCACCAGCGTCTTCAAAGTTAGCACGCTCAGAAGATCGCCCGCCAACAAGCTTCACCCAGCGCTTTGCCTGTGCCCTTGCTTCTTTTCCTCGTGGGCTTTGATCCTGCATCAAACGGCGCAAACGATCTCGCAGATCAGTTGATCTGCCACCCAACCCATGTTCGCCAATAATCACGGCAATCAGTGATGCCAGCTCCGCCTGTCCTTCTTGAGAGGCTTGCACCAGCATATGCCCAAGACGCGGGTGCAACGGTAGTCCAGCAAGATCACGCCCAGCTTTGGTCAGGCCACCATCCGCATCCAGAGCATCCAGCTCCTCCAGCAGCTCTTTAGCCTCAGACCAGGCCGCAGCAGGTGGCGGTGTCATGAACTTCAGTTGAGCGGGATCAGTAACACCCCAATTGGCAACATCAAGCACCAGTCCAGAAAGGTCACTCTCCAAAATCTCAGGCTTTTCAGCCGCAGGCAGTGCCTTTGTCTGTGCTTCTTCCCAGAGCCGATAACAAATGCCCGATTCCACGCGGCCAGCACGCCCTTTACGCTGTTCCGCTGTCGCACGAGAAACCTTCACGGTTTCAAGGCGTGTCAAACCCGTTTGCGGATCATAACGCGGTACGCGGGAAAGACCCGCATCAATCACAATGCGGACCCCCTCAATAGTCAGGGATGTCTGTGCAATGGCTGTGGTCAGCACCACTTTTCGCTGACCGGGCTTGGCAGGACGAACAGCCAGATCCTGCGCCTTACTATCCAAAGCGCCATAAAGAGGGGCAATACTCACATCGGCGGCAACGCGTCCTTCCAGCAAAGATTGCGTGCGCTTGATCTCACCCTGACCCGGCAAAAACACGAGCACAGAGCCTGTCTCTTCAGCCAATGCTGAACGAATAGCCCGCGCCACCTGGTCTTCCAGCCTTCCTCGAGGATCGCGGCCAATGTAGCGCGTCTCAACTGGATACTGGCGGCCTTCACTCTTCAGGATTGGTGCATCATCTAAAAGCTTGGAAACTTCAGCTGCATCCAGTGTTGCAGACATCGGCACAATGCGCAGGTCGTCGCGCAAAGCTTCCTGAACATCCAAAGCAAACGCCAGACCAAGATCTCCGTCCATGGAGCGTTCATGGTATTCATCAAAAAGAACCGCAGCCACACCGAAAAGCTCAGGGTCATCAAGGATCATGCGGGTGAAGACGCCTTCAGTCACCACCTCAATGCGGGTTTTGCCCGAAACCTTGCTGTCCATGCGCACGCGGTAGCCAACCGTCTCGCCAACGCTCTCACCCAGCGTATGCGCCATACGTCGCGCAGCAGCACGCGCTGCAAGGCGCCGAGGCTCCAACACAATGATCTTGCCATCGTCTCGCCATGGAGCATCCAGCAGGGCGAGCGGCACACGGGTCGTCTTACCCGCACCCGGCTCGGCAACAAGAACCGCATTGGTGTTTTGCTCAAGAGCAGAAAGCAAGTCCGGTAGGATTGCTTCGATTGGCAAAGAGGAAGACGTCATGGGCTCCGCAAAATGTAGGCGTCAAAAAAGAGGAAGCAGCTCCACAGACCTTAATCTATGCAAAGCTGCTTCCAGTCAAATTGGAATTTGGGCTCAGTGCTATTCCGAGGTTGTGGTGTCCTTGCGGTGCCAGCTGCGGCCAGTCAGGTCTACCAGATAATCATCAGGTGCACGGGTATAAGCCGCAAGGCCTTCAAGGGCGGGGCTCTTATGTGTGATGATGTAAGTCGGAATAGACTTCATGATGCTTTCATGCGGCGCTTTGGCCTCAAAAGCGGCGCGGAACTCACCACCATGCAGCCAATGCGAGATCTTCGGCGGAATGCCGCCTGCCAGATACACACCGCCACGTGCGAGATTGGTGATCGCGAAATCCCCCGCAACACGGCCAAGCGCAGCAGAGAACAATCGCAGCACTTTCTGCGCAACCTCATCACCATCATCTGCCGCTAAAGGCACATCCGACGGCTTCTCATAGGTACGATGCACCCCATCAGCCTGCAGCACAGCCTTGGCAAGGCGCACAAGGCCGGCACCGCAGACAACCTGCTCAGCACCAACACGCCCGCCAATGCGCTCGATATATGGCCAGATGCGGTATTCTTCCTCACTCAGCGGGCCAAGCTCCACATGACCACCCTCACCAGGAACGGGAATCCATTTTCCGCAGGAGCGGATCATTGCACCTGCACCAAGGCCGGTGCCCGGTCCAACAACAAACTTGGTTGCGTTCTGATCAGCCACGCCGCCGCCCACCTGATCCAGATCGACTGGGGATAGGGATGGCAAGGCAAGGGCCTGTGCCTCAAAGTCGTTGAGAAGAACCACCTGTTCCAGACCAAGCTCTTTGATGAGAGCGGGAGGCTCAATCACCCAGCTTGCATTGGTCAGAGCGATCCGGTCGCTGGAAACGGGAGCAGCAACAGCCAGCACCGCAGACCGCGGCGCAGCGTAGCCTTGTTCCAGAACTCCGGCACGAATGGCATCCTGAATGGTTGCATGCGCCTTCGTTCCTTCCTGACCACAAAGCTTGGTTGGCTCATCAGGGCCTTCGATCAATGCAAAGCGAGCATTCGTGCCGCCGATGTCAGCGACAAGGACCGGGTAGGGTAGGTTTCTTGTAAGCGGAGCAGAGTGCAGCATTTATAAGTGTGACTTTATTGTTGGCTGGAAATTTCTGGTGTCTGCGAGGAAGTGGAAAGTCCCGCTAAGCGTGCAGAGCGCAAAATGATGTCTGCTGTACTGCGGTTCAACGCCATTGGAATATCGTAGACCAGCGCCAGACGCATCAATGCTTTCACATCCACATCATGCGGCATTGGGGAGAGGGGGTCGACAAAGAAGAACAGGCCATCCAAGGCGCGGTCAGCAATCATTGCGCCAATCTGCTGGTCACCACCAAGCGGGCCGCTTTTCATGCGTTCTACATCCAGAGATGGACATGCCTCCTGAATACGGCCACCCGTTGTCCCCGTCGCAAAAAGCTTGTAGTTGACGAGTTTGCTTTCGTGCAATTTGGCAAACGCGACCATTTCGTCTTTTTTGGCATCGTGGGCGATAAGGGCGAGAGTTCTACGCTCGGTCATTTAGGCTCCGTCAACACGTCGCTGGAGCGCATCCCTGAAAGGTGGTTCCGTTTTTCGGAGAGGGACACGCAGAAACAAAAACTTAGAGCTTGCCTGAAACTGTGCGCGGCATGCTCTAAGTCTCTTGGGATTACTTATCCTTTAGCGCGTCTTGACAGGCTTTGAAAGAGTCAACTTGCGCCGTTTGTGTCTGATATTTGAGCGGCGACAAACGGCAGCAGGTCATACACAGGTTTCCGAAACATTTCGGAGCCAGCAGTATCAGTCGAACAAAGAGCACATGACCATGTCTCTGCGTGACTTGGCGCGGATGAATTTGGGTTTGTCATCGACAAGACCGGCAATCTCCAGCACAAGTTTCATGCGGATGGCATCACTGAAGCCTTCCTTGGAGCGGACCGGGATTGAAAATGCCCCAGGTCCACCAATTACGCAGTCCTCGTAATAATGGTCCAGATGCAGCATGGACTGCCAAGAAATACTCTCTTCCTTCAGCATCAAAGGGAGGCCGTTGACTGTCATACCCTGCGCAATTGCAGCATCACGCGCTTCGGTGACAGCACTGCCCTGATTGTTCGGACCATCGCCGGAGATGTCGATGACCTGACGCATGCCGTTGTATTCGTTTGCGATGACCAGATTGACCGCCTGTGTCAGCGCGGAGGAGATGGAAGTGCGCTGTACCCGGCGCAAGGGGGCCTCGGCAATCTTGCCTGCAAACTTACCCGCAGTTGCCTCGTCCGAAATAATGGTCCAGTCCGCAACAACAAAGTGCTCGTCTTTGCCACCCCACTCCATGTAGGCAACAGCAATGCGACCGATGGGGCCGTATTTGATCGCATCAAGCACCTCGTCAGATGTCAGTGCCGCAACATACCCTTCTCTTTGAATGCGCTGTTCCTCTGGATCCATGCTCTGAGAAATGTCCACGGCCAGAACCAGTTCAAGGTCCACCTCCTTGGACATATCGAAGTTCAAAGATGCATGAGTATTGGAAGTTGCCAGGATGGGGGTAGAAAACAAGAAACCACCAAGTGCGAATGCGCCCGCAATCGCAGTGAGGGGTTTTGTGCACATGGGCCGCATTTTCAGCCTCCTTTTTTGCAAGATTCAGGGTGTCCCGGTCACGGACCTCCCCGCCTCGATTTTTTTATTTTGCTGCAATCGGCACTGAGCTAACGAAAACAGGTTACATCCATAGTATTCCCACGGTCATCCATGAATGTGGAAGACCATTCACTAGCATTGATATATATAGGGTTGTATTAAGCTGGCTCTGTGGAAAATAACTGTTTGATTTGCCAGTAAACGCCATCTGAAGATTTTGCGGCGACAAATGTTGTGCCAGTTAGTGCGTTGAAAATATTTTGTTTATTTTGCAAATATTGAGAGTTGATCAAATGTTACATAAAGTTGATTAATTTCTTCATGATCTCTTTGCAAATTTGACCTGAAACGTGAGTCGTAACCTAAGTAATTTCCGCAAGTACTTGAACTGAAGCTATTTGATTTTATTAGTATGGCAAAAACAGTGGTTTAGTTAGCTAGCAATAAGATTCTGCAAATCGCGCAGTTTATTTCCTTGACCTTCCGTTTCACCTAATGCAAATGTGTGTCTGAAATATTTCTCACGTGGTGAAGAAATATTCTTATCTGATTTGGGGGAGTGCTCAGAAGCTCTGAAACTGAGCATTTCGGTAGGAAAATTGGGAATGGATTCTGGAGGTATTTCCAGAAAGCCATATAGGAATATAAGAGGCTAGACCATGAAGGCAGACGAATGGACCACATCTTTGGCCATTAGGGCCGCTTGGATGTCTTTCATTGGCCGAAGCACTCAGGGAGAGATTGCTGGCCGCCTTGGGGTTTCTCCTGCAAAAGTTCATCGCCTAATAGCACATGCTCAAAAAGAAGGCTTGATAAAATTTCATATCGAAGCCCGGCCTTCTGAATGCGTTGAATTAGAACAATTTCTCTGCAAGCGAATGAATCTGGAAAATTGCTTTATTGCTCCGGATCTTGGCAGCGGTGACGAAACAGACTCTTTCACGGCAGTTTCATCTTTTGCTGGCCAATACCTTCATTCACTTTTTACAACGAATCCACCTAAGCGCATTGGCGTAGGCATGGGGCGCACGCTCCAGTCCACCATCGAGGCAATGCCTCGTGTGCATCTTCCAGAGCTTGAGCTGCTGTCCGTATCCGGCTCGCTCACCCGTCGTCTTTCTGCCAACCCGTATGATGTTGTGCAGCAGCTATGTGCGAAGACGGGCGGTGAAGGTTTCTATCTTCCTGTTCCTTATATTGCTGAAACCAAAGCAGAAAGAGACACCTTTGTGTCTCAGGGCGCTGTACAGGAGCTGCTCGCGAGAGCTAAGGCCGCAGAACTCTTCATCATCGGCATCGGGTCCGTTGAGAAGGAAGGCCACCTTGTACAACGCAAGCTGATTACCTCTGAAGAACGTGAAGAACTGCTGGAAAGCGGCGCTTGTTCTGACGTGATGGGCCGCTTTGTCGACATTGACGGCAACGAAGTGGCCTGTTCTCTAAACGAAAAAGCAGTTGGATTGCACTTTGATGACGTCCGTAAGGCGCATGTTGTCGCGATCGTTGGCGGTTACCGTAAGGCGAAAGCAACACTGGCAGCATTGGCGACCGGCATCATCAAAGATCTGATCATCGATGAGGTTTTGGCCAGAGAACTCGCTGGCCTGCTGAAAGAGAACGAGCTCGAAGCAAAGACGTAAGTTGGGAGTCTGTTCTTCTTAAGGGAGAATCCTTTCCGCTCTACGGGAAGATATAATAAGGAAGAAACCGTGAAAACCACAACAATCCTCGGTGCAGTTGCTTTAGCAGCAGTCATGACGACTGGAGCTATGGCAGAAACTTTCAAGCCCGCAGTCGTTTATGATTTCGGCGGTCGTAATGACCGGTCTTTCAATGAAGCTGCTTACAAAGGCGCGTTGCAGTTCGAAGAACGTACAGGCATCAAGTTCCGCGATTTTGAGATCCAGAATCCATCTCAGCGTGAACAGGCTCTGCGTAACTTCGCGCGACGTGGACTGGACCCAATTATTACAATTGGTTTTGCACAAGCAACAGCACTGGAAAAAGTCGCGAAAGAATTTCCAGACACCCACTTTGCTATCGTTGATGCCGTTGTCGATCTGCCAAATGTTCGTTCCATCGTTTTCAAGGAAGGGGAAGGCTCATTTCTTGTTGGTCTGTTAGCTGGGATGACAACGGAAACCAATACGATTGGTTTCGTCGGTGGTATGGATATTCCTTTGATCCGCAAGTTTGCATGCGGTTACAAGCAAGGTGCCAAATACGTCAAGCCAGATATTCAGGTTCTTGAAAATATGGTTGGTACCACTGGTGCTGCCTGGACTGACCCTCTGAAGGGGGGGGAACTTGCCCGTTCCCAGTTCGCTCGTGGGGCAGACATTGTTTTCCATGCTGCAGGTTCCACTGGCACAGGCGTTCTGCAAGCTGCAGCGGATGAGGGGAAGCTGGGTATTGGTGTTGACTCTAACCAGAACCATTTGCATCCAGGCTCTATTCTCACTTCTATGATTAAGGGCGTAGATGTTGCTGTTGATAAGGTACTGACAGACGCTAAAGAAGGCAAGTGGAGCTCAGGTGTTGAAGTTCTCGGCCTTGCTGAGAATGGTGTTTCCTGGTCTTACGACGAGTATAACAAGCCTCTCATCACAGCAGAAATGCAGTCTGCAGTTGAACAGGCAAAGATGGATATTATTTCTGGCAAAGTAGAAGTTCACGATTACATGGTGGATTCTACCTGTCCGTTCTAATCTAATGGAAAGTGCCCGCACTGTCTGGTGTGGGCATTTTCGCTTACGGTGGTTCTTCGGAACGACCACTCCTTCCAGACTTTCAGTCTTGAAGGGATTTATGAGGGACTTGCACCCCTGTAGCCCGAGTAGAGTTTTCAGCCTTTGGGAGCGAAGGTTGAGGAGGAAACGAGGATAACTGCATTGGGATCTGTTCTCTGCTTCTCCTGGGGGTGGGGCAACGCTTTTGAAACGGTGTACTTCGAAAGTAGGAACGAGATTGATGCGCAAGTTATTGATTTTATAGACCAGAAAGGCCGGGCAACAGTGGCTGAAAGCAATGTACCTGCCATCGAGTTAATTGGCGTAAGTAAAAGTTTTGGGCCTGTTCAAGCAAACAAGGACATTGACCTTGTTGTAGGAAAAGGGTCCATTCACGGCATCATTGGGGAGAACGGAGCGGGCAAATCCACCTTGATGTCGATCCTCTACGGTTTTTACCATGCCGATAGCGGAACAATTAAGATCGATGACAAGACAACCACTATTCCTGATTCGAAGAGCGCGATTGCGCAGGGCATCGGTATGGTGCACCAGCATTTTATGCTCGTCGATCCATTCACAGTTCTAGAAAACGTTATTCTTGGCGCTGAGGGCGGCGCACTGTTGAAAGATGGTGTAGCAAACGCACGTCGCGAACTTAAGCGTTTGGCAGACGAATACGACATGACAATTGACCCCGACGCAGTCGTGGGTGAGTTGCCAGTTGGTTTGCAGCAGCGAGTAGAGATCCTGAAGGCTCTGTACCGCGGTGCAGACATTCTCATTCTTGATGAGCCGACCGGTGTTTTGACACCGTCTGAGGCTGATCACCTCTTCCGCATTCTTCGCGTACTGCGCGATCAGGGTAAAACAGTTCTGCTGATCACCCATAAACTGCGTGAGATCATGGATGTAACCGATACGGTGTCCGTGATGCGTCGTGGTGAAATGGTGGCCTCTCGCAAAACTGCTCAAACCTCCATGGAAGAACTGGCTGAACTTATGGTTGGCCGCAGTGTTCTTCTGGAAGTGGACAAGCCTGAAGTCGAAGTTGGCAAGCCTCTCCTCAAAGTGGAAGGCCTCAACGTTCGGGATGATCGCGGCGTGATGCGCGTGAAGGATGTTTCCTTCGAAGTGCGTGCAGGTGAAGTTCTTGGTATCGCAGGCGTTTCCGGCAACGGTCAGTCTGAACTCCTCGCAGCTCTTTCCGGCATCACCCGCGCCGAAAGCGGCAAGATGGAGCTGTCAGGCGAGTCGTTGGACCTCTCAGCGGCACATAATGCAGCTGAAATGCGCACCAAGGGAATGAGCCACGTACCTGAAGATCGCCACCGGATGGGGCTGGTCAACAAGTTCGCAGAATATGAGAACTCCATTCTCGGCTACCATCGCGAACCGAAATACTCAAAAGGTATGTTCCTCAATAAAGATGCAATCCGTAAGGAAGCTAAGGAACGCATCGAGAAGTACGACATTCGCCCTCCAACCACCGAAATGACAGCTGCAAAGTTCTCTGGCGGTAACCAGCAGAAAATCGTTCTGGCACGTGAAATTGAGTGTAACCCGGACGTTCTTCTGATCGGTCAGCCGACACGCGGTGTTGATATTGGTGCGATTGAGTACATCCACAACCGGATCATGGACATGCGCGCGCAGGGCAAAGCTGTCCTTCTTGTATCCGTGGAGCTTGAAGAAATTCGTTCACTCTCCGACCGCATCATTGTCATGTTTGATGGCAACGTGGTTGGTGAACGCGGGCCAGAAGCAACAGAGCAGGATCTTGGTCTTCTCATGGCTGGTGTCAATCAAGAGGCAGCAGAATGATCATGAACTCCCTGTTTAACAACAAAATTTGCTTTGACCTGACATTTGGGGGAACACAGAAATGAGTAAGGGGCAACTTCCTCGTTGGGTTGACTACGGTGTTTTACCGGCCCTCAACCTGCTCGCGGCATTTATCATCTCTGGCTTGGTCGTTGTAGTAATTGGCGAAGATCCATTCGAAGCCGTTAAATGGCTCGTTTGGGGTGCGCTGGGTTACGGTGAAGGCTTTGGCTATACCCTCTACTACGCAACCAACTTTATCTTTACGGGCCTGGCTGTGGCAGTCGCTTTCCACGCTGGTCTGTTTAACATTGGTGGTGAAGGTCAGGCCTATGTCGGCGGTCTGGGTATCGCACTGGTCTGCCTCGCCATGGACCGCTTTGTTCCATGGTGGGTGACGTTCCCATTCGCGATTATCGGTGGTGCTGTATTCGGTGCAGCCTGGGCATTCATTCCGGGTTACCTGCAGGCAAAGCGCGGCTCTCACATCGTTATTACGACGATCATGTTCAACTTCATCGCATCCGCGTTGATGGTGTACCTGCTGTCTAACATCCTGATCCCTCAGGGCACGATGTCCCCATCCTCTCGTAACTTCGAGGCTGGCGGTCAGCTTCCACTGCTCAGAAACGTCTTCTCAAGCTTCGACTTCGGTCAGTCTCCTGTGAACCTGGCGTTCTTCCTCGCTCTCGCTGTTTGCGTGGTGGTCTGGCTTCTGATCTGGCACACCAAGCTTGGCTATGAAATCCGCAGCTTCGGTGCAAACCCGGATGCAGCAGCCTACGCTGGCATCTCTCCGGTGCGCATCACTGTTGTAACCATGCTGATTTCCGGTGCTCTTGCTGGCTTGATGGGCATCAACGTTGTGATGGGTGAGCAGACACGCTTGCTTCTCGACTTCGCAGGTGGTGCAGGCTTCGTTGGTATCGCGGTAGCGCTGATGGGACGAGGGCATCCGATCGGGATTATTCTCGCCTCCATGCTCTTTGGCCTGCTCTATCAGGGCGGCGCAGAGCTGGCGTTCGAAATCCCAACAATCTCACGCGACATGATCGTGGTCATTCAGGCCCTGGTTATTCTCTTCGCTGGTGCTCTTGAGCATATGTTCCGCCCAGCAGTTGTAGCGTTCTTCGATCGCTTCTCATCAAGCACAGCAGAAGCATAGGGAGACGGACATGTTAGACACAATCATTCTTGTTCTCGACAGCACATTCCGCCTGTCAACTCCTCTTCTGTTTGCGTGCCTTGCTGGCCTGTTTTCAGAGCGCTCCGGTATCGTTGATATCGGTCTGGAAGGTAAGATCCTCGGCGCAGCTTTTGCTGCCGCTGCCGCAGCCTACGTCTTCCAGAGCCCGTGGATCGGCCTTCTGGCGGGTATCATGGTTTCCGTTATGCTGGCACTGGTGCACGGTTACGCATCTATCAGTCAACGCGGCAACCAGGTGGTTTCCGGTGTGGCGATCAACTTCCTTGCAGCTGGTCTAACCGTATTGCTGGGTCAGGCATGGTTCTCTCAAGGTGGACGAACACCGGCTCTGTCTCCGGCAACCCGCTTTGAAAGCCTCACGCTGCCATTCGCCGACACTCTGGCAAACGTGCCTGTGCTGGGTCCGATCTATGCCAATCTGATCTCTGGTCACAACATTCTGGTTTATGCATCTTTCGCTGCCGTACCGTTGACCTGGTGGATCATTTTCAGAACCCGCTTTGGTCTGCGTCTTCGCGCAGTAGGTGAGAACCCTTCCGCAGCTGACACAGCAGGTCTATCAGTAACACTGCTACGTTACCGTGCGACAATCATTTGTGGTATTCTCTGCGGGTTCTCTGGTGCTTACCTGTCTGTTGCTCAGGGCGCCGGATTTATTAAAGATATGAGTGCGGGCAAGGGCTTTATTGCTCTGGCAGCTCTTATCTTTGCAAAGTGGAAGCCAGTGAACGCCATGTTCACATGCCTTCTCTTTGGTTTCCTAGATGCATTGGCAATCCGTCTTCAGGGCCAGGAAATTCCTGGAATTGGTGAAGTGCCTGTTCAGGTCTTCCAGGCTCTGCCTTACGTGCTGACTGTGGTTCTTCTTGCCGGCTTTATCGGTCGCGCAATCCCACCGAAAGCATCTGGTATCCCATATGTTAAAGAGCGTACATAAGGACAATAATAATGAGCGCATTTGACAAGCTTTTTGAAGAAGCAAAGGCGGCACGAGAAACCGCCTATGCGCCATACTCCAACTTCAAGGTGGGCGCTGCATTGCTCACCACTGATGGCAAAGTCGTCTCCGGATGTAACGTCGAAAACGGCGCCTACCCGGAAGGCACCTGTGCTGAAGGCGGAGCAATCGCGGCAATGATCCGCGGTGGCTCTACCAAGATCAATGAGGTTGTAGTGCTGGCAGACGCCGCGCTGTGCACACCATGCGGTGGGTGTCGTCAAAAACTTTCTGAATTTGCAAGCAACAAGCAGATCAAGATCCATGTAGCCAACCTCGAAGGTCTGCGTAAAACCTTCACCATGGAAGAACTGCTGCCTGCTGGCTTTGAATTGAATGAACAGATTGAGGATTGATTATGAGCGGATTTGGTAAGGAATCAGCGGAAATTGTACGCGCTGCTCGCCCAGGTGATTATAAAGTTGGGATGATCCTCGGTTCTGGTCTGGGTTCTCTGGCTGACGAAGTGGAAGACGCGGTTCGTGTGTCTTACAACCGTCTCACCGGTTTCCCTGTCTCTTCTGTTACCGCGCACGCAAGTGAGCTGGTTGCAGGCACTCTGGAAGGTGTCCCGGTTGTTATTTTGTCCGGTCGTGCACACTACTATGAGAGCGGCAACCCATCCGTGATGCGCACTCCGCTTGAGACCCTCAAAGCACTTGGCTGTGACACAATCGTTGCAACCAACGCTGCAGGCTCCCTGCGTGAAAATATCAAGCCGGGTTCTCCAATGCTGATCAATGACCACATCAACTGGTCTGGTCTGAACCCGCTCATCGGCGAAGAAGACGAGAGCCGTTTCCTCGATCTTTCCGCCGCATACGACCCAGAGCTTCGTGAGCAGCTCAAAAAAGCAGCTGCTGAAACTGGTGAAGACCTCGAAGAGGGCGTCTACATGTGGTTCTCCGGCCCGTCTTTCGAGACACCGGCAGAAATTCGCATGTCTCAGGTGCTCGGTGCTGATGCCGTTGGCATGTCCACCGTACCGGAAGTGATTATGTCTCGCTTCCTCGGCATGCGCGTCGCAGCAATCTCCACCATCACCAATATGGGAGCTGGCCTACAAGCCCACGGCCTCTCTCATGATGAAACCAAGGAAATGGCCCCGCTCGGAGCGGCCAAGATCAAAAAGATTTTGCGTGCCTTCCTCAAAAACATGGCTTGAAGGAAACTGGCAAAATGACCGAAGCATCAACAAAAGAAATAGCAAAGCGTGCTCTAGGACTTATCGATCTAACCAACCTGAATGATGACTGCACTGCAGAAGATGTAGCAGCACTTATTGAGCGCTCAACTACACCTTACGGTCACACCGCAGCCATCTGCATCTGGCCTCGCTTTGTAAAGCAGGCTGCTGAGCTTCTGAAGAACTCTCCAGTTCGCATCGCGACTGTTGTGAACTTCCCTGCTGGTGGTGAAGACACTGCAGCAGTGATCGAAGAAACCAAAAAGGCTGTTGCTGACGGCGCGGACGAAGTTGATCTCGTCATGCCATATCGCGCATTCGCAGAAGGCCGCCGTGGTTTCGCTGAAGATCAGATCAAACAGGTTCGTGGTGCAATTCCTGCTCCAGCACAGCTCAAGGTTATCCTTGAAACCGGTGAGCTGAAGGATCCTCGTCTGATCCACCTGGCTTCTGAAATTGCAATTGCACAAGGCGCAGACTTCATCAAAACCTCAACAGGTAAAGTAGAAGTCAACGCAACTCTCGAAGCTGCGGAAATCATGCTCAACGTACTGCGTGAAACTTCCAAGGAAGATCACCGTGTTGTTGGCTTCAAGCCAGCTGGTGGTGTGCGCACTGTAGAAGAAGCAGCTGAATACCTGAAACTGGCTGACGACTTGATGGGCAGCAACTGGGTATCCTCAGCAACGTTCCGTTTCGGCGCAAGTGGCCTGCTTGATGCAGTGCTCGCTGGCATCGAAGGCCGTGATAACGACACTAAAGAGACCTACTGATATGCTTCCTCAAGAAATCGTTCGTAAGAAACGTGAAGGCGAAGTCCTGACAGCTGAAGAAATTCAGTTCTTTGTAAAGGGCATCACTGATAACAGCGTAACCGAAGGACAGGTTGCTGCTCTGGCAATGGCCGTGTTCTTCCAGGGTCTCAGTGTTGACGAGCGTGTTGCACTGACACTCGGCATGCGTGACAGCGGTGACGTTCTTGACTGGTCCGACATCGGCGCACCAGTCGTTGACAAGCACTCCACGGGTGGTGTTGGCGACAACGTTTCTCTGATGCTTGCGCCTGCACTTGCTGCAAACGGTGCTGCTGTTCCAATGATCTCCGGTCGCGGCCTCGGCCACACCGGCGGTACTCTGGACAAGCTGGAAACCATTCCGGGCTACTCCGCAAAACCATCCAACGAACTGTTCCGCAAGGTTGTTCGTGAAGTTGGTTGTGCGATCATCGGCCAGACTGGCGACCTCGCACCTGCTGACAAGCGCTTCTACGGTATCCGTGACGTGACCGCGACTGTTGAGAGCATTGATCTCATCACCGCGTCCATCCTGTCCAAAAAGCTGGCAGCTGGCCTTGAAACTCTGGTTCTCGACGTTAAGTGGGGCACCGGCGCATTCATGGCGAACTACGAAGACGCAAAAGCTCTGGCCGAAAGTCTCGTTCTTGTTGCAAACGGTGCAGGTCTTAAAACCACCGCATTGCTCACAGATATGAACGAGTCTCTGGCATCTGCAGCTGGTAACGCGATCGAAGTTCAGAACGCTGTAGACTTCCTGAAAGGCACCCACGTTGACAATCGTCTGTGGGATGTGACCGTTGCAATTGGTGCAGAAGGTCTTGCCAACTCAGGTCTTGCTGACAGCGTTGATGACGGTAAGAAGAAGATGGAAGAAGCCTTCACCTCCGGAAAGGCAGCTGAACTCTTCGGCAAGATGGTCGGTGAACTCGGCGGTCCAAACGACTTCATGGAGAAGCCAGAAGCATACCTTGCAAAGGCTCCGATCCAACGCGCAATTCATGTGCCAGAAGCATCTTTGGTGACTGGTGTTGATGCACGTGCAGTTGGTCTCGCAGTTGTTGAACTTGGTGGTGGTCGTCGTGCCGCAGCGGACGAAATCGATCCTGCTGTTGGTCTCACAGACATCGCTGGTGTTGGTACGTCCGTAGACAGCGAAACTCCAATCGCTGTCATCCACGCACACACTGAAGATCAGGTAGAGCGTGCAGAGAAAGTTCTGCGTGATGCTTACACCTTCGGTTCTGCAGCGGACGTTAAAGAGTTCGACACAATCCGTGACCGTATTGCGCCTTAATCTGCGCAGCAATAATTAACTGGTAGGACAGCCTCTCACCTCTTTTGAGCAGACAATTATCTGATTGAGAGCTGTCCTCCAAAAACTAAGGAAACGCGAATGCCACGCGCAATTATGTGTGTACTCGACAGCTTCGGTATCGGCGCAGCCGACGATGCTGACAAGTTTGGCGATGTCGGCTCCGACACTCTTGGTCACATTGCCGATGCATGTGCAGAAGGTAAAGGCGATAAAGAAGGTCTGCGCAGCGGTCCTCTCTCCTTGCCAAACATGGATCGTCTTGGACTGGGTGCTGCCGCTCGTGCATCCACTGGCAAAGACATTAAAGGCCTGGATTTCTCCGGCACACCAGAATCCCATTGGGGTTTTGCTGCTGAAGTTTCCAACGGTAAAGACACACCATCCGGTCACTGGGAAATTGCTGGCGTACCAGTCACTTTCGACTGGGGCTACTTCCCGGATGAAAACCCGTCCTTCCCCGCTGAGTTGATCGAAAAGATCATTGAAGTTGGTGAACTGCCGGGCGTTCTGTGCCTGACACACGGTTCTGGCACTGTTGTCATCGAAGAATTCGGTGAAGAGCATGTCAAAACCGGTAAGCCAATCATCTACACCTCTGCAGACAGTGTTCTTCAGATCGCTGCACACGAAGAGAGCTTTGGCCTTGAGCGCCTGCTGGATCTCTGCGTGAAGTGCCGCACGCTGGTAGACGAATACAACATCGGTCGTGTGATTGCCCGCCCGTTTGAGGGTTCTGCTGAAGCTGGCTTCGAGCGGACTTCAAACCGTCGCGACTACTCTGTTCTGCCACCGGCTCCAACAGTTCTGGATCGTTTGGAAGATGCTGGCCGTCAGGTGATTGCTGTCGGTAAGATCTCCGACATCTACGCAGCACAAGGCATCACCAAACTGCTGAAGGGTGCTGGCAACGATCAGCTCTTTGACCGCACTTTGGAAGCAATGGATCTGGCGAAAGACGGAGACCTCGTGTTCTCCAACTTCGTTGACTTCGACATGCTCTACGGCCACCGCCGTGACGTGCCGGGTTATGCCGCAGCTCTGGAACACTTCGACAAGCGTCTGCCAGAGATGATCGAAAAGATGAACGACGGCGACCTGCTCATTCTGACTGCCGACCACGGTTGTGACCCAACCTGGAAAGGCACAGACCACACACGTGAGCATGTTCCTGTACTGGCTCTGGTGAAAGGCGAGAAGGGTTCCAACATCGGAAAACGCCCGACTTTCGCTGATATGGGCGAGTCCGTTGCCAAACATCTTGGAATTTCAACTGGCGAAAACGGAAATAGTTTTCTGTAGATCCACTAGGAAATTTTGAAAATAAGCCGGGCAAGCATTGTTTGCCCGGTTTAGTGTACCGCGATATATTTCTGAATTGCCTATGATTTGCAATTGTTAGAGTGCGTTCCGTTTGTTTGGACACAATCAAACGGCAAGAATTCACTCCAATAAAAATGTTGGAGCATGATGCGTGACTTTAAAGGAACGCGGCATGCTCTGAGGATGCTGGGAGAGGCATCCGTCGTGTTACATGAGAGGGGAATGCAGCATGCAGGCTCGCACGTTTACTGCACAGCAAGATGGAAGCTTAACGCCTGAGATGAAGCAGGCGTTTGAAGAGGACGGCTTCCTCGTTCTTGAAGGATTTGCATCGCCGGAAGAGTGCGATCAGTTGAAAGCACGCATGGCTCACCTGATTGACGAGTTTGACCCGTCAACAGTCGCGTCCGTGTTTGAAACCAATGCGCAGACGCATGCGAAGGACGCTTATTTCCGTGAAAGCGGTGATAAAATCCGTTTCTTCTTCGAGGCAGAAGCATTTGACGAAAATGGTGCTCTGACCAAAGACAAACATCAGGCACTGAACAAAGTCGGTCATGCTCTGCATGACTATGACCCTGTGTTTGAACAGTTTTCACGCTCCCCGAAAATGGAACGCGTGGCCAAAGATATCGGACTGACAGAGCCACTGCTCGCTCAGTCCATGTACATCTTCAAACCGCCTCACATCGGCGGAGAAGTAAACAACCATCAGGACTCCACATTCCTCCACACAGCGCCGTTGACCTGCACAGGCTTCTGGTTCGCTTTGGAAGATGCGGATGAAACCAACGGTGGTTTGTATGGCGTTCCAGGTGGTCATCAAGGACCGCTTCGCAAACGCTTCCATTACAACGGCGAAGGCCTTGTGATGGAGACCCTAGACGAAACCCCACTCGAAAAATCTGCAGATGATGCGGCGCCACTTGTTGCCCCCAAAGGGACCCTTGTTATCCTTCACGGACTTGTGCCGCACAAATCTGCTCCGAACCGCTCTGATAAGTCCCGCCATGCCTATGCTGTACATATGGTAGACGGAACCGCAAAATGGTCGGATGACAACTGGATTACTCGGGCTAAAGACAAGCCAATGCACGGATTTTAAGAAATGAGACCAAAGCAGAACGTGGTGCCACGTGCCGAACTGCACTGCCACATTGAAGGTGCAGCACCTCCAACGCTCGTAAGAAAGCTGGCTCAACGCTATGATGTAGATCTGGGTGATCTGTTCGACACCAACGGAGCCTACAGCTGGCATGACTTTACCACCTTTATTCAGCAGTACGATGTTGCAGCATCTCTGTTCCGCCGCCCGGGCGATTATGCAGAACTGGCTGAAACCTACTACAAGATGCTGGCAGCTGAAGGCGTGATCTATGCGGAGGTGTTTATCTCTCCTGATCATGCAATCAAAGCAGGCCTGAGCTACAATTCCTATCTGGAAGGCCTCATAGCCGGTCTTGAACGCGCAAAAGCTGA
Organism: Pseudovibrio sp. WM33; assembly: GCF_001623165.1. NCBI lineage: Bacteria > Pseudomonadati > Pseudomonadota > Alphaproteobacteria > Hyphomicrobiales > Stappiaceae > Pseudovibrio > Pseudovibrio sp. WM33. The sequence goes on from NZ_LMCK01000086.1 coordinate 105,838, forward strand.
CACAGGCATCGAAGGTCGTCTGGTTCCACTCGGCGTGCGTCATGAAGGCGCTGAATCCGTTGAAGGCGCAGTCAAGGCTGTCATCGACAACCCACACCCAATGGTAACAGGCTTCGGTCTGGCTGGTGACGAGCGCATTGGCCCGGCAAAGGATTTCGAAAAAGCCTTCGCTATGGCCCGTGAAGCTGGTCTCGGCCTCACAGCCCATGCTGGTGAGTTCGGTGGTGCTGAAAGCGTGCGTGATGCACTGGATTATCTGAAGATCACCCGTATTGGTCACGGTGTGCGTGCCGTAGAAGACGACGCGCTGGTTCAGCGTCTTGTGGATGAGGAAATCACCCTTGAGGTGTGCCCGCATTCCAACATTGCGCTCGGTGTCTACTCAAACCTGCGCTTCCACCCGGTAAACATGCTGCGTCAGGCAGGTGTGCGTATCACCCTCAATTCCGATGATCCGCCATTCTTCCACACAACGCTTGGCCATGAGTATGTTGAAACATCTCGTGTGTTTGGCTGGACGCGTGACATCCAGAAATCCATCACAAAGAATGCGCTGGAAGCAGCGTTTGTTGATGAGGAAACCCGTGCTGTTCTTCTAAAGCGTTTGGACACTTTAACTGAAGAAGCATGAGTTTTTGCTTGAGTTGAGTGTGCATAAGCAGGAAAACTGGCATAGCCGGGTTTCTTATGCTCAAAACCTCAGAGCATAGATTGCAAAAAGCCCGTACCTTCATAAAAAGGTGCGGGCTTTATAGCGTAGATCACTGGGGCATTTTAAGCTTCGGGGCAGACGTTGCATAAGGCCGATTCCGGCAAACCAGAAATACGAGTGCTTTACAGGCCTCACTAGGCAAAACGATAGGAACCGACGAAGATGGAGATGCAAGCATCGCAGGCTTTGTCCTTGCTCAACGCAAAAGCAGTACGTGAACGCTCACATATGCTTTTGGAGCTGGGATTGCAGGGCGAACTTGAGCATTTTGCTGTTGATCTGTCTCACCTTGCAGAAGCTGCCCGCAGAACACTCGCTGCGACCGACAACACCTATCCAGACCGGCAAATTCCGTTTCATGCCCGCTGGCGCCAGTTTGAGACCGGTGGCATAGACCGTTGGGGAATGCTGGCTGGTGCGCGAAGCTTTTCTGATGTGCAGGGCATGGGCCGTGCAGCCTGCGATCTGGCAATTGTTTCAGCGCTGCTTGATGCCGCCGCTGGTGAGCACTGGACGTATCGCGAAGCAATCACCAATGAGACCTTCAAGCACTCTGAAGGATTGGCGATCGGTTCACTGGCCATGTTCTCAGCTGGCTTCTTTTCTCACGAGCCGCTGGACCCGCTCAGGGCAGATGCCATCACCTTGTTCCGTTTGGACAAAGATGAGCTCGCAGAAGGCCTACAAATCACAGAGAAGAACCAGCTCATCGGGCTGGATGGGCGACTGTCTTTGCTGAACCGTCTGGGAGAGGCTGTTTCTCTTCGTGACGATCTGTTCGGCAAAGAAGATGAGCCACGTCCGGGCGGTCTCTTCGATATCCTCTATGAGGAAGGGCAAAACGGCCCTCTGGATGCAGAACGTATTCTGGAGCTGGTTCTGGATGGACTAGGGCCGATCTGGCCCAATCGTGAGCAGATTGACGGTGTGATCCTCGGAGACACTTGGCGCCATTCCAAAGTCACAACTCAGGACAAAACCACCAATCTTGTCCCTCTTCACAAACTTTCTCAATGGATTGCTTATTCTTTAGTTGAACCTCTGTCGTGGGCTGGTATTGAGATGACAAACATTGATGGTTTGACTGGCCTTGCTGAGCATCGCAATGGCGGATTGTTTTTGGACACGGGCGTGCTGCGCCTGAAAGATCAAAAGCAGTCTCTGAACAAACACGAAGTAAGCAGCGAGCTGGTTGTTGAATGGAGAGCGCTCACGATCGCTCTTCTCGATAAGCTCGCGGATTGGATTCGGGCAGATTTGTCTGTCTCCCGGGACCAGCTTCCACTGGCATGTGTGCTGGAAGGTGGGTCTTGGGCTGCAGGACGACAAATTGCCCTTGAAAAACGAGGTGATGGATCTCCACCCCTGATGATTATCAGTGATGGAACCGTTTTTTGATCTATAACCTTTCGTCAATTGCACCCGAGAATATCAGGTGCCTAACTAAGACACGCACTGCCATGTACATGCTGACAAAAGGCAGCTGCATATAAAAGACCCGACTGGGTTGAAAAAGAGGAACACGATGTCCGGCGCAACCGTAATCGCACACCCGCTGGTCCAGCATAAGCTGACCCACATGCGGAGAAAAACAACCCCGACGCAGGACTTCCGCCGCTTGCTGCGCGAAATCTCTTTGTTGCTGTGCTACGAAGTAACACGCGACCTGAAGATGACCACCCAGTCCATCGAGACACCAGTTGCTGAAATGGATGCACCGGTTCTGGCTGGTAAAAAGCTTTGCTTCGCCTCCATCCTGCGTGCTGGTAACGGCCTGCTGGAAGGCATGCTTGAGCTGATCCCGTCTGCACGTGTGGCGCATATCGGTCTCTACCGTGATCCTAAGACCCTTGAAGCCGTTGAATACTACTTCAAAGCGCCTCAGGAGCTGGAAGAGCGTCTGGTGATCGTTGTTGATCCAATGCTGGCAACTGCAAACTCTGCAATTTCCGCTGTTGATCGCCTGAAGAAGCGCGGCGCAAAGAACATGGTGTTCGTTTGCTTGCTGGCTGCTCCTGAAGGTGTTGCGCGCTTCAACGAAGCACATCCTGACGTGCCAATCTACACCGCCTCCATCGATGAAAAGCTCAACGAAAAGGGCTACATCATCCCGGGTCTCGGTGATGCTGGTGACCGGATGTACGGTACAAAATAAACTTTCTTGGTTTAGAAGCGTCAGGCATCAGGTCTGGCGCTTTTTTCTTGAAGACATCCTCAAGAAATACAGACAGAAATACCGGAGACGATACGCATCTCAAAACTGTGTATTCGTCCTTTATGAGGTGTAGACCGTGTTGTAAGGTCATGCGCGCAAGGGGATGATGGAATGCCAAATAAAGCTCGTACCCGTTTGAAGGTTTGCTGTATTTCAACTTCGGGTGAAGCAGCCACCGCTGTTGCTTGCGGCGCCGATGCTGTCGGTCTTGTTGCCCACATGCCGTCCGGTCCCGGTGTGATCGAAGATGACCTCATTCTCAATATTGCCCGGCAAGTCCCGCCAGCTGTCGCAACCTGGCTCCTCACATCACGTACCACTGCAAAAGACATCGTCGAGCATGTGCTCACCTGCGGCACCAACACGGTTCAAATTGTCAAACCAATTGATCCGGGCGAATATCAGGAACTGCGCTTAGACCTGCCTGCCTGCACACGCATCGTGCAAGTTGTTCATGTCGAAGACGAGTATTCCTTTGAAATCGCACAGGAATATAGCCGCGTTGCAGATGCGGTTCTGCTCGATTCAGGCCGCCCTTCAGAAAATGAACTCGGCGGAACAGGCCGAACGCACAACTGGGATCTAAGCCGCCATATTGTCGAGAAACTCGATATTCCAGTATTCCTTGCCGGTGGACTAACCCCTCAGAACATCATCGAGGCAGTTGAGACTGTAAAACCCTACGGCGTAGATGTTTGCAGCGGCGTGCGTGTGAATGGTCGCCTCAACCGAACTCGACTGTCAGAATTTGCTGCGGCGATCGCCTGTACCTGAGTTCTAGGTAGATCTCCGGAAATCTTAGGTTTTTAATTAGAATTCTTGCCTTTTTCTTCGGCTCGGCTGTATACCTATGAAAAGTAATGGGCAAAACACTGAGTGATCTCTGAACACGGCGAAAGACCGGGATGTTGTGGTGCCCAGAAGATGTGGGGGCGCACGTGCAACGTTATATCTGGGTCATGGTTGTCGTCATTTGTGTCGCGTTGATCGTGCCCCGGGTGCTCGAAGAGCGCTTGCTGGGCGTCGTTGAGGTGCACGAATCTCAGCCAGTAAACGAGCCTCAGAAAACCTCAAAACGCATCACCAGAATTCGCAAGTCTCCCAACGGCCACTTCATAGCGACCATTAAGATCAATGGTCACAAGACCTCAGCTCTGATTGATACGGGTGCAAGTTTGCTCGCCATACCTTACAGCATCGCACGTAAGGCTGGCATAAGGGTGCGCAACGAAGATTTCACTGTCGAAGTGCGCACAGCAAACGGCATCACGTCGGGGGCATCTGCCTCTATTTCAAATCTCTATCTGGGTTCAATTCATATACGCAACGTTAAAAGCCTAATCCTTAAAGATGAAGCGCTCTCACAGGTGCTTTTAGGGATGTCTGCGTTGAACAGGCTTGGCAAAATCACGCTCGGCAACAAAGAACTCGTGATCGCGCCAAGATAACCAAAAAAATAAACCCTGCTTTCTGCTGCTCTTAGACTGGCGGTATCCTTTTGTCTTGCTTGTACTAATTCTCGTTTCATAGGAGGTTGGTATGGAATGAATGACCTGAGGGGAGGCAGGTCTGCAATGGAAAGGGAAAGCAGTGGCTATTCGTGATTTCGGTGAACTGGAAAACCGGGAAATTGTCAAAGAAGTGACACTGCATGGCGGCAACCTTACCGCAAGCATCCTCACCTATGGCGCCACAGTTCGCAGACTGCAACTGGGAGATCGCGACCTGACACTCGGCTTTGACAATCTGCGCGACTATGAACTTCACTCCCCGCACATGGGCGCGACTGCAGGCCGCTGCGCTAACCGCATCGCAAGCGGTTGTTTCTCAATTGGCTCTGAAGAATTTCAGCTCTCTGTGAACGAAGGCGGACGACATCATCTGCACGGCGGGCACAAAGGCTTCGCCCATCGGATCTGGACCATTGAAGAAGCCAGCGAGGACAGCGTTTTACTCTCTTTGGAATCTCCGGATGGCGAAGAGGGATATCCGGGCACAGTCCAGATCACCTGCCGCTATACCCTGACCAAAGACAACACGCTGCGCATCGAATTCTCCGGCACCACAGACAAGCCAACCCTGCTGAATCCGGCGCACCACAGCTACTTCAATCTGGGCGATCAAGAGGATGTCACCAGGCATCAGATCATGATTCCTGCGCGCTCTTACCTCCCTGTTTCTGATCAGCTGATCCCGACTGGTGAGATCGTTGATGTGGCAGGAACACCCTATGATTTCCGTGAGATGCGCGAGATTGCCGACGCGCAGGATTCACGCTTCGATAACAATTTCTGCCTCAGGCAGTTCCGTCTGAAAAAGCCTGAGCTATCCGCTGTAGTGTTTGAACCTGAGACCGAGCTCAAGATGGAAGTCTGGTCAACAGAGCCCGGCATCCAGTTCTATGACGGCAGTTCCCTCAATACCCCGGTTCCGGGCTTTGGCGGCAAAATGTATGGCCCAAGAGCGGGTCTGTGTCTGGAACCTCAATGCTGGCCAGACAGCCCAAACCATGAAGAGTTTGCGTGTTCCACGCTTCAACCCACTGAGCACTATCTACAAGTAACCGAGTACCGTTTCATCTGATGTGCAAAGGAGAGACAGCACATCAGTTGTTGTAAAGGACGATAACAGTGAAGACCATTTTCTCACCTGATCAGCTGTTGCATGCCCCGACCAAAGAAATCTCTGATGGGCAGTTGGTTCCTGCCAATGAGGTCCCGTCTCGTGCCGAAATTGTTCTTGCGCACCTCAAAAAAGCGCAGTTCGGTGAGGTGCTTACACCAAATGAGTTTTCTCTGGACCCAATCCTCAAAGTACATGATGCAGATTATATCACCTTTCTGCAGGATTTCTGGAAGCTTTGGCTGGCAGAAGGGCGCACAGTAGAAGAGGTCTTCCCGTTCGTCTGGCCCGTACATGGTCTCAGACATGACATTGTTCCAGATCACATCGACGGAAAGCTTGGTTTTTACTCGTTCGATGCTGGCTCTCCCATGGGCGAGCACACATGGGTCGCAGCGCGCAAAAGTGCGGAAACCGCTCTGACAGGGGCGGAGTTGATCCTGTCAGGTGATAACTCCGCCTTCGCACTCTGTCGTCCTCCGGGCCACCACGCACATCGTCGCCTTTATGGTGGCTATTGTTTCCTGAACAATGCAGCGATTGCCGCGCAATACCTGCGAGATCAGGGCGTTGCCAAGGTCACGGTCTTCGACGTGGATTACCACCACGGCAACGGTACTCAGGCAATCTTCTATGACCGCGCTGACGTGCAGTTCCTCTCCATCCATGCAGACCCGAAGGTTGAGTTCCCTTATTATCTCGGCCATGCAAATGAGCGGGGCTTGAAAGAGGGCGCAGGATACAATCACAACTATCCTCTGCCACACGGCACCGAGTGGGCTCAGTGGGAGGAGGCAATGGAAGACGCCTGCCGCTCCATCGAGAAGTTCGCACCAGATGTCATCATAGTCTCTCTGGGCATGGATCCATACGAGAATGATCCGATCTCTCAGTTCAAGCTGAAGACGGATGATTTCACAAAAATCGGTGCCCGCATTGCCAAACTAGGCAAGCCGACCTTGTTTGTGATGGAAGGCGGATACGCGGTTGGGGATTTGGGCATTAACTGCACCAAAGCGCTGAGCGGATATCTCGATACTGTGAAGGTTGGCTCCTGACCGCCTAACCCGCTCCAAATGCTGTGTTTTATGTGGTGACGGGGAAAGAACTTTCCCGCCACTTGTGTCTTGCCGCAATGCCCCTCTTGAAAGCGGCCCACAATATGCGTACATCCTTGCGAACTGAAATTTCTTAAAGCGTATTCCCGTAAGGTGGGGAACGGTTTACGGATAACAACACGCGAGACCACGAGGGATTAAAGCGGCACAGCCAGTCTGACGAAAGGCGGCTGCTTTAAGTGATCAAAGAATGCCAGAGCAAAATCTAAGAAAAACAAGCCTTCTGTGGTTATTTTGCAATCCGTTCGGACGCATCTCCAAAGGCGTCTACTGGCTGGCAACTGCACTGATCTTCTGTGTTCTATCCATCGCAGTGAATGTCGCCACAAGCTCGCTTGCCGACACCTATATCGAGAACGGAACATCAGATCTCACATTGGCGCAGGCTTATAGTGATTTGCTGACGACAAACCCGTTGCTGTATCCGCTGCTGCTTGTTGCAAACTTCATGGTGTTTATGCTGGTGATCAAACGGTTACAGGACCGCGGTGTCACTGGCTTCGTCGCGCTGACACTCTTCTTGCCATTCCTGAACCTTCTGGTGCCAATCATCGTTGGTTTCCTGAAGAGCCAGGAAGGCCCGAATAAATACGGCCCGGCATCCAACACACGCCCATTCCAACGCAAAAAATAAGCGTTTATGTTGAGATTTTGCGTTGCTATGTGCCAGTGAAAATCACGAAGTTCTGGCAACTCGTGATTGACCATCAGGCGCGGCACAGCTAAATCTCGAAGCATGACTGATACGCTTTCTCCTGCGGTACAGATCTGCCGCGACCTAATCCGCTGTCCAAGTGTCACACCAGCTGAAGGTGGTGCCCTCACCACGCTCGAAAAGCTGCTCGCTGATGCCGGTTTCGATGTCTCCCGTGTGATGTTCTCCGACGAGAACACACCCGACATCGAAAACTTATTCGCAACCATCGGCTCCGGCAAACCGCACTTCGTGTTTGCAGGCCACACTGATGTTGTGCCAGTTGGTGATGAAGTAGCCTGGACTTATGGCCCGTTTGACGGAACCATTGCAGATGACATGCTCCATGGCCGTGGAACTGCAGATATGAAAGGCGGCGTAGCAGCGTTTGCCGCTGCTGCAATCGACTATGTTAAAGCGTATCCAAATGGAATTCCCGGCCAAATCTCCTTCCTGATCACAGGCGATGAAGAGGGACCGGCAATCAATGGCACTGTTAAACTGTTGGAATGGGCCAAAGAGCAGGGGCACGTTTTCGATGCCTGCATTGTTGGCGAACCAACCAATCCAGATGCTTTGGGAGATGCGATCAAAGTTGGCCGTCGCGGATCTTTGACAGGCACAGTAAAAGTCAACGGAACCCAAGGCCACGTTGCCTATCAGCACCTTGCGGACAATCCGGTCCCGGGCATGCTCAAGCTTCTGAGTGCGGTTGCTGAGGTCGAGCTGGACAAAGGCAACGAGCGGTTCCAGCCATCCAATCTGGAAATCACCACGGTTGATGTCGGCAACACCGCAACCAACGTCATTCCAGCCCACGTCATGGCGAAATTTAACATTCGCTTTAATGATCAATGGTCTGTCAGTTCTCTGAGCCAGCACATCGAGAAGCTTCTGAATAATGCGGCTCCAGAGGGCCTCGATTGGAGCATTGAGTTTGCCAGAGAAGCCACCGACAGCTTCCTGACACATGATGAAGCGTTGATCCAGACCCTGTCCAATTCCATCAAGACGGTCACTGGTCGCACACCAGAGCTGTCTACAGGCGGCGGAACCTCAGATGCACGCTTCATCAAGAACTATTGTGCTGTAGTTGAGTTCGGCCTTGTTGGCCAGACCATGCACAAGGTTGATGAACACGTTGCTGTAGCTGACATCGAGCAGCTCGCAGACATTTACCTCCGCTTCCTGCAAGATTACTTTCAGGCTTAAGCTAATAAGGAACAGGGTGTTGTGATGGTTCTTGGCACACAGGAAATTCGCCAGTCCTGCATTGCATCCTGGAGGATCATGAGGGGCGAGACAGAAGCCTTGCAGCAGTTTGATCTGTCTGCAGATGGCTTCTGGCGCTCCTTTCTTGTCATCTTCCTCCTGCTTCCGTTTTATTTGCTAAGCCTGATCGCAGAACATGCGTTGATGGTTGAGCACATTATGACCCAGGTGCAAGAGAACACTGAGATGGTAGCTGGTGGCTTCCAGCTGTATTTCGGGAAGTTCCTCTCCCTGTTTGTCGACTGGATCACATTCCCGATCGTTGTTGGGCTTCTTGCTGGATCGTTGGGGCTGAAGCGTAACTTCGGGCCATACATCATCGTCCGCAACTGGAGCACGCTCATCATCCTGCTCCCGCAGACACTGCTGTATCTGCTTTATATGGCGGGGCTCATTCCGTCAGAACTACTGATCATGCTGACTTTCCCGATCATCGGATGGGTGCTGTGGTACAGATTCCAGATTGCACGTGTGGCAGGGGACTGCAGCTTCTCAATCTCGATTGGCTTGGTGGTTCTGGATCTGGTGCTTTCCATACTGATCAGTACCTCACTTGACCGATTGTTTGCGTAGTAATACCTATTTTTCACGTACCCCTTTAAATTTTCAGTAGCGCTCATCCCAGTTTCCGCGCACACTTGACGTGGAGGAAAATTGGGAGGGACGGAATGTCAGACAATCATCTGACTGTGCCTACGGGTGCGCAAAACTCACAGCATAAACCGGCGAAGCCTATCGTTCGTCAGGTTACCCTAGAGGATATAACAAGCTCCCTGAAGCTTGGAATTCTGGACTTTGTGAAGACGCCTGTTATTGGCCTGACCTTTGGCGCCTTCTTTGTCGTCGGAGGGGTACTGGTCACGCTGCTCTCGTTCTGGGTGGACATGAGCTATATCAGCTACCCATTGGCCTGTGGCTTCCTGCTTTTAGGGCCGTTTGCAGCTTTAGGGCTCTATGAGGTTTCCAGACGACTACAGGCAGGCGAGACACCGCGCATGAGCGGCCTGTTTACGCTGATGTGGGAGCAACGCCGCGGCGAGATTGCATGGATGGCCTTTGTCGTCATCTTCATCCAGTTCCTATGGATGTTTAAGGTCCACCTGCTGCTCGCGCTTTTCTTGGGCATGCAGGGTTACGGCACATTCCTGCAATTCGCTCAGACGATCTTTGAAACTTCAGACGGTGTCTTGTTCTTGATCGCAGGCCACCTTGTCGGAGCGTTTTTCGCCATTCTGCTGTTCGCGGTCAGTGTCGTGTCATTCCCGATGCTGCTGGACACGGAAGTGGATTTCGTGACTGCAATGATCACAAGCTTCAAGGTGGTGACGGGAAGTCCGGTGATCATGGTGGGCTGGGGATTGCTCATCACGGCGATATTGATGGCTTCAATGATCCCTATGTTTGTCGGCTTACTGGTTACATTGCCAGTGCTCGGCCACACAACGTGGCACCTTTACAAACGGGTTGTGTCATTCGAAGGAAAGTAAGCTCATGTAACCGGAGGTGGACGGCCTCCGGTTTCCTATTAAGCTAACAGGTTGAAGAGAACCTAGTCTTCTTCATCCGCCGGGGCTTCATCAGCACCAACGCTCTTCAAGCTATCCTGATAGGCAAGGAACGACGCCTCATCCTCTTTTGGGGTGCGATAATCGACCTGCGTGAGATAAAGCCCCTCAGGCACAGCAACAGGTCCACACGCTTGTCTGTCACAGGCTTCCAGTGCTGCTCTCAGATCGTCTTTAGTCCAGCGGCCTTCACCCACAAGACGAAGGCTACCCACCATGGAACGAACCTGATTGTGCAGGAATGAGCGGGAGCTGCATTCTAGGAACACGTGATAGCCTTGACGATATACACAGATGCGCTCCATCGTCTTCCACGGGCTCTTCGCCTGACAACGCGTATGGCGGAAGGTCGTGAAATCATGATGACCCAGCAGCACTTGCGCAGCGTCGTTCATGGCCTCCGCATCCAGCTCCGGCTTCACATGCCATGCCAGCCCAAGGTCGTGGGTCAGCGGCTCAAGACGGTTTGCGATCTTAAAGCGATAATGACGGCGGATTGCTGAAAACCGGGCATCAAAGCCCAGACCTGCCTTCTCACAAGCCAGAATGGCAACTGGGTCCGGTTGCGTATGAAAGTTCAGCGCATTCTTCACGGTTTCTGCAGGCCAATCCTTTGCAAGATCCAGATGGGCCACCTGTCCGGTCGCATGCACACCAGAGTCCGTGCGTCCGGCACCGCCAATGGTCACTGTCTCACCCGTGAAGGACTTGATTGCGCGCTCAATAACACCCTGGGCTGTCGGCCCGTTGTCCTGACGCTGCCAGCCAACAAAAGGGCGTCCGTCATAATCAATGGTAATTTTGTAACGCGGCATTCTTGTTCTTTGCAAAGGTTAGGCAAGCAGACTGTAAGCCAGTTTGCAGGGCGTGAGACAAGCATGAGCTTGCAGGATATCTCTGAAATTTTGCGCTGTACTATCAGATTTGAAAGGGCAAGACCAGACCTGACGGTAAGCCTGAAAGGAACCTATTCGAACTCTCGGAAAGGTGTGGCATAGGTAACCTCAACCGGCAGGTCTTCGCGCCCCGCCTGCGTAAAAGGCAATGCCATGAAGATAGGCCCGGCATATGGTCCTTGCACCTTCTTGGCCAGTTCGCTGTCAAAGCCAAAGCGGGAATAGTAATCAGGAGCCCCCAACACCAGAACCAGGTCTTCCCCCAGCCCTTGTAAGTCATCCAGAGCTTCCTGAATGAGTTTCGTGCCTACGCCCTTGTTTTGAGAGGCGGGATCAACGCAAACTGGTGCAAGGCAGCTGATTTTCAGGCGGTGTCCTTCTCCCGTACCCGTCACACGAGAAAACGCGAGGTGGCCGAGTAATTTGCCATCATCATCCGTTGCAATCCGCTCAAGAACCAGCGCACCACAAGCACGCAGTCGCTCAACCAGACGTCCTTCGTTGCTCTGACCAAAGGCTTTGACGAGCAAAGACAAAATGGCAGGCTCGTCTTTCTTTTCAGGCGTACGGAGACCAACTTGATCCTCTCCAATCTGGTGGAATTCAACCATGATGCCTCCGTGTTTCCTGATGTTTCTTAAGAAAAGCCTATATGATTAATCAGGGTCAGGAAACCGTGTCTCCGGCACTAAGCTTAGAGCCACGTAAAAATTCCTCAGCAGACATCGCCTTTTTGCCAGCCCGCTGAACCTGAACCAGCTTGATCGCGCCAGAACCGCACGCAATCGTCAGCGTGGTATCGTCAACAAGCAGAACCTCACCAGCTGCACCAGAACCATCGGCTACACTGCTGCGCAGGATCTTCACACGTTCAGGGTTCTTGCCACCCAACACCATCTCGCACCATGCGCCAGGGAACGGAGACAGGCCACGAATGTGGTTGTGTACCTGCTCAGCTGGCAAAGACCAGTCGATGCGTGTTTCGCTCTTCTGGATCTTCTTGGCGTAGGTCACGCCCTCATCAGGTTGAGGCGTTGCACCAAGACCACCACGTGACAGAGCAGAAAGTGCACGCATCATCAAATCGCCGCCCAAAGCAGACAAGCGGTCATGCAGCTCGCCTGCTGTCATGTCCGGGGTGACTGCAACGGTCTCAGACATGCAGACCGGACCAGTGTCCAGGCCTTCTTCCATCTGCATCACCTGAATGCCGGAAGCTTTGTCTCCAGCCATGATAGCCCGGTTGATAGGCGCAGCGCCGCGCCAGCGTGGAAGCAGCGAGGCATGGCCATTCAAACAGCCGTGCTCGGTGCCCTCGAGAATGGCTTTCGGCAGCAACAAGCCATAAGCGACCACAACAGCCACATCCGCTTCAAAGGAGCGGAACCGTTCCTGCTCTTCTTCGCTCTTCAGTGATGTTGGTGTGAAAACAGGAATACCGAGGCTTTCAGCAGCTTCGTGCACAGGCGTCTTTTTCAGCTCCATGCCGCGTCCGGCTTTGCGTGGTGGCTGCGAGTAACAAGCGACCACATCCCAACCTTGCCCGACGATCTCAAAGAGTGTTGGAACGGAGAAATCAGGAGTACCCATAAAGATGACGCGCAATGACATAGCTGACCTGCTTGGCTGTAATTCTTGTATTCCAGACTTAATGCGTCAGCTGGTGGGGAAGGACAAGGAAAAAACAACAAAAAAAGCGGCTCTCCAAAGAAGGCCGCTTAATCCACTCGCAATACCAGGATGATCAGGCTTGTTTCGCCTGTTTGATCATCTTCTTCACGATCCGTTCACGCTTCAGCCGGGACAGGTAATCGATGAACAGCACACCGTTCAGATGGTCCAACTCATGCTGAATGCAGGTTGCCAGCAAACCGGCAGCTTCAATTTCCTGCTTCTCGCCTTCAACATTAAGGAAGGAAACGCGCACTTCGCTTGGACGCTCAACATCCTCATAAACGCCAGGAATGGACAAGCATCCTTCCTGATAAGTGCTCTTCTCCTCAGAAGACCAGGTGATCTCTGGGTTGATGAACACCATTGGCTGTTTTTCAACGGAATCGTCTTCTTCGCTCTCGCGCTCTGCAACATCAAGAACGAACATACGTTTCAAAACGCCAATCTGACTTGCTGCAAGGCCAATGCCCGGCGCGTCATACATGGTCGCCAGCATGTCGTCGGCAAGTTTTCTGATTTCGTCGTTGATGTCTTCAATCGGAGCGCACTTCTCGCGAAGGCAGTTTTCCGGGACAAATTTTATCTCGCGAATCGTCATAATTACTTTTGAAGTTGTTCTCGTTGCAAAGCTGTCTGCTCAACGTGAGGCCAGCTGATAGTGTTATTTACGCTTCATATCCTCTTATAAGAACTTTGCCAAGTCGTTGACTATAGGCTTTTGGTTAGCGGCTATTAATGGATATTGTGGGATGAAAATAAAGTATCACTCCCAATAATAGAGTGTCATCCTGAATAACCAAAAATTAAAATAAAGCATCATCCTAAATGCAGACTGGCTCATGACGCTAAAAAGAGCAATTACTACCGAAAAGAAGATCGCCAACGCGATTATTCTCCCCGTTCCAGCCCTTTATTGTCTATCATCGTAGCACCGCAGCAGCCGTCCCACCAACCGTCCAGATCAGCCAAGTTCAGCTACTTCAGGTCGGCCCATTGGTAACCAAACTCCTTCATCTTAGTATTGCAATTATAGAAGGCCTCCATTGCTATGTGCGAAGCAACGATTGGCGGACTATTCTCCTGAACGTCTTTAACTGCTTTGGAGTGCATGAGGATGCAATTCGATTTCAACCACTCTGGCTGTGTTACCGTTGATATGAACGCGGGATCTGCCAGATTGCCAATATCCTCTTCGTAGTGCGCAATCTCAGCAGCTTTCACCTTTCTCTCAGCCAACACACTTAGGGGCTTATTCACTCCCCAATACCCGCAACCTGCAATGAATAGGGCTAACGCAACTTTGGTAGTGTTCTTCATCATGCCGTCCTTCTCAGCGATGACATATGTAAACTCAACTTTTCAGTGTATTTTTTAGGCCTATTGTGGGATGAAAACAATGTGTCATCCTCAAAAATAAACAGATCGCCTCCACCGGACGCACACTTTGCTATTGCCATATTTTACCTCGCTGTCATTCTTGGGATGAAACTCTATTTTTTTGGGGCTTTGATTGCTTTCATTAAACTTCGGCAAACCGCCGTGAGAATGAAACTTTATTTTAAGTCTGAGAGGAAAGGCCCGTGAAAAGTCCTCGTTCAGAGTGATACTTTATTTTCATCCCACAGTTCGAAATATGGTGGCCTTGAAGCCCCTATGATCCAGTCAATGAAATCAACGGAGGATGAGCTGCGCCGCTTCAAGAAAATGTACGCAGAGCTCAGCCTGCAAAACGAACTTTTGAAAGAAGCTCTTGGAAAAAAGGTCTAAGGCCGTCTCCGCGCAAAGAGATGGCCCGTTCCGCTGTCGCGGACAAGCAGGTATCAATTGCTTTGGCGTGCCGCACATTTAGTGTGAGCCAGCGGTGTTATCGTTACACTCGGCTTTTGAATGACGACAATGCTCTGATTGCCGATTGGCTGGTTCGCTTGACATGTACGAACAAAACCTGGGGCTTTGGCCTGTGTTTCCTTTATCTTCGCAATATCAAAGGATTTGGTTGGAACCACAAGCGTGTTTATCGCATTTACCGGGAGCAGGAGCTGAACCTTCGGATCAAGCCGCGCAAGCGATTGAAGCGGGAAAAGCCGGACAAACTGGGCGTTGTTGCATAAAGGCGCCTTTATGCAATAACGCCCCTCTAGGCCTAGAGGGCGGTTGCGCCAACAATCTGAGGGCAGTAAACGCGGGCCACAAACAGAGTGCAAAAGGAGGCGCTGTTGACTCCAGTAGACCAGCTCTTACCCCCAGTTTCGACGCGGACTCTGACGTCAGGCGTGCGACTGAGTTGGGCGCGATTTCACGAGGAACCAAGCCCCGGCGGCGAAGCATTGCTCGCCGCCAATCGTCTTGGCTCCGCCACGAAAAAGCGGCAGGCGGAGTTTTTGGCCGGTCGGGTTCTGACCTGTGAGGCTTTCGGAATCGCTGACTTGCCACGCGGGGGGGCCGGAGCACCCCTCTGGCCTGCGGGGATCACGGGGGCATTGAGCCATAGTAAGGGCTGTATCGCCGCCTTGGCAGGACCCGATACGCGCCGATTGGGGCTCGATCTCGAAGCGTTGCTGCCAGAGCCGAGCCTCGGACCACTTATCGCGCGCGCTTTGACGTCTGCAGAGCGGCGGCGGCTGTTGGGAATGCCACCGCCACAGCAAGCGCGGCGCATGACCCTGATCTTTTCTGCCAAGGAAACAGTCTACAAGGCGCTGGCCGGGGAAGCCGGGGGCGGTCTCGAATTTCAGGCGGTCTGCCTGATCGGATGCTCGGACGGGCTTCGCGGGCGGTGGATAATGCAATTGACCCGGCGCGTGGCGTCGGGTCTGCCAGAAGGCGGTTGCCTGAAGGGCTGGTTTGTTTGGCATGACAATATGGTTCTCACCTGTCTGGACATGCCCGGCGGTCCGCTTACTCCGCAGCCACCAGCGCCGGAAAGCGCGCCCTGAGCGAGAGCACGAGATCCGTGCGTTCCCAGCCGAAACCGTCTTCGGTGGGCGCGCGGCCGAAGTGGCCGTAAGCCGCCGTGTCGCGGTAGATCGGCCGCCAGAGATCGAGATGCGAGGCGATGCCTCTCGGGGTCAGATGCATCAACTCCCGTAGTGCCCGGGAGATATCCGCCTCGGGCACGAGGCTGGTGCCGAAGGTCTCGCAATAGATCGCAACCGGGGCCGCCACGCCGATGGCATAAGCGAGCTGGATCTGACAGCGTGCCGCGAGACCTGCCGCCACGACGTTCTTGGCCAGATAGCGCGCGGCATAGGCGGCGGAGCGGTCCACCTTGGTTGGATCCTTGCCGGAGAACGCGCCGCCGCCATGGGGCGCGGCCCCGCCATAGGTATCGACGACGATCTTGCGTCCGGTGAGGCCGGTGTCCCCGTCGGGGCCGCCAACCACAAAACGACCCGTGGGGTTGATCAGCACGCGGGCCTTTGCCAGATCCCATTCCTCGGGCAGGGCAGCGGTGACGTAACCGCGTACGATTTCTTCGACGGTCTGCGGCGAGACATCTGCGCCGTGCTGGGTCGAGACGACGACCGTGTCAATGCCCACTGCGCGACCGTTTTCATAAAGGCAGGTCACCTGACTCTTGGCATCCGGCCCCAGCTCGGGAAGAAAACCCGCCTTGCGGTCGCGCGACAGGGTTTCGAGGATCTTGTGGGCGTAGAGGATCGGCGCTGGCATGAGTTCTGCGGTCTCAGAACAGGCGTAGCCGAACATGATCCCCTGATCGCCCGCGCCTTCCTCGGCACCGGTGGCGGCATCGACGCCCTGCGCGATATCCGCCGACTGGCTGTGCAGGCGGTTCACGATCTCCACGTTTTGCCAGTGGAACCCGTCCTGTTCGTAGCCGATGTCGCGGATGATACCACGCACGATGGCGTCAACTTCGGCCTCGCTGAGTTCCGCACCCTTGATCTCGCCGGCGATGGTGACGTGGTTAGTGGTGACCAGCGTTTCGCAGGCGACGCGGGCGTGTGGGTTGCGCACCAGATGTGCGTCAAGAATGGCATCTGAGATCTGATCGCAGATCTTGTCAGGGTGACCTTCGGACACGGACTCGGATGTGAAAAGAAATTTCTTACTCATGATGTTTGATCCTGTGGATTAATATAAGCGTTTGATAGTATGGAGGTTGTTCTGACTGTCGGATCACCGCGACAAGGCAACAGTGAGCGCCTTTGTTTCCTTTCCTCAAGGCAATTCAGGCCAAGGGGAGCGCGCGCATATCACCGGTCGTCGGTGACATGCTGCTTGGCAATCGGTTTGTTTCTGGATCGGTGTCCTGCGCGTGCGAGGTGCCTTTGCAGGGTCAGGGGGCGTCGATGGTAACTTTCGAAAGGAAATCGCGATCGATGTTTTCCACCAGCACGACCGTCTTGCGCAGGATGTCCCAGCCTTTTTCCGTTAGCCCCACAAGGCGCTCGCGGCGGTCGAGCTCATAGGGCTCGACCGCCACCAGCCCGTTGCCGACAAGGCGTTGGAGCAACTGGGAAACCAGCATTTTGTTGAGCTTTGTGATCTCAATGATGATTTTCTGGCGAACTGTCCTTTGGTTGGTGATCCGGTGGTTTTCTGCCGACAACCAGGCCGTTATGGCGAGAACACTGAAGCTGGGCTGTGTCAGATCATAGGGCGCGAGAGCCACGTCGATCTGTTTTTGCCAACTCAGAAATGTCTGCCAGAACCAAAATCCTGGGCTGTCCATGGGGCTGGTGTACTCCATGCGTATTGTTTCGATTTGGTTGGTCATGAGCTTTCCGTGACAGGGGTCGCGTTTATTCCGTAGCCCTTGCGTCGGGCATCTGCGGGGAGGCCGCTTGCGCCGACAGGGTTTCCATGGCGCTACGCAGGTGAGCTTTGATCTGGCGACCGATGACCTGGCCGAACAGCGGGGCGAGAAGGCCCGTCATGGAGACGGTGTGGCGGATCTGCCCTGTCTCGGTGTCCGGTTGCGGAAGGTATTCGTGCTGGAACACCATCTTCGTCAGCGGCAGCCGCGCAGTATCGGAGAAACTTTTCTCGTGCGACACCTCAGACAGCTCGAAGGCCAATTCCGGCCCGGTGGAGGGCTTCATCTTGCCCGTGGAGCCCACTTCGAAAGGTCCCTCAAGGCGCACCCAATCGAGTTCGCTGTCCCATGCGGGCCAATTCTCGGTGTCTTGCCAATGGGCCCAGATCTGGCTGGCCGAGGCATGCGTCGGCACCGTTTCGGAATAGGTCCAGGTAAACATGATACTTTCCTTCTTATTTACGATTGTTTGGCGCGCGTTTGGCGCGGGGAAGCTGTGTCCGTGGGCAGGGACAGGACGATCGGCAGGGCAAGGGCCACGACCAGAAAGGCCGCTGGTGCCAGCCCCTCCAGCCCTCCCCGGGCCATCACCGTGCGGCCAATCATGGCGCTCAGCGACAGGCCCGCGTTGAAGGCCGTGACATTCAGCGCGGCGGCCATACGGGGATTGCTGCCCTGTGCCGTCGAGATGGCCCAGCCGTGTACCATGGGCGCGGTCGCAAAGGCGCCGACTGACCAGACAGCAAGGGCCACCGCAGCCGCCACAGCCCCAAGACCGAAGCTCGCGCCGCCTAGCCCTGCGAGCTGTACCAGCACCACGAGAAGCAGCGCGTTGCGTTTTCCGAGGGTTTGCGGCAACGCCCCGCCGATCACATTGCCCACCAGAGCGCCGAGACCCACAAGCCCGAGCACGAGACCGGCCATGGTCGGCGAGAGCTCGGCGGTCGTGGTCATCCATGGTTCGGCGTAGGTGAAGAACACGAAACCGCCACCGAAGGCAAAGATGGTGAAGCCATACGGGCGCAACAGGTCGCGTCTGAAAACCGCGTCGCGCAGAACCGGCAGGGTCGGGGTCTGGGTCGTGCCGAAGTCTTTCGGCAAGACCAGCGGGATCAGGCCCGCGCCGATCCCCGCGCAAAGCGCGATCACAAGGAATGGCGCTTGCCAGCCAATCTGCGCTGCCAGAAGCATTCCCAAAGGAACGCCCAGTACCATGGCCACGGTCAGACCGGAAAACATCAGCGCCAGCGCCATGGGCATCCGCTTTTCATTGAAGAGGCTTGGGAGGCTTGCGGTGGCCACCGTAAAGTAGGCTCCATGCAAGACACCGCACAACGCGCGGAAAGCGATGAGGGATCCGAAAGTCGGCGCGAAAGCGCAGCCGAGGCTGAACAGGGCAAACCCGGCGCACATCCAGACCGCAAGCCTGCGAGCGGGCTGAGCGAGGCTCGCGAATGTCAGGAGCGGCGCCCCGATCGCGATGCCCAGAGCGTAAGCCGCGACCAGCCAGCCACCCGCCGCCAGTCCGACGCCGTAGCTCTGCGTGATCTGCCCGATCAGACCGATGACGATGAATTCGGAGAGGCCTGCGGCAAATGCCGTCAGCGCGAGTGTAAACACCGGAGCATCGGCGACGGAGCGTTCCTGCGGGTGCGCGATCAGATCAGAAGGGGTCCTCGTTTGATCAGTCATTGCCGGTTTCCTTCTTGAGAAAGGTCGCACAACAAAAGTCTGCCAGCCGCTCGCGTAGGGTTTCGACAAGGTCCGGCTTGCAGATCCGGCGATAGCAGACACCCAGACCGGCATCGGTGTCGTATTCCCAGACGCCGGACTGGATCAGTTCACCCAAGCCATTGCGCGCCACGATGAAGATCTTGTCGCCCCGGACCCGTCGCGTGACGACGATACTGTCCAGACCGTCGAGCCCCGCGAGCTTCAACTCGACCTTTTGCGGCGAAAGGTAATGCCAGCTGATCGCTTTGGACCATGCTTTTACGAGGAAGGGCCATTCGAGGCGCCGGAAGAACTCCGGCGCGCTTATCTGGTCGAAGAGGACCACGACCGTGGATGACTGTGTCATGCCGCATCCTCCAGACTGGCGCGCAGAAGGCCGGCATCATGGGCGCTGATTTCGAAAAAACCGCGCCGCGCCAGCATGCCCCAATTGAGATTGGCGGTCAGTTCGAGGCCCGGCACATCGTGAATGGGGCGGCCCGCAAAGCCGGTGTCAAAGGTGACGTCCTTGCGGAACGGCGTAAACCCCGGTGCCTGTTCGACCTGATACACCCGGTCATCATTGAAGGTGCAGCGATATTCGACCCGCTTGAGTTGGACACCGCCACGCATCTTTTCGCGCGGACAGTAGATGAAGACCTCGTCCCCTGCAGAGGTGCGCCGGAGTGGCGCGGCCTTACCATGGCAGACCTGAAGGAAACCTGACTGCGCGGCGATACGTGCATGTGCGCGGGAGATCACGGCGATCCAATGTGTCATGCCATCACCCGATCGTCTTGCATCGCCAGTTGTGCGGTCAAGGCCAAGGCGCTGACGCTTTCCACGACGTCCGACTTGAGGCGGTTCCAGACCTGCTCGGGAAAGGGTGTGTCCTGCGAAGGCACGGCGCAGATCGAATGGGCGAGGTTGGTCTTGCCCGTGGTGGGGTCAGTGGCGACCGAATGCCCGAAGGACAACAAGCCAAGGGGGCTGACGGAGCTGGTGGTGAAATGGCGCCCTTCCTCGAAGGCCGTCACGTTCACCGGGATCGGCGCAGGGGATGCCTTGGGAACCACGCAAAAGCGCTTGCCCAGGGCAAGTCCATTTTCCGTAGCCTCGATGCCCCGCAGGGACGCATCCCACTGCGGCCAGCCCGACAATGCACACCATGCTTGCCAGATGCCGAGGGCGGCTTGCGTGGGAACTTCGGCGCGGTGTTCGAACACCATAACGGTCTGATCAAGCTGCGACATTGGAATAAAGCTCCTGGTGTGCGCTCAGCGCGGTTTCGACTTGGGTTTCGGTGGTCTCTGCGGTCACCAGGCTGAAAGCGCCAAAGGCACAGGGGCGGGCATCGTCGACGGTCACGCCGCCGATCTGGCCCGGTACGGCTTCGAAGGTTCCGACGATAACAACGCCCTTGCGTGCGCCGCGCGCATCGCGCTTGAAGGCGCTGTCGATGGCCGCGGCCTTCATGTCGGGATCGGCGCTGGCGATGGTGATGGCCTCGCCCTTGTTGCCGTGCTCGATGGTCAGGTAGCCCTGAACCGTCGCCGGGAACCACGCGGTGGCCACGTAGTTATTCACGCCGTCGAGCGTCATGCGCAGGTCACCACACATTGCGTCGGCGACGTAATCCCAATTGGCGTAGCGGTTGCAAATCACGATCGGCGTGTCGGCGGGATCGGCGCCCAGTTCCTCCAGAAGCGCCGTGAGTTTGAAATGGCTGTACAGCCCGCCTGCGATGCGGGTCGCGGTGGACAGCTTGTTGCGCTGGCGGCGCCCGATGAGGCCGTCAAAGGACTTGCGGGGCATGCTTGAGGCGTTGCCGCCCTTGAGATCGGCGAAGGTCGCTTCCTTGTCGGAGAGCACACAGGTGAATGTCTTGCACATGGGTCAGGCTTCCATAATGACTGTTGCATGAATTCCGGAGAAGCCACTGGCCGTCTTCAGGATCGAAAACCGGTCTAGCGGTTCAGGTTGTTCGCGAGGCGGCACGGCTTCGTAGGCGTCGACAGGCAGATGCGCAGGCGACGGCGGCACGGTCGCTTCCCTGAGCATTTTCCAAGACAACGCCAGTTCGATCATGTTCGCGCCGCCAAGCGCATGGCCGTGATTGCCCTTGAAGGCCGTGATCGCCGGAAGCACCTCGCCAATCGTCGCGCGCAGGGCGTTGTACTCAGCTTCGTCGTTTTGCTGTGTGCCAGAGGCGTGCAGGTTCACATGCCCGATGTCGCCCCCGGTCAGGCCGGATTGGTCAAGCGCCAGTTCGATGCTCCTGCGGATCGCGTCGCCATCCGTGGCGATGTCGGTCATGTGATAGGCGCTGGACACGCAACCATAACCACTGATGCAGGGCATTGGCGCGTCCGAGGGTTCTGTTGTGATGAGAATGGCGCCGCCGCCATCGGCAAAGAGGAAGCCATCGCGGTTTTGGCAGAACGGCCGCGAGGGGCTGGCATTGATCCCGTGTGCGAAGGCCGTGGTGGCGTTGATCTTGGAGAATGCTTCCAAGGCCAACGGCGTCAGGCCGAAGTCGAGCGACATGATCACGGCGCGCTTGAGCCCCATGCGGGCCATGGTGGTCTTGGCCAGTCCCGTGGCCTGAAGACCGGCACAACAGCCGGTCGGGACAGAGACGAAGCGGGTCTCGGGCCCCCATGCAGCGGTCTCTTTGAAGACCTCTTCCACCTTGGAGAAATCGAGATCGTCAAGGGAGACCTGAGCCTTGCTGTAAACCTTGTTTTCCACCTGCCCCAGATTGCCAACGGCAGTTGCGAAAAAGATCGCGTCGACAGGCTCGGTAATCTGCAGATCGGCCACCAGCCCACGAATGGCATCGTTGTAGAGCGGTGCATAGGCGGCGATGTCCGACCCGGTGCCAGGTTTGGTTTCAGCGGCGCAAAAGGCACGGTTGCCCGGAAGATTGACCTGACCGAAGCTGGTCTTGCCGGCGAGAACCGCGCTCCAGATCTCTTCGAGATTGGCGCCCAGCGGTCCGACAGCTGCGGCATTTTCGATATAAAGACGTGTCATTTCAGAATCCTAGCAATGGCGCGGGTCCAGGCTGCGCCGCAATGAAGTTTCACTGGAAGAGCGATGAATTCGACGAGCTCTGCCGTCTCGAAATCCTTGAGGTCGCAGAGGCGCTCGATCTGGTAGTAAGGCCGGGTCCGGCCGAGAACATGCGCAGGCCAAAGGTCGGCTTGATCCCGGCTTTCCACAAAGGCCTTCGACATCACCGCAAACGGAGGGTCGAGGCTGAAGGCATCGGTGCCGATCAGGGTGTAGCCTCGGTCCAGCGCCGTCGAGACATAGCGCGCTGGCACGCCTTTGAAGTCGGTGAAATAGCTGGTCTCGCCATAGCGCTCGTAGGCGCCGGTGATGAAGAACACCGCCTTTGCCTGACCGGCATAAGCGTCGAGCTTGCGCAGATAGTCCGCCATGTCGATATCGACTTCGTGCCCCGTCGAGCTTCGTTCGGTGAAGATGACCGCCTGCCCCATGAAGTTCTCGATCGGAGCCGCAGCGATATCCGACATGCCCGGGGCATAGTGCAGAGGTGCGTCGATATGCGTGCCCTGATGCGTAGACAGCGTCACGATCTCGTTGGAAATCCCGTAACCGTCCGGCCAGTCTTCGGGATCGATGTCGAACCCCTTGCAGAGATGGGCCACTCCGGCTGCGTGATCGAGTGTATCGACCTCGATGGCCACCGGCTCGCCGTTGCCCGGATAAAGCGCGGTCGAGATGCATTGAAATCCCGTCATGCGAACAACTCCATTGGAATGTGAGGATCGACCTCCCGGCTGATCGGGCGGCGCAGGGTCTCAGTCGGAAAGCGTTTGCCGCCGCTGATCTCCGCAATTTGCGACAGAGCCTTGAGCGTGCCGTATTCCGTCAAGGGGCAGGGCAGACCGCGCGCATCGCCCAGAGGGCTGACATGGCTGAGGCTGTTGTGCACAATGGTCGGATGCGGCGTGGCGTTGCCGGACATGCGGATGCTCGACTCGTTGATCGAAAGCCCCGATCGCGCGGCGGCTTCCAGAAGCGCCGCGTGGTCGAAGGCGTCGGAAGGTGCGCTGGAGCAGCCCAACGAAACCATCGAACCACCAACCGGCACCACATAGAAGGTCCGCCGGTGACCGGACGCCGTGGTCTCTGCCCAGAACTCCATGGTTTCCGGATCGAGCGACGGGGGCCGCTCGGCGATGACATAGGTGCAGCAAGTGAGTGCAACTCCCTTGCGCGCGGTCTGATACGCCTTGTCCGCAGCCACGGCCTTGGCGCCGCGGCAGTCGAGAACAGCAGGATAGCCGGTGAGCGCTCCGATGGAGGGAATATCCTCCTCGACCTGATAATGAACCGGTGCCGCGTCCAGCAGGATCTTGGCGAGGCGGCCTTTGTCGTAAATGAAATATTGGCTATTGGTTGTGGCTTTGTGTTTTTGTCCTTTCGTACCGTTGCGCCAGGCCACCCAGCAGACCGGGGAAGCGGCGGCGCGAATGATGCGCTTCTCTTCCTTGGGACCAAGGAAGGCGCCTTCGAAAAAGGCCCGGCGCGGCACGATCTCCGGGATTGGACTGGCCGAAGTGTCCGTAGGGCGAAAGACAATGACGTCATTGGTCTGCGACAGAACCGACGCTGCGAGACCGGCGGTCACACCGCCTCCGACGATGGCTACGCGGGGACGCATGGCGTTTCTCCGATAAGGGTTTCGAGGTTTTCACGCAAGATGCCGAACATCTTGCGCCCGAGTGCCGGGCCGTAGGCGGCCTCATCCAGCAGCATGCTGCGCTTTGCGAACAGAACGTCGCCTTGCTCTGCTTCTGTCCACCAGGTGGCCCGCAGCGCAGTGATCCCGGGAGGCGGCACCAGATGCACCACGTCCACGGCATTCTCGCGGCGGTGACGCTCGACAGTGACCCGGTCCGGCACCGGGCGATCGGCATCGAAGACCAGATCGAAACGTTGATAATCCTTTCCTCTTTCGACAATGTTTTCGACGGACTTGACCCGGGCCAGCGACGCGAGCCACAGATCAAGCGACCAGATCCTGTCCAGCGGGGCGGTTCCCGCTGGAGTCTCGATCTTGGTCAGTAGGTTGAGGCAAAGATCAGGCATTGCCCCAACGCGCCCAGGTGTTCAGTGCTGCATTGATGTGCTTGCGGATCAGCGCGACATTGTCTTCGGCGGATGCATCCTCCTCGAGTTCGAAGCCGTGGAAGCTGATCAGCCGGGTCTTGCCGTCCGCCAGCGGTTCGAAGCGCCAGCCGCCTTTGTGGGTGACGAACCCTTCCGGCGGGCGCGGCTGAAGGAAGTCGACGATCCGGTATTGTTCGTTCACGTAGCGCCAGGACTGGACGTAGTACTCGTCGCCGCTTCCAAGTTCGGCGATGTGCATGCGGAAGCTCTGCAACTTTCCGTCATCGGTTTCGGGCTCGATCATGGTCACATGCGCGAGCACATCCGGCCAGTCGCGATAGTCGCGAATATAGCCGAACACCGTGTCCACATCCTGTTCGATAATCGTGGAGCCCTGCATGACGAAGGGCTCGTTTGTGGGTAGCCACGGGTCGCGCGCCGCGCTGAGGTGGGCGACCAGATCCTGAACGCTTTCCACCATGGTGTCGTCCAGCGGTTCTGCGGTCAGCGCGAGAGCTGACACGAGTTCGCAGGCGGAGACGATTTCCTGGCTGTCGCAGCCCAGATCGTCACGCAGGTCCGCGCTCAGATCGGTCAGTTCGGACACATCGTCCAGAACACCCAGTTCGAAGAAAACATTGGCCACGTCACTGACGGAGCGCTGCAAGTCGATACGTTTCAGCATTGGTTCAAGCCTTTTCCAGCCAATGGATTTTCTTGGAAGCGCCAAGGGTGATCATGTGATCGTTCATGGCCCAGCTGCTTTGCTGCTGTTGCAGGGCGACGGAGTTCTCCCACATGCTTTCGTCGAAGAATTCGAGCATGATGTTCTGAAGCCAGGCACGGCCCAGTTCCGTCACCACGTAGGCGTCGCCTTCGTCGCGCATCAGGCGATCGTCCAGCAGGCCCTGAAGAATCTCCGGGAAATCTTCGGCCAGATCGTTGCCCCAGTTCTTGGCGTAGTGATCCTTGTCGATCCGGTAGTAGAGAAGGTTGAAGATCATGTAGCGCTGACGGCTCATCAGGGGCGTCAGTTGGATCGAAGCGGTGGTGAAGGTGGGATCACAGTTTTCGACAGCGGCGATATACCCATCCACGTCCTTCGCTGTTCCGGTCCGGCGCTGGTTGATGAACGAGTAGGCGCCTGCGCCCACCCCGAGCGCATCGACACATTCGCGCATGGTATACCGGTTGTATTTCGACTCATAGCCCGGCTCCGCGTAGTGCTCGAGCATGTAGTTGTTCATACCAGCCTGCTTGGCAAACTCGGCGATCATCGCCTGCATCTGATGCACTTCGTCGCTTTCGGGGTCGGCGACGGGGCTGACCTTTCCGGCCTGAATCAGCTTTTCCTGCTGTGTGCCCGGGGTAACGCGGTAGAGGTATGTGGTCAGGTGCTTGATGCCGAGCTCGCTAATAACCTCGAAATCCTTGCGCCAGTCTTCCACGGTGTGGTCGGGCATGTTGTACATCATGTCGAGCGAGATGTGCTCCAGCCCGGCATCCTGAAGCATGCGAATAGCTTCGATGGTTTGGTTGGCCTGATGCGGGGAGCCTACGGTCTTCAGGACTTTGGGTTGGAAGGACTGTGCGCCGAGCGACACGCGGTTGATGATGGATTTGGCGACGTAGTCGGCTTTTTCGGGGGTGAAATCTTCGGCATTGCCTTCGAGCGTGATTTCGCAATCATCGGCCAAGCGGAAGTACCGCGACAGGGTGCCGAGCACCTTGTCCATGTGGTGAATTTCGAGAAGCGAGCCTGTTCCACCGCCAATATACACCCCGCGCAGGGTCGCGTTACCCCAGCGTTCGGTTGCGGCGTGGCGCTTCAGGTCAAGTACCAGCGCATCGACGTAGCGATCCATCAGGTCGGCTTTTTTGTCTGCGTTCTTCGGCAAGAGGTCCACGAAATAGGGACATGCCTTGCAACGAACGCGGCAATAGGGGACCGACAAGTACATGACGAAGTCTGTGCCGTCCGTGGTGAGATCGAGACTGGTGTCAAGCTCGGTCTGCAACTCCGGGTCGGACACGTCATACATGTCAGGCGGGTACAGAATGAACGGCATGTAGCAATGATTTTTATACAAAACTTTCTCCAGGGTTGAGCTGAAATGCCTCAGTGAGAATATGATACGATAATACATACATTTTAATATCGTACTAGTATTATATTTTACTTTTACGATACAAACTGCTGTTCTAACTGATTTTAAACGATTATTCTTTCCCACACCGCCGAAAATTTGAATCTTCCGAATGGCTGAATGGTCAATTTTTGCGAAATAACAATGCGTCTTTGTGGCTGATTCCGGAAAATTAACACTCTGCGCGCCTCAGAAGTACGACGCCCTTTGGTTGTGATTCTCACAGAAGAAAGCCTTCAACCCGCCCATCGCCACCTGTAGAAGGGGTCGATTTGGGGTGAGTGAAAAATAGGGCGGTCTTATGGGCGTTGTTGCATAAAGGCGCCTTCGCCCTTTATGTAGAG
>NZ_LMCK01000087.1:0-651 GCF_001623165.1 Pseudovibrio sp. WM33
ATTGAGTTGGTGCATCACTATCGGCGGTGGATAGGGTTTGCCGGCAGAAGAGGTTGACGGACACAGCACACCAGAAGCAACCAGTGTTTCGTTCTCGCGCTGAAAGTCATTCAGGAAAGTTTGGTCGCAGGAGCGATACCCCGCCGTGATGGCGTGAGTGCGGACATAGTCGGTGATCACGATCCCAAGAAGTGCCCCGCCAACAGCTACGGTTAAGAAGGTGACCGAGAAGCTTTTGGCCGAGCGCTTGATCCAGTTCTCACCCCAGGAAGTCAGGGCGTAGTGTCCTAACGGAATACAAAGACCTGCAAGAGCCCAAGTACTTTTCCCGCGCAAAATAGTGAGAAGTTCTCCTTGAGCGTCAGAAACACTCAAAGCGGTAACTGTGGCGGATATAAATACCCAGACAACAGCTAAACCAGCAAAGTCGGCGAGTGCCATCAGCACATGGACACGGCGCTTTTCTTTCCCAATCCAGTCTCCCAGATCAGAAACTTTATCTATGTACCAGTTAATCATCATCACCGCCTGTAGATTTGATCATACAGATCTGGTCCATACATATGCCAGATGGCTTCGCGCTCAAACTGGTTCAAGAAACGATTGCTGCGCCTGATCAGCCCCACTTGAGTGGTCCGGTTTGAAAGTTAG
>NZ_LMCK01000088.1:0-296 GCF_001623165.1 Pseudovibrio sp. WM33
CGGGGGAATAAACCCGCCTGTCGTTACCAGGTTTCGAACCTCCCGCTCGCCAGTGGGTTGTCGAAAGCTCTCTGTTGAGTGGTTTGTTCAACAAGCCTGTAACGAGGGTATTTTGATGACTGATACTGGTAAAGAGAAATGCGCCCATACGTCCCTTCGCAATGAAGTGGACCAGCTTCACCTCACAGCCAACCACCTCAAAAATTTAGTCTATTCCATGAGCGTGGTTTTGAGTGAACGCATGGAGCACACACAGGAATATGAAGCGTTGCTGACGCTGTTTGATACTGTGCGCA
>NZ_LMCK01000089.1:0-58684 GCF_001623165.1 Pseudovibrio sp. WM33
TATCGGCGGGGTTTTGTGTTCTGGGCTGCTCTCAATTAGCTTTACTTATACAGTTTCAGCTTTGTTTTGGCGGTTGTCGATTAGGTCGCCTACGACGGTTGGGTCGGCTAGGGTTGAAGTGTCGCCGAGGTTGTCGAAGCTGTCCTCTGCGATTTTGCGGAGGATGCGGCGCATGATTTTACCACTGCGGGTCTTTGGCAGGCCCGGGGCGAACTGGATGAGATCTGGGGAGGCAATTGGGCCGATTTCAGCGCGGACATGCTTGACCAGTTTCTTCTTCAGTTCTTCAGAAGGCTCCAAGCCCTCCATGAGGGTTACATAGGCGTAGATGCCTTGTCCCTTCACGTCATGCGGATAACCAACTACTGCAGCTTCTGAGACCTCTGGATGGGCGACGAGGGCGCTTTCAACTTCAGCGGTCCCCATACGGTGCCCAGATACGTTGATCACGTCATCAACCCGGCCTGTGATCCAGTAGTAGCCATCTTCGTCACGACGACAGCCATCGCCAGTAAAGTAGAAACCTTTGTAGGTCGCGAAGTATGTTTGGACGAAGCGCTCATGGTCTCCATAGACGGTTCGCATTTGGCCTGGCCAGCTGTCCGTTATGACGAGGTTGCCCTCAGTTGCGCCTTCCTGGAAGTTGCCTTCTGCGTCAACAATGGCTGGTTGAATGCCGAAGAATGGGCGTGTTGCGGAGCCTGGCTTGAGATCTGTTGCACCTGGTAGTGGTGTGATCAAGATACCGCCGGTTTCGGTTTGCCACCAGGTATCAACGATTGGGCAGCGCTGTTCGCCGACAATGTTGTTGTACCATAACCATGCTTCTGGATTAATTGGTTCGCCTACGGATCCTAGAACGCGCAATGATTTGCGGGATGTGTTGGTTACATATTCATCACCTGCGCCCATCAATGCGCGAATTGCGGTTGGGGCGGTGTAGAAGATGTTGACGTTGTGTTTGTCACAAACTTCCCAGAAACGACCTGCTGTCGGGTAGGTTGGAACCCCCTCAAACATCAGCGTTGTTGCACCGTTAGCGAGTGGGCCGTAGAGGATATAGCTGTGGCCTGTGACCCAACCAACATCAGCCGTACACCAATAGACTTCGCCTGGGTGGTAGTCAAAAACGTATTCATGCGTCATGGAGGCATAAACGAGGTAACCACCAGACGTGTGCATCACACCTTTTGGCTGGCCTGTTGAGCCAGAGGTGTAGAGAATGAAGAGCGGATCTTCCGCGTTCATCTCTGCTGGAGGGCAATCTGCAGAAGCTTTTTCGGTTTCTTCGTGATACCAGAGATCGCGGCCTTCCATCATATTGACGTTGCCACCGGTGCGTTTCACAACGAAGACCTTGTCGACATTGCCGCATTTTTCGATTGCGCGGTCAGTGTTTTCTTTCAAAGGTACTGTTCTGCCACCGCGGACACCTTCGTCAGCTGTGATGACAAAGCGTGATTTGCAGTCTTCGATACGTCCGGCCAAGCTGTCAGGTGAGAAACCGCCGAACACAACAGAGTGAACTGCGCCAATACGGGCACACGCGAGCATTGCGTAGGCTGCTTCAGGGATCATTGGCATGTAGACAGTGACACGATCGCCTTTTTGCACGCCATTTGCAAGCATGACGTTTGCAAAACGGTTCACTTCTTCAGACAGTTGCTTGTAAGTGATTGTCTTGCTTTGATCCGGCTCATCACCCTCCCAGATTATTGCTGGCTGATCGCCGCGCTCTGCCAGATGACGGTCAATGCAGTTGGCTGCTACGTTCAGCGTGCCGTCTTCAAACCATTTGATGGAAACATTGTGGTAGTCGTAGGACGTGTTTTTGACCTTGGAATAAGGCTTAATCCAGTCAATCCGTTTTCCGTGCTCTCCCCAGAACCCGTCGGGATCTTCAACGGACTTCTTGTACATTTCCAAGTACTGCTCGTTGTTGAGCAGGGCGTTTTCGGCAATCTCAGCCGGTACTGGATATACATCACCAGTCATGGTCAATCTCCCCATTTCCTCCACGGGTAATCACATACCCAACTCCTGTGGCGTATTATGGGCAGCTGCCGTTGGGGCGTCTAGCGAATATGCTTCGAACTTTCGTAGGTCCCTTTGTCTCTAGGTTCGTTTGGCCTACGAAAATTCAGCGATACGAGATGTCTAGGTATCCGGAATTAACCAGATATCTGCGCATAAACCATGCCTTGAACCATCAAAACACCGAGCCAATGGCCTGCATCGATGAGCGTAAGCATCCATGAGGCTCGTTGGAATTTGTGATTGACGATCAGGCCTGTGAGTACAAAGCCGCCCCAGATTACGATTGCTGCAGTCACGCCACTGGCAATGGTGACTGAGCCTGAGTAGACGAGAATTCCGGCAAGGACGAAAGCCATGATCATTTCGCAGAGAAAAGTAATGACGTAAGTGAAAGGAGACATTTGAACGTCTTCTTCTGATATGCCAATAGCATTCATCCAGGAATATGAAAGCACATAGTACCAAATAGAACCAAAAATATATGAAGCGATTCCCGCAGCAAGCACACCTGGTAAGTAAATTCCTTCAATCATATCAATACACCCTGTTAAAGATATGGTGTGCACATGACTTGAGTATTTATTATTCAAAAAAATGTATTGAAATTATTTGGTAGCTTCAAGTGCTACTCAATTTCTAATCGCGCTGAAATGGTGGGAGAGGGTGGGCTGGGCCACCCTCCTACTTCAGCAGGTTATTGCATTGCCGTAGCTTTTTCATTAGCCTTTGCAAGAGCTGGTCGACTTAAAGCCCTTGAAAAATATTCGCTGACAGGTCCTTCTGGCCATTCAAACTTGGAGATTTTAGCCCAGACTGCACAATGGCCGATGATGATATCAGCAATTGTGAAAGTTTCGCCCGTCACCCAAGTGTTTTCGCCAAGGCGTTTCTCAAGCAGCTTCATCGATTTGTTCCATTCAAATCGGCAAGCAGGTTTAATGTCTGGTACGCGTTGGTCTTCAGGGTGAATAAATGAGTGTTTTGCAGCCATCCAGAGAATGGAGTCCATTTCATCAAGGGCGAAGTTTGTAAAACTATCCTGCCGGGCGCGATCTAAAGTTCCTGATGGGAATGACAGGCTGGAATGTTTGTCTGCTAAATAAGTACAGATTGCCGTTGAATCGTAAATGGTTTCTCCGTCAACGATCAGGGCAGGAATCTTGCCTGATGGATTTACGGCATAAACATCTTCCTGATGAGGTTTGTTGGGCACGACCTCATAAGGCAAATTCAGTTCTTCCAATAACCAGAGTACCCGCATGGTTCTTGATTGCGGGTGGCCAATAACTTTGTACATAAGATCCTCCTCTTGGATCCGATCATCTGCGTTGACGGTGAAAAAGAAAAGCAAGAATGACTGCGACTTGAGGATAAGCTTTCAGATTACAAGGTGCGCAGCTTTAAATAGGCAAAGTTGATCGACGCTGAGGTGAGTAAAAAGAAGAGCCCCTTACAACTGAAGGGGTGATTGCGACAGTGTCTCTTTGTTAGTTTGATTTCACAAAATAACCATTGCAAGAGAATGTCCTGAAATGTTTGGAAATGGCGGGCTTTTACTGATATTGTGACCCCAATATTTCGGGAGAGACACCAATCTTTATTGCCGGTGTCTGGTGACATAGTTTTTATTGTTTACCCCTACTGTATTACCTAACGGTAGCTTGGGCTGTTCATGAAACTAAACTAGCAACTGAGCTATCGAAGACAGCTATGCAATGGTTGTTTGCTGCATAAACTGGTAGGCGTGGAGCGGTAAGATCGTGAATTTTTCGGTTAATTGGATTGCCCAGAAGCTTCGATTTTTTGCTGTTTTTGCAATAGCTTTGGCCTCCGTGCTGACAAATGCTCGTGCAGATGTTGCTGCATGGCTGTTGATGGATGCCGACAATGGTCGCGTTTTGGAGCAGAACGGCGCTTTCGACCGTTGGTACCCAGCTTCCCTAACAAAGATGATGACCGCCTATATCGCCTTTAAGAGTATCTCTCAGGGTGAGATGGCCATGAGCGATATGGTGATGGTCTCTCAAAACGCACTCAATCAACCACCGAGTAAGATGGGCTTCAAAGTCGGGACAACAATCACGCTCGACAATGCCTTGAAAATGATCCTCGTAAAGTCAGCCAATGATATTGCAGTAGCTGTTGCTGAACGGGTAGGTGGCACTGAAGAAAGCTTTATCAGCCAGATGAATGCGACTGCGCGTCGGCTGGGGATGACGCATACTAATTTTGTCAATCCTCACGGGCTACCAGATAATCGTCAGGTTTCATCCGCACGTGATATGGCGCTGCTTGCAAGTGCTCTGTGGAACCAGTTTCCGCAGTATCGTTCTTATATGAGTCACCCGGGAATTCGATTTGGCCGAAGGACATTTCGGTCTGGAAACAGAGACTTTCTTCTGCGTACTGCTGGCGCTAATGGCTTGAAAACTGGGTATATTTGTAATTCCGGTTTCAATGTAGCGACTTCTGCAACACGCAATGGAAGAACAGTTATCGCTGTTGTTCTGGGGGCTGCTTCCAGCCTGGAGCGTTCAGCGTTTGCAAAGAAACTCATTGATAATGGTTTCAAGAAGACAGCAGGAACCAAGATTACGGCGTTCCGTGGGAGTGGGAATATCAACCCACCAAAAGACCACTACTGTAAGCGCAATGCTAAGCCAACGGCTCAACAGCTCGTTGATCGCTTTGGGACAAAACGTGGCTCTGCCAGCATGATGGCTTATGCTGATGCGGCCAGTCCGAGCCCACGCGGCAAATCTATTCGTCTTTCCAAGAAGAAAGTGAACTGGGGTTTGGTCTATGAAGAAATTCTGGGCCCACAGTTGAAGTCATATGCACCCGTGACTGTGCGTATTGGCAATGAGCACCCTGTTGTCGCGCTTAAAAAGCTTGGAAATGCAGTGCCTTTGCCAATGCCGAAACCAGGTTCGCGAAAGGGTTCGGAGCCTGCACCGATTGGAGGCATTCAGCAACTTAATGTGCCTGTGGGCAAGGGGGCTTCTTTGCGGCCTTTGAAATCGACTTCTAAACGAGATTTGTTTGGCAGCCCGGGTGGGCTCTATGCTAATACGTCTGCCTTCGGTAAAACGCAGTCACCGTAGCTACAGGCAGTGCAGAATTATGGCTAGTACCCAAGAGAGGCGGAGCCCGCCAACCCCGATCCCAATGAGCGTCATTACTGGCTTTCTGGGAGCAGGTAAAACAACGCTTCTTAATCGAATTCTCAAAGAGCCAGTGTTGGAAAATACAGCGGTCATCATCAATGAGTTTGGTGAGATCGGTTTGGATCATTTGCTCGTAGATACCATTGATGATGGGATTATAGAGCTATCATCTGGTTGTTTGTGCTGCACTATCCGTGGTGATCTCATCAACACGCTGGAAGATATTCTGCGCCGTATCGACAATGGCCGCATGAAGAAAATCGACCGTGTGATTATTGAAACAACCGGTTTGGCCGACCCAGCGCCTGTGTTGCACACTGTGATGCTGCATCCGTATTTGGTCATGAGATATCGGCTTGATGGCGTGGTGACATTAGTCGATTCCGTCAACGGTCTGGATACGATCCATTCTCATGAGGAAGCAGTCAAACAAGTTGCTGTTGCTGATCGTGTCGTGATGACGAAGACGGATTTGCAGGAGCCTTCTGATAATTTACTGGCTGAGCTGAAGCATCTGAACCCTGGCGCAACTGTGCTCAATGCTCAAGATGGCTCTGCAACGGCTGCTGCTCTCATCAATTGCGGACTGTACAATCCTGAGAGCAAAATCCCAGATGTTCAGAAGTGGTTGAGGGAAGAGGCGTACAAAGATGAGCACGCTTCGCATAATCATCATGGACACCATCACCATCACGACCCAAACCGCCATGGTAAAGATGTTCGCGCCTTTACGCTTGAGACTGACAGCGCGATCCCCAATGCTGCACTGGAGATGTTCCTAGATCTACTGCGCTCTGCACATGGCCCTAAGCTTTTGCGCGTTAAGGGGATTATAAAGACTGTAGAACACCCGGATCAGCCTTTGGTGATCCATGGGGTGCAGCATGTCTTCCATCCACCTGCACGGCTTGCAGAATGGCCTGATGCGGATCAGAGAACGCGGCTCGTCTTCATTACCAAAGGCCTTTCTGAGGGCTTTGTGAAGAAGATGTTTGATGCATTCACTGGTGGTGTTGCTGCCGACACGCCTGACCGCACTGCGATGATGGATAATCCACTTTCCATTGGTGGATTCAGCGGTACGTTTAAGTAACCAGCTGAACCGCAGCAATAAAAAAGCCCGCTCAAGTGGCGGGCTTTTGTGTGTCTTATAAACGCTTTAGCGCGTAGGGACTGGAACCTCACCGCGGTAGTCATAGAAACCACGCTGAGTTTTGCGTCCAAGCCAGCCTGCCTCAACGTACTTCACGAGTAGTGGGCATGGGCGGTATTTGCTGTCTGCGAGGCCTTCGTACAGCACTTGCATGATGGACAGACAGATATCCAGACCAATGAAATCAGCCAGTTGCAGCGGGCCCATCGGGTGATTTGCACCCAGGCGCATTGCTGTGTCGATTGCTTCAACGGAACCTACACCTTCATAGAGTGTGTAGATCGCTTCGTTGATCATTGGCAGCAGAATACGGTTCACCATAAATGCTGGGAAGTCTTCTGAAACTGCAATCGTCTTATGCAAGCCAAGGGTGTAGCCCTTGGAAAGTTCAAAGGTTTCATCGCTGGTTGCAATGCCACGAACAAGCTCAACGAGTTCCATAAGCGGAACCGGATTCATGAAGTGGATACCGATGAATTTTTCCGGACGGTCTGTAGCAGATGCCAGACGCGTGATGGAAATAGACGAAGTGTTTGTGCCAAGGATGGCATCAGGCTTCAGAATTGGGCAAACACTTTGATAAACCTTGCGTTTGACCTGCTCGTTTTCACTCACAGCTTCAACAACGAGGTCTGCATCGCTTAGGGATTTAACATCGTCAGATGTCTTGATACGGGTAAGAGCGAGGTCGCGATCTTCTTCAGTGATCGTGCCCTTTGAGATCTGACGTGCCATATTGCCATTGATGCTGGCCAGGCCTCTGTCGATACGATCCTGATCGATATCGTGAAGCACGACATCGTATCCTGCCAAAGCACTTACGTGTGCGATGCCATTGCCCATTTGACCGGCGCCAATAACACCGACTTTCTTTACTTCGACCACCATTGTCAGATCCAAATTCTTACAAGCATCGATTAAACGTGCTTTGACGTTCTCGTAACAACATACATCGCAAGTCTTGCCTCAAACAGCAAGAACCCCAGAATGAAATATTAACATCCCGGGGTTCCTGAAAAGCTAATCAAATATGATTAGAGGGCTTTTTCCAGTTCAGGAAGAGCCTCGAACAGGTCTGCGACAAGTCCGTAATCAGCAACCTGGAAGATTGGTGCTTCTTCGTCCTTGTTAATCGCGACGATGATCTTGGAATCTTTCATGCCTGCAAGGTGCTGAATTGCACCGGAAATGCCGCAAGCGATGTAAAGATCAGGTGCAACAACCTTACCGGTCTGGCCAACCTGCCAATCGTTTGGTGCGTAACCAGCATCAACAGCTGCACGGGATGCACCGATTGCTGCGCCGAGCTTGTCAGCAACAGGGGTGATGACTTCGTTGAACTTCTCTTCGGAACCGAGAGCACGACCACCTGAGATGATGATCTTAGCGCCTGCGAGTTCCGGACGATCAGAAGCTGCGATTTCTTCACCCACGAAGGAGGAAATTGCCGGATCAGCAGAAGCTGCAGCAGCTTCAACCGGAGCAGAGCCGCCTTCAGCAGTTGCGGCGAAGGATGCTGTACGAACAGTCAGAACCTTCTTCGCATCAACAGACTGTACAGTCTGAATTGCGTTACCTGCGTAGATTGGACGCTTGAACGTGTCTGCAGATTCAACGGCAATGATTTCAGAGATCTGCATCACGTCGAGCTTAGCAGCAACGCGTGGCAGAGTGTTTTTGCCATTGGTTGTCGCAGCAGCAACAACAGCATCATAATCAGCAGCAAGTGCAACAATCAGATCGCCAACTGGTTCAGCAAGCTGGTGCTCATATGCTGCGTCGTCAGCAACAAGAACTTTAGCAACGCCAGACAGTTTGGAAGCAGCTTCAGCTGCTGCGCCACAGTCTTTACCAGCAACGAGAATATGAACGTCGCCGCCCATTTCTACAGCTGCTGTCAGTGCCTTAGCCGTTGCTTCGTTCAAAGCAGAATTGGAATGTTCAGCCACAAGAAGCGTGGTCATAATGCTAACTCCTCTTGACCTATCTTAAAGAACGCCAGCTTCGTTTTTGAGCTTGTCTACCAGCTCATCAACGGAAGCGACCTTAACGCCTGCCTTGCGTGCATCAGGCTCAGCAGTGTTGAGAACCTTGAGGCGAGGTGTAGCGTCTACGCCATAGTCCGCCAGTGTTTTCTCAGCAATCGGCTTTTTCTTTGCCTTCATGATGTTTGGCAGAGAAGCGTAGCGAGGCTCGTTCAAACGCAGGTCAGTGGTGACAATCGCTGGCATGTTCAGCTTAACAGTCTGCAGACCACCGTCGATTTCGCGGGTGACGTCTACTGTGTTATCGCCAAGGTCAACCTTAGAAGCGAATGTGCCCTGTGCCCAGCCCAGAAGTGCAGCAAGCATCTGACCAGTCTGGTTGCAGTCGTCATCGATCGCCTGTTTGCCGAGGATAACGAGACCTGGCTCTTCTTCGTCAACGATGCCTTTGAGAACCTTAGCTACTGCGAGAGGCTCGGCGATGTCGTCGGTCTGAACGAGAATACCGCGGTCAGCGCCCATTGCGAGGCCGGTGCGGATCGTTTCAGTCGCCTGCTTAGGGCCGATGGAAACAACAATGATTTCTGTTGCTTTACCAGCTTCTTTCAGGCGAAGAGCCTCTTCAACGGCGATTTCGTCGAAGGGGTTCATGGACATTTTGACGTTTGCGAGTTCAACGCCGGAGCCATCCGCTTTCACGCGAACTTTTACGTTATAGTCAACGACCCGTTTTACGGGCACGAGAATTTTCATGTTCCTAGAACCTCCACTAGAAATGCAGGGGAGTATGCGTCGCCACCAAGTTGATAAGACACAGCTTCCGCCGGGCTACCAGAGCCAAAAGGGAATGCAAATTGCATTACATTTGCGGCGACCGTACTGAGCAATTTTGGGGCTGTCAACGATCGCCTAGGGTAAATAGGTATTGGGTTTCAACCAATGTATAAGGCCAAGTGGTCTTAAGGTGAAGATAGTTGTCCATAAGTGTTGATAGTTTACCTATTCGTCAGGTACCTTTGGTCGATTTTTTCATCAAAAAATCGCTATCTGTTTTTGCCCGCTACCCACAAAACGTCGCCTTCGCCCTTCAAATTTGCATAGCGAGATGCAACAAAGAAGAGGTCGGAGAGGCGGTTGAGGTACTGCAGGGCTTGCTTGTTGACCTTCTCTTTTTGAGAGAGCGCAGCAACGAGGCGCTCAGCGCGGCGAGAGACGGTTCTGGCTTGATGCAAGTGCGTTGCCAACGGTGTACCACCCGGTAATACAAATGATTTCAACGGTGTAAGCTCAACGTTCATCTGGTCGATTGCGTCTTCCAGAGCGCTTACCTGATTAACTGTGATGCGCAGAGGTTCGTATCCGAGGTCTTCGCCGGTGTCTGGTGTTGCCAGATCGGCGCCGAGATCAAACAAGTCATTCTGAATACGGCCAAGCAGCTCATCCAGCACTGGCATCTCTTTGGATGCGTGCAGGCGGACTATGCCGACGACTGAGTTGGTTTCATCAACGGTTCCGTAGGCCTCAATGCGCAGATCATGCTTTTGCCTGCGCTCTCCGCTGCCAAGTGCAGTGGTGCCGTCGTCGCCAGTTTTTGTATAGATCTTATTGAGAGTGACCATTTTCTACCAGTTTCAAACCAAAATCAGGATGTGCTTGCGAAGTAAACGGAAAGCATAATCAATATGATAGCTGCGAACTGCAACAGAACACGATATCTCATAAGCTTTTGCGAACGGTTTGGATCTCCACCGCGCATCATGTTCCAAAGGCCGAGGGCGAGGACCAGAGCGACGGCGAATAGAGCAATAGGAACTAGAGTGGCAACAATACCGCTCATCAAAATCTCCAATAATAAAAGTCTCGATTGAGGTGTTGGATTAATTCAGAACCACAATAGAGGCATTCAGGACGGCTGCAAAGCTAACCCAAAGGAGATAGGGCAGATATAGCCACGCTGCAAAGATTTGCGCTCTATAAAATAGGCGGAAAGTGAAAAAACTTAGCGCGAGCAAGATGATAAGGACAATAAGGCCAAGTGCAGGGTTTTGCTGTCCGAAGAATGCCCAGGACCAAATGCCATTTAAAAACAACACTATAACGAAAGTTAGCTGAATGCTGGTTTTCGAAGGTGGTTTGGCTGCCTCGTTGGTGCCAGTCTGTTGAAATTCAGTGGCCAGCCAGATGCTGATGCCAAGAAGTGCGTAAAGAACGGACCAGACCGGCGCAAAAATCCAATCAGGGGGATTGAAGGATGGTTTGTTGAGAGAGGCGTACCATTCGGGGATGGCCGGTGCAGTAACGATGCCGCCGTAAGCTGCTGTTGCATAACACAAAAGTCCCCATCCAACGAGGCGACTCCAGACAACTCTGTTCT
This sequence comes from Pseudovibrio sp. WM33, assembly GCF_001623165.1. Lineage (NCBI taxonomy): Bacteria > Pseudomonadati > Pseudomonadota > Alphaproteobacteria > Hyphomicrobiales > Stappiaceae > Pseudovibrio > Pseudovibrio sp. WM33. The sequence continues at coordinate 10,717 of NZ_LMCK01000089.1, forward strand.
TTAACTTGGCTTTTGTGGTGTCGCTAAGGGGCACGGAAATTCCTTTTGAAAGGTTTTGCGCAGAATTGCGTTTTTTGCGCATATTCCGCGTTGATTTGCGTTGTTACGTCAGCAAACGGCGTTGTGTTGTATTAGGTGCTCTACACAGCTTGCATTTTTCTAAAATATCACGCTAGATATTTAATAGGTCGTTTTTCTCTCTTCAAAGCTTTTTCCATGACACAACAAGCAGTCCTTGGTGCGCGCGATGTGAATCTTATTCGCGGCGTCTTCTTTCTTCAACCCATCGCGCTTGGCGCCTGGTTTCCACGCATCGCAGAAATTCAGCAAAGACTTCAGGTGAGTGAAGGGGAGTTTGCCCTTGCTCTTGTCGGAATGCCGGTTGGGCTGCTGTTCATGCTGATGTTTGCCGGGCGACTAACGGAGAAGTTTGGAGCGCGCCAGCTTTTGATCGCGGGCCTGTTTGCGTTCATCTGTCTGATGCCATTGCCGACGTATGCCGAATCCATTCTGCAGCTGTTTGTTTATTTGGCAGTTGTTGGCAGTGCATTGGCGTTTGTGGAACTGTGCATGAACGTGATTGCGGATAAGACCGAGCGGAAGAGCGGGCAGCTCATTATGTCGGGTTGTCATGGCTTGTGGAGCCTTGGTGTGCTGGTGGGAAGTCTGATCAGCTCGGGCTTTTCCTGGGTTGGTTACGGGCCATCTGAAAGCATTCTCATGGCAAGTGGTATGGCGCTATTACCAGCGCTGTTTACCTCCTACAGCCTGACAGAAGGCCGAGAGCCAGATATTGCAGAGAAGTCCGAGAGTGGTTTCCAGATGCCGAGTGGGGCGCTGATTGCGGTGTGCTTCTTTGCGTTTGGCATCACAATGACAGAGGGTGCGATTGCTGATTGGTCTGCGATTTATGTGACTGATCTGTTTGATCTATCTGCTGGTTACGCAGGTATTGCCTATAGCGCTTTTGCTCTGATGGTGACATTCGGGCGCTTAACCGGAGACTGGTTGCGATCTCGTGTTGACGTTCAGATCGCAGCTGCTGGGATTGTTATCCTTGCTCTCATTGGCGTCGGAATTCTGGTGATTTCGCCAAACTATGCGGTGTCATTGCTTGGTTTCGGTCTGGTCGGGCTGGGCGTTTCTGGTGGCTTTCCGCTGGCTGTTACGGCTGCTGCTGAAAAACCGGGCCGCTCTGCTGCTGTCAATGTGGGCTTGATGACGCAGATTGCTCTCGGCGGTTTCCTTGTCGGTCCACTCGTCATCGGCTATGCCGCTGATCACCTCGGTATCCAGGGCGGCTTTATGCTGATGTTACCGGCACTTGTGCTGAGCTTGCTGATGAGCCGGTCCTTGATTAAGCGGTGAGGGGAAGTATGAGAGAACTAGAGATTAGTTTTCGGAGCATTCCTGCAACGTTGACATACAAACTACGTCAGCAAGTGCTCTGGCCAGACTCGCCGATAGAGCGGGTCATGGTTCCAGAAGATCACCAGGCCCTTCATATTGGAGCATTTGAAGAAGAAAACCTGATTGGTGTTGGGTCTTTCTTCTTCGATCTGCCCTCTGTGAGACTGCGAAAACTGGCGGTGTTGCCGGATAAGCAAGGGCGCGGCATCGGAAGCAACCTCATACGGTTTGCAGCAAACCAGCCTGACTTGCAAAAAGCGGATTACATCTGGTGCGACGCAAGAGAAGATGCTGTTGCTTTCTACCAGCGCCTCGGTTTCAGCACAGAGGGAGAAGCTTTTGAAAAATCAGGGGTTTCTTATGTGCGTGCACGTGTTGAACTTGTGCCACTGTCTCTGAAGATTATTTAGTTCTTATATGCAGTTTTGTGATGATGATAGCATCAATCGACGATTTTTAGACGAGAAATCAACCAGTTAAATGACATTTGATAATTTGAGTTTCCAAGCGTCCTGGAGAGAGTATCAAGAGCGCGTTCTCGCTGAGTTAGATACCCATCTGGATGATGACCACTTGCATATTGTTGCAGCTCCAGGATCAGGGAAGACTATTCTTGGATTGGAGGTCATGAGGCGAGTAGGCCAGCCTGCGTTAATTCTTGCCCCGACGATTACGATCCGCAATCAATGGATAGAACGCCTCACATCCTTGTTTTTGCCAGAGGATGAAGAGCGGCCTGATTGGATATCAAAAGACATCAGAAAACCAAAATTTCTGACTGTGATCACCTATCAGGCTCTTCATGCTGCATTCTCGAATGAGGACGTCGACGAAGAGCTTCAAGACGCAGAAGATGAAGCAGAAGATCAGCCAAGGGTAACCCAGTCTAAGTCAGTTGATGTAATTGCACTGCTTGCTGAGCAAAATGTGAATGTGCTCGTGCTGGATGAAGCGCATCATCTACGGAATGAATGGTGGAAGGCGCTCATCAAGCTGAAAGCTGGCTTAGTGAAGCCCAAAACCGTCGCATTGACCGCTTCTCCTCCGTATGATGTCGACTTTAAAGAGTGGCAGAAGTACGAGGAGTTGTGCGGCCCAATAGATGCTGAGATTTCGGTGCCTGAGTTGGTGCAACGCGGTGATTTATGTCCGCATCAAGATTATGTTCATTTTTCTCTTCCGACAAAGGATGAGCACCAGAAACTATGGGAATTCAAAAAGAACACCGCAGGATTTCTTAAGAAGCTCTCGGAGAATAAGCGCTTTCTAGATGCCCTTTCTGCGCACCCTTGGGTTCGTGATACGCAGAGACACGTTAAAGACATTCTTGATGATCCGCAGTTCTTCTCCTCGATAATTATATTTCTCAATTCGCTTGGCTTTGCTCCGCCTGATTACGCTCTAGACATTTTAGGAGTCAGGGCGGCTGAGGTTCCGGGTGTTGATCCCAAGTGGCTTGAAGTATTGCTGAGTGGGGTTCTTTACTCCTATGTTGATGACTTCTCCGAATTTGATGACACTCTGGGTGCTGTTCGCCGCGAACTTAAGCGAATAGGAGCTATTGAGCGGCGCAGAATAAACCTTGAAGACACCAAGGAAATCAAAAAAATACTAGCCAGCAGCACTGGCAAGCTGAAGAGCATAGCTACGATCACTCGAATGGAAGCCAAGCAACTTGGTGATGATCTACGCATGGTGGTTCTTGCGGACTATATTCGAGAGGCCGAATTGCCTTCTGGTACGGATGAATTAGGCCCGCTTAATAAAATCGGTGTGGCCCCAATTTTTGAGCATCTCCGCCGCGAAAGCATCGCTGGTGTCAAACTTGGTGTGCTGACCGGATCTCTGATTATTCTTCCCAAAGATGCTCTTGGCATCTTTGACCAAGTGGTGAGAGATAATCACATTGATAATAGCCATATTCGGCTTTCTGACCTAGCTCATGATAAGAATTTCGTCCGCGTTCATATCAAGGGAGAGCAAAAGCAAAGCATCGTTCACTTGATAACTGAGGTGTTCAATGCTGGCGGAATTACTGCCTTGGTTGGAACGCAGGCATTGCTTGGGGAGGGTTGGGATGCGCCCTCCGTAAACACCCTCATTCTAGCCAGTTATGTTGGCTCTTACATGCTTTCTAATCAGATGCGTGGCAGGGCTATTCGTATTGATCCGAGTAAACCCAATAAAACAGCCAATATCTGGCATCTCGCATCAGTTGATATTGAGCGATTAGATGAAAAGCTGAAATCAGTTTTTACGAAAGAGACATCGAGGCGAGAGATCTTTGATCCGTTCGATGACGTTCAACAGGATGTTGGAGATGATGTGAGGATGCTGCAAAGGCGGTTTCTTGCATTTGAGGGCGTTTCTTATGATGCGCCCTTCACAATAGAAAACGGTTCCAAGCGGCTTGCTCTTGCTGGCACTAAATGGACGGGTGCTGGTGTAGAGAGCCTTAATCAAAGCATGTTAGCGCGGGCTAAAGTGAGGAACGCTCTGAGCCACACATGGAGCAACGGATTGCATGGTTCCAGCCCGAAACCGGAAATGCGTGAAAATGTTGGTTCAAACTACGCGCCCCAAGGTTTCGTGTTTTTTGAAACCATCCAATACTTAATTATGACAGGCCTTATAACCGCCGCTCTTGCCATTGCGCAGATATTGTCTGGTGTTCGTGGTGTTGAGACATTGGCAATTTGGATTCTGGTCGGTGCTGGTGTAGCTGCGGTTATGATCGCACCAAAGGCTTTCAAGATTTTTCGACTATATCTTCGAAACAGTTCTTTAGAGAAATCTATCACGCAAGTAGGGTGGAGCGTTTTAGAAACCCTTCAATTCATGGAGCATATAAAAACAAGCACTCAAAACCTCCGTATTCAGTCCACGCAAAACAAAATGGGCGTTGTTTATTGTCGGTTGGATGGGGCGACGCCTGCGGAGAGACGTCTCTTTTTGGAGGCAATGGGAGAAGTTTTAGGCCCCACTGAAAATCCGCGATATTTGCTTGTGCGCTCTTCCAGGCTTGGTGGCATATCTCGCGTGGATTATCACCCAGTTCCAAATTCTATTGGTCAAAAAAAGAAGAATGCCGAGTTCTTTGCTAAGCGCTGGGAGCGGTATATCGGGCCTTCGCAACTTGTCTACACACGTAGCCCTGAAGGGCGGCTATTGCTTTTGCAAGCACGAACGCAGTCATTTGCTTCAGCCTTTCAGAAAAAAACAGATCGTTTGAGTGTGTGGGAATGACTTAGTCATTCCTTCGACTTTGTAGATTTCTCCCGAACCTGCAAGGTTTCAAACAATAACAGAGATTGCAATTTTAGGATTGGACAGTCGTAGTCCCGTCTCAAACAACCTTATTGAAAAGGTGAGAGCCCAGATCGCGATTGCATTTAGCTTTGTACAGGTTAGCAGCAGTCCTACAAGATCGGGCTGACTGTTGCGATGATGTTGTTTTTTATTCGCTTGAGGTATGACCAACTGGAAACAGTTTCAAAAAAGACCTGATCTGAACTGTCGAGGTATTGCTGTTGTCGGCCCAGAACAGCGTTCGTTATTGCCTTGTCCTGCAACAGAATGTTGTTTTCGTAGTTTAGGTCAAAGCTTCGCAAATCCAGATTGGAAGAGCCGATCAAAGTGATCTTGTTATCCATTGTGAGTGTCTTGGCGTGCAATAGACCGCCTTTGAATTCAAAAAGATCACAACCGGCCTCTAGAAGCTTGAAATAGTGGCTGCGACTTGCAGCTGCCACGATCCAGCTGTCGTTGACCTTCGGGAAAATTAAGGTGACTTTTACGCCTCGATAAGCCGCTGCGCGTAAGGCTTCCAGAACAGTTTCATCGGGGACAAAGTAGGGCGTCGATAGTGTGAGTTCGAAGCGGGCGGTTGCAATAAGGCAGGCAAAGAGCTGAGGCGTTGCTCCTTTGCGTTCCGTTGGGCCATCGCCCATCACCTGTGCCGGGAACCCTTCTTGTGCCGGTTCTGACTTCAACTCAAAGTCATTTAGCTTTTCGCCTGTTGCCTGCATCCAATCGCTTATGAACAGAAGCTGATTTTGCGTCACAATGGGCCCTGTCAGACGTAGCATAATGTCGACCCAGGGAGCGTATTTTGCTTTGACCAGAAATTCCGGATCAGCTGAGTTTCTACTTCCACAGTAAGTGACTTTCCCGTCGATAATCGTGATTTTACGGTGGTTGCGCAGGTCCAGTCTGCTGGTCAGGAGCGTTCGTACTGGTTTGTCCAGCGGCAGGGCGACAGCTAGTTGAACGCCTGCCTCTTTCATCTGCTCCCATAGCTGTGATTTTATGAGCTGGTGTGAGCCGAGACCATCTGCCATCGCGCGGCATACGACCCCTCGCTGGGTTGCTCTGATCAAAGCGTCGGCGAGTGCTGTGCCCGTGTGGTCATTTAGCCAGATGTAATAGAGAACATGCACATAGTCCTGCGCGGCATCGATATCTGCTATCAAGCTGTCGCGGGTAGCCGTGGCATCTTCCATGAGTGTGGCGTTGTTTCCAGCAACTGGATAAAAGCCGTTTATTGAACCAGCATAATGGAAGCTGTTGCGGTATTCCGGGTTGATTAGCTGATCGACATCAGCTGGCGTGCCCATGAATTGCTTAGCGTTTTCATGGATGTCATCAAAAATCTCTTTGTGGCGTTTGTCTGCGCGATGGCCAAGATCAGTTTCTCCGAAGAGGAAGTAAATGGCGATGCCGACATAGGGCAGCACGTTCAGAACAATGAACCAGGCGAGGCGAACCGGTGGTGACAAATCATCTCGCAGCAGAATTCGGATTGTAAACGTCAAAACTAATAGAACATGGAACACTAGTAAGAAGGTCATTTGAACTCGGCTGCGTTAAAATTTCGCCCTGTGATTGATCGTTGGCGAACGTGTTGGTTAGGTTCACTTCATATCGGGGTTTAGCCAACCCGTATTATTCTCAGTGCCTTCAGGTAGGCCCTCATATTTTCCAAGGCGGATATATGCAATTTCCCGAAAGAGCTTAATTGTTGGGCGGAGCCCGAATAAAATTGATCCGATCAGAAACAGCCAAGTTCCCACATAAGTGGTTGCCTCTTTAAAGAAGAGAATGCTGCCAACGACAAACAAGGCCGCTGCAGAGAAATCAACAGCAGTATAGGCGAGCTCGCAATACGCATAAATTTTCTTATGTCGCTCACTCATTGTGCAATTGTCAGGATGAAATAGTGCCATGGGGTAACTCTTTTGCTGGGGTTATAAATCCCGAGTGCGCGCAATACGGGGCACTGGAGTTTGATTTGAGGAAATTCGTGGTGTTTCGTTCACTTACTCTTCCGACTTTGCAGACCTTCTCAGGATCATATCGATCATTGAGGTTGGCAAGATGCGTCGCAAAGTGCCCATGATGTGGGTTGGAACGGTTACGTAATAACGTGCCTTAGCCTTGGGCGCTTCAATGGCATGGGTTAGTTTGCTAACGACAGCGTCGGGTTGGAGCTTGAATTTTGTGGTGCCGCCTTTAGCGAGCATGGAAAGGCGGCGGTTGTAGCTTTCGCGGAAGTGGGAGGCGTTCTTGGTATCCTCTCCTATTTCCTCATAGAACATTTTGACGGCAGTTTTTGAGAACTCGGATTGAATCGGACCCGGTTCGATCAAGGAAACCTGTATGCCTGAGCCATGCAGTTCCAGCCGCAGGGTGTCGGTGTAGCCTTCCAGTGCGAACTTGGTGGCGTTGTAGGCGCCGCGATAGTCCATGGCGACGAGGCCGAGAATGGATGAGCACTGCACGATGCGGCCATGGCCCTGGTTGCGCATCACCGGAATGACAAGGCGGGTGAGTTCGTGCCAGCCGAAGAAGTTGGTTTCGAACTGACGGCGCAGGGCATCCGTGGGTAGATCTTCGATGGCGCCGGGCAGGCCGTAAGCGCCGTTGTTGAAGAGGGCATCAAGGTGTCCGCCTGTGATTGCCAGAACTGACTCAACGGCGGCCTGAATAGATTCGGTTTGGCAATAATCCAGATGGAATGCGTCAAAGCCTTCCGAGCGCAGGCGTTCTGCATCCTCTGGTTTGCGACAGGTGGGAAAGACCTGCCATCCTCTCTCTCTCAAAATGTGTGCAGCAGAGTAACCAATGCCGGTTGAACATCCGGTGATGAGGATGGAGCGTTTGTCTTTCACACGTGTACCTGATTTGACCTACAGCGGATTGCCGAGGAGAAGTTTTGGGGAAGGGCCGGCCAGGCCTGCTGCTTCGCCGATGAAGTGCTTTTTCAGGAACGGCATGCGCTCAACAAGGCCGAGGCCAAGATCGCGGACGGCGCGGACTGGGTCGATGTTGTTGGAGAACAGGCGGTTCAGCACATCAGTGGTCATGCCCATCTGCCATGTGTCGAAGCGGCGCCAGCTCTGGTAGCGCTCCAGAATGTGTGCTGCACCGAGATCGAGGCCGAGACGGTGGGCGTCTACAAGCACCTCTGAAAGGGCTGCAACGTCCTTGAAGCCGAAGTTGAGACCCTGGCCAGCAATTGGGTGGATGCCGTGGGCAGCATCGCCTGCCAGCGCGAAGCGGTTGGAGACGAAAGAGCGCGCCAGCACGAGGTTCAGAGGAAACGTAGCGCGGGGTCCGTCAAGTTTAAGTTCACCCAGATGATGACCGAAGCGGCGTTCCAGTTCGATTTCAAAGGTGAACTCATCGCCATTGACCAAGCGGTTGGCTTCTGCCGTCTTTTCAGTCCAGACGATGGAGGAGCGGTTGCCTTTCAGTGGCAGGATCGCGAACGGACCGGAGGGCAGGAAGTGCTCTTCTGCACGGCCATTGTGTGGGCGTTCATGTGCGATTGTGGTGACGATGCCGCTTTGATTGTAGCTCCAGCGATTGCATTGGATGCCTGCGAGGTCGCGGAGTTTGGAGCGCACGCCATCAGCAGCCACGATCAAACGCGACTGGATGGTTTTGCCGCTGCCGAGTGTGATGTTGACGTGGGCTGGCTCTACTGCAAAGTCTTTGACACTGTCGGGCGCGAAGATGTCAACGCCTGCATCTGTGGCTGCATCATGCAATGCGCCGACCATATGATTGTTCTGAACCATGTGGGCAAATGGTTCGCCGTCATCAACATCGCCTGCAAATGTCAGGAAGATTGGGCGCACGCTGTCGTGCAGCTTGCTGTCTGTGACGATCATTTCTGTAATCGGCTGGGATTCATCTTCAAGCTTGTACCAGATGCCGAGTTGATCGAGCATGCGCACGGCGCCTGCCGCGATGGCCGAGGAACGTGGATCGTTCTCGATCGCTGAGCGTGGACGCAGGTCTACGAGCGCGATTTTCATGGACGGTTCTGATTGCTTCAAAGCGAGTGCAAGCGACAGTCCAACATACCCGCCGCCGCCAATGGTGACGTCATAAAGGTCTTCAGTGGCGGTCTGTTTCTTGCTCATAGAACTCTTCCCTGTAATCGCTCAGTTAGCCCAATTAACCGTTGACACTACCGATATAGCGCCACACTACTCACATGCAATCGAAATCACTACAAAAATAGGTTTGTCTGTAATGACGAAGGCTGTTGAAAATCTGCTGGACCTTTTGGATCTGGAGAAATTAGAGGAAAATCTGTTTCGTGGCACAAGCCCACAAAGCGGGTGGCAGCGTGTTTTTGGTGGACAGGTGATTGGTCAGGCCCTTGTTGCTGCCTCCCGAACGGTTGGCGCAGAACGTCAGGTCAATTCGCTGCATGGGTATTTTCTGCGTCCAGGCGATCCGAAGGTGCCAATTATCTATGAGGTGGACCGTATTCGTGATGGTGGCAGCTTTACAACACGGCGTGTTGTGGCGATCCAGCATGGTCATGCGATCTTCGCTATGTCTGCCTCATTCCAACGCGTTGAAAGCGGTATGGAACATCAGATTGATATGCCGGATGTACCGATGCCGGAAGATCTGATGCCGATCTCTGAAATTTCTGATGAGCTGATCTCAAAAGCACCGGAGCCCGTGCAGAAATACTGGAAGCGGGAACGCCCGATTGAGTTGCGCCCATTGGATTTGGGGCAATATTTTTCTCGGAAGAAGCAAGAGCCGGTTCAGCATGTTTGGGTGCGGGCGGCTTCAAGGTTGCCGGATGATCCACGTATCCACCAGTGTGTGCTGGCCTATGCCTCTGACATGACGCTTCTGGATACAGCACTGTTCCCGCATGGCATCAATGTGTTTGTGCCAAACCTTCAGGTGGCGAGCCTAGACCACGCGATGTGGTTCCACAGTGACTTCCGCTTTGATGAGTGGTTGCTTTACACGCAGGATAGTCCGCGCACAGCTGGTGGCCGTGGCTTTAGCCGTGGTAGCCTTTATACGCGTGATGGTGTTCTGGTCGCCTCTGCAGCCCAAGAAGGCCTCATGCGGATGCGAGAGCGTCCTGTGCCGGGTAAGGGGTAAGATCAAAGATATTGCTTGGTGCGAGGGCTATTCTGAGATTGCAGCAATCTGTTTGTTTCTTTGACTTGCAAGATAACGGGGTGTGAGCATGTTTAAACCGAATAGCGTTATTCTCTATGTCGAAGACGTGGAGAAAAGCACCAAGTTTTATGCGGACGTTCTGCAAAGCAGCCCGATTGAGAGGTTTCAGGAATTTTCGCTGTTTTCTTTGGGAGACGACGTCACACTTGGCTTGCAGTCTGCGCAGGGGATTGACCCGAAACCTCAACCGTCCTTTGGCGGCTTTGAACTGTCACTGAGTGATGTGAGCCGGGAAGAGGTTGATCAGGTTTACAGTCTCTGGAAAGAGAAGGGCATTCCGATCGTTCTGGAGCCCACTGATCTGGACTTTGGCTACACGTTTGTTGCGACCGATCCTGACGGGCATCGGTTGAGGGTGTGCGCGACTGATACGACCAATGTGAGTTAGGGCACGCTGTGCCGGTTTCTCTAATATCTGTAGCTGTTTAGGGTTTCTCTGGCTTTGTATTGGCGTGCCAAGTCCGCTGTTTGGGTCGTTACAACACGGCGTCCGACGGGCCAGAAGGAAATTGCTGCGAGTTTGAAGGACTGAAGGCCAAAGGGAATGCCTATGATTGTCAGGCAGGTGAGAATGCCGGATATCACATAGCCTAGGAACAGCGAGAGGCCAAACGGTAGCCATAGGATGTTGAAGATGAAACCCAGGGCCCCTGTTAAGACAGTGGTTGGCGTTGCACCTTTGTTATCCAGATCTCTTATGTGCACAATATCCTTGCCAAAGGGCCATGCCGATAATTTGGCCATTTCCCAGGCTGCTCGTGTGTAAGGGAGGCCAATGATTGTGAGTGCGAACAGGAGGCCGTACACAAGCCACATCAGGGCCAGGTACCAGCCTCCAAGGACAAACCAGATTACATTTCCAGCGTAGCGCATAATAAATATCTCAAATTGATAAATGGATTTTGAGATGTATCTAAGTAGCCGCTACGTGAATTTCAATTCACTGCACCTTTTTCTGTCCAGCCAGCGCGGCGTTGACCAATGCGAAGGCTTCTGGGGCTGCCCAGTCGGCGGGGCCGAACATGGTGCCGATTTCGCAGCCGTCTTCACCGATCATGATTGTGCTTGGCAGGCCAGGGGCTTTGCCTTTGGTGCGCAGGTTGTTGAAGGTGTCCATGGTGTGGTCTGAGAAGTACGCCAGATCCTTCACGCCGATATCGCTCAGGAACTTCAGCGGCTTTGGATTGTTTTCACCACGGTCCATGTTAACGGCGATGACGTTGAACTCTTCGCTGCCTGCTTCACGCTGCAGTTTGTCCAGATGCGGCATTTCTTTGCGGCACGGAGCGCACCATGTGGCCCAAAGGTTGAGTAATTTGGTGCCTTTCAGGTCTGCCATGGTGATGAAGTTGCCGTCAGCATCGTTGAATTTCAGCTCAGAGAGATTCAACGGCTTCTCAGCAGGCAGGAAAGCGGCCACTTCGCCTGTGGTCAAACCCTTGAGATTTTTTGCGGTATTCATTGAAGAAGAGCAGGCGAGGGCTTGTGGATCCTCACTTTTTTGCTGATTAAGCGCCCATACAGCTCCGCCTACGACGACAAATCCAGCTAATGCTGCAATAAGCCCTTTTCCGAGGCCGAACTTTCCGGTAACTGTCAGTTTCTTCATATTAAACCCAAATCATAATGAGGCTAGACATGAGCAACCGCATGTGGGGGGGCCGTTTTGCGGAAGGGCCAGATGCAATCATGGAAGAGATCAATGCTTCCATTGATTTTGATCGCAAGCTCTATCGACAAGACATAGCCGGGTCCAAGGCTCATGTTAGCATGTTGGCTGCACAGGGCATCGTTAGCGCAGAAGATGCCGAAAAGATAGCTCAGGGTCTAGACACAATTCTGTCAGAGATCGAAGAGGGCACCTTTACCTTCTCTCGTGCGCTTGAAGACATTCACATGAATATCGAAGCGCGTCTGGCTGAATTGATTGGCCCGACCGCTGGCCGTCTTCACACAGCTCGTTCACGTAACGACCAGGTTGCCACAGATTTTCGTCTTTGGGTACGCGACTCTTTGGACGATCTTGAGGCACAGGTGACCGACCTGATGCAGGCTCTTGCTGAAAAAGCAGAAGAGCATGCAGCGGTTGTGATGCCGGGCTTTACACACCTTCAGTCCGCGCAGCCGGTGACTTTCGGTCACCATCTGATGGCTTATGTCGAGATGTTCTCTCGTGATCGCTCCCGTCTTCAGGACGCGCGCGCGCGTATGAATGAGAGCCCACTTGGCTGTGCTGCACTTGCTGGTACATCTTTCCCTATTGACCGTGAGATGACTGCGGCTTCGCTTGGGTTTGATCGCCCGACAGCGAACTCTCTTGATGGCGTTTCCGATCGTGACTTTGCCATTGAGGCGTTGGCGGATGCTTCCATCTGTGCGATGCACTTGTCTCGTCTGGCAGAAGAGATTGTGATCTGGTGTTCTGCCCAGTTCGGCTTCATCAAGCTTTCCGACAAGTTTTCGACCGGTTCTTCCATCATGCCGCAGAAGAAGAACCCGGATGCAGCTGAGCTGATCCGTGCGAAGACTGGCCGTATTTATGGCGCGTTGAACTCTCTTCTCGTGATGATGAAGGGTTTGCCGCTGACCTACTCCAAGGACATGCAGGAAGACAAAGAGCAGGCGTTTGACGCTTTGCCGAACCTGTCTCTGGCTCTGGCAGCCATGACTGGCATGATGCGTGACCTTGAGCCGAATGTGAAAACGCTGAAGAAAGCTGCCGGTTCCGGTTATTCCACCGCGACTGATCTGGCTGACTGGTGCGTGCGTGTAGTTGGCATGCCATTCCGTGATGCTCACCATGTGACTGGTGCACTTGTTAAGATGGCTGTCGATAAAGGTGTAGACCTGCATCGCCTGACATTGGAAGAGATGCAGAGCGTTGAACCGAAGATCACGGATGATGTCTACAGCGTTCTTTCCGTTGATAAATCTGTTCGCAGCCGTGTCTCTTATGGTGGCACAAGCCCGGTGAATGTGCGTAAGCAATCCCGCCGTTGGCTTAAGCAGCTTGAGCGTGAGCAGAAGACGGAAAAGTAAGTCTGTTCTTCGGATGATCTTGCAGTCATCGTTGTTACGGTGCAGAAATAAAACTGAGAGTAGGCTCGGGTTCGCCCGAGTCAGTCCTTAGGTCGAATTTCTGGTTTGGTAAGATCATCCAGATTGGAGCAGAGAAAACATGAGCTCGCAAGGCATGAAAGACATTACAAAAAGCCGTAGTTCCAAGCTTTTGATTGGCCTCACAATTGTTGCACTCGGTCTGAGTGTTTCCGCTTGTGGGCGTAAAGGCAGTTTGGAAACGCCAAGCCAAGCTCGGGCGACTGCAGATGGTGCACCGCCACCCCTGAACGATGCTCCTGTACCAGAGATCCCTGGAGATAAGGACGAAAGTCTGTTTCTGGATCCGTTGATTGGTGCGGATGAGGATGATCCCGACTTCAATTTTTAGACTGGTTCGCTAAGCCCACCGGGGCAGAGCCAGCGTAGAGGACCTACATTGCATTACTTTGAGTTTAAGGATGGCGTGCTTCACGCTGAAGATGTTGCGCTGAGCGAAATTGCAGCGGAAGTTGGAACACCATTTTACTGCTACTCCCGCGCAACATTTGAACGTCACTTCAAGGTTTTTGACGGTGCGTTTGATGGAATAGATCATCTGACCTGTTATGCAATGAAGGCGAATTCCAACATCGCCATTCTGACAGTACTGGCGAAACTTGGCGCTGGTGCGGATGTTGTTTCTGAAGGGGAACTGCGCCGTGCACTGAAAGCGGGCATTCCTGCAAACAAGATTGTGTTCTCCGGCGTTGGCAAAACCCGTCAGGAAATGCGTTTTGCGCTGGATGCTGGCATCCTGTGCTTCAATGTAGAATCCGAACCTGAGCTGAAGCGGCTTTCTGCTGTTGCTTCCGAGATGGGTAAGACTGCGCCGATTTCTCTGCGCATCAACCCGGATGTGGATGCAAAGACCCACGCCAAGATCTCTACAGGTCTGGCTGCGAACAAGTTTGGCATTGCCTGGGATCAGGCTCGTGCGGTTTACAAGGAAGCCTCTGAGCTTCCAGGCTTGAAAATCATCGGCATGGATATGCATATCGGCTCTCAGATCACTGAGCTTGGGCCTTTTGATGATGCTTTGGAACGCCTTGGTGTGCTGATTGGCATGCTGAAGGAAGACGGCATTGAGATTGACCACCTTGATGTGGGTGGTGGTCTTGGCATTCCTTACGGAAGCGGAATTGAAGCGCCTCTGCCTACTGAATATGCGAAGGTTGTTCGTAAACAAATTGAGCGCCTTGGCGTGACGCTGATTACCGAACCTGGTCGTTTGATTGCTGGTAATGCAGGTATTCTCGTTACCGAAACGATCTACCGTAAAGAAGGTGAAGCGAAGAACTTCGTCATCGTGGATGCCGCGATGAACGATCTGATCCGCCCAACCCTTTACGAAGCGCACCATGATATTGGTGCAGTAAGTGAAGAACGCCAGAACGGTGAGCAGATGATGGCGGACATTGTTGGCCCTGTTTGTGAGACTGGTGATTATCTGGCTCGCGACCGTGAAATGCCGAAATTTGAGGAAGGCGACCTGCTGGCCGTTTACTCTGCTGGTGCTTATGGCGCGACCCAATCCAGCACTTACAACACGCGTCTTCTGGTGCCTGAAGTTTTGGTTGATGGCGACAAGTTTGCGATCATCCGTCAGCGTCCGAGCTACGATGAGTTACTAAATCAAGACGTTGTGCCGAACTGGGTTGAAAAGGCTTAACTCTGTTTGAAAGCCCCTTAGGTTTGCCAGATTGCTGATCTACGTTAATCGCCGTATGCTCAAAAGAAAAAGCAGGCGGCGATTAGCGAGGCCTTTGTGACCCATCAGAATGAGAATGGCGGCAATAAAAACCTAAAGAATGCCATAGCTTCTGCAAGCGAATTGCGAGAGCATAAGACGCGTTATGGCGAAGGGGCAGGGCTATTTGACCTGTGGCAGTCCCTGTTTTCTCAAAGATTATCCTACCGATTGAAAAGGCTGGCTTTTAAAGCGCAGCTTTATTTGTTTTGGGAGCGATTTTGGCCCGCCATTCAGGTGCCGCTTATTGTGGCCTGCCTGTATGTAGCTGTCAGCTTTTTAGGATTGTGGCAGCTGCTTGGGTTTTATGGCTCTGCGGTGGGATCAATCCTGTTTCTCGCTGTTTTCATTTGGAGTTGTTACCCGCTTTTACGCCTGAAGCTTCCCGATGAAGCGGAGGGGCTGCGCAAGGTGGAGCTTGCCAGTGATCTGCCGCACCGACCTTTGCTCTCTTACAAGGATGAGCAGGCGACCGGGATGGATGACGAAGAGGCGCTTGCGCTTTGGTCTGCTCACCAAAAGCGATTGCGAGAGCGGCTTAAAAACCTGCGTGTTGGGGGCGTTAATCCGCGTGGGTTTGCCAAAGATCCTTATGCCCTGCGTGTTTTCGCCGTTATGTTGCTTGTGGTGGGGTATTCCGTTTCGGATGCGAACCGGTGGTCCAGCCTTTTGGCACCGTTCCAGTCTCAGGGTGTGGGAAGTGTTTTAACTGCTCGCATTGATGCGTGGGTTACTCCACCAGCTTACACGGGTGAGGCTCCTGTTTTCCTCAGCGGGGATGCCAATCAACTGCGGGATTCCCGGGATGCGCTCTCGATTGCCAGTGGCAGTGAGGTGCTGGTGCGGGCGCAGGGCACAGGTGAATTCTCCGTTGTTTATTTTTCGCGCCGCGGACAAGAGGTTTTGGAACCGGAACGTGTTCAGCCAGGAGCTGGTGAAAGCTCTGCAGAGCTGAAAACCACCGAATGGCGCTTTCCGTTGAACTCAAGCGGACGCTTGCAAATTCTTCAAAATGACTCTCCGAAATATTCCTGGAAGATTGCTATTCGCCCTGATTTGCCGCCCCGCATTCGTTTGTTTGATGACCCAGAAGAGCAGCTTTCCGGCAGTCTCAAGCTGACTTATCTGGTGCAGGATGATTACCGCGTGGTTTCTGCTGAAGCTATTATGGAGCAGGTTCAGCGCGGGGATGAGGGTAGGACGGGACGATCTCTCGTGGAGGCGCCACGGTTTAACCTGAGTTTGCCGCCCAAAGATTCCAAGATGGCTGTCGCGCAGACCTTTCAGGATTTGACGGCCCATCCATGGGCAGGTTCTGAGGTGGCTCTTGTGCTTGTGGCTCGTGATGAGGCTGAGCAAGAGGGACGCTCGCAGCCCGTTTATATCCAGCTTCCGGAGCGCCGGTTCAATAAACCTTTGGCGCGGGCGGTTGTTGAGCAACGCCGTAATCTCGCAATGAACGTTGAGAGCTATCCGCAGGTGGTGGATGCGCTGGATATGCTGATGATTGCGCCGGAGCGGTTCATCGATGATGCAGGGTCCTACCTGCCGTTGCGCTTTGCTTATGCCGAGTTGGTGGCAGCCAATACGGATGAGCAGCTGACAGACATGCTGGACGTGCTGTGGAACGTGGCGCTGACGATTGAGGATGGTGGTTTATCTGCTGCCGAGCGGGCTTTGCGTGAGGCGCAGGAGGCATTGCGGAGGGCATTGGAACAGGGGGCTTCGGAGCAGGAAATTGCTGAGCTGATGAGTGATCTGCGTAAGGCGCTGGATGATTATCTGAAATCCATGGCCCAGCAGATGCGCGAGAACCCTCAGCAGCTTGGTCAGATGCCGATGGATGAGAACTCTCAACAGATTACCCCTCGGGACCTGGATGACATGCTGCGCCGCATGGAAGAGCTGGCGAAAACCGGTTCTTTGGAGGCTGCCCGTGAGTTGTTGGCGCAGATGCAGCAGATGCTGGAGAACATGCAGAACGCGCAGCAGCAACAGCAAGCGCCAAGCCAGCAGCAACAAGAGATGTTGCAGGCCCTGGAAGATCTTGGTGAGATGATCCAGAAGCAGCGCAACCTGATGGATGAAACGCACCAGTTTGATCCGGACAGCCAGCAGCGCCGTCCCGGCCAGCGCAATGACCAGCAGGATAAGCGTGGTCAGGGTGGTGAGATGAGCAATGAGGAGGCTCAGCAGGCCTTCCGCGAGTTGCAGAAGCAGCAACGCAATCTCTCTGACGACCTGCAGAAGCTGCTCGACAGCATGGCGAACAACGGAGCCAAGCCGAGCAAGGATCTGGATAGTGCTGGTAACTCCATGGAGGATGCTGGTGACGCACTTGGAGCGCAACAGGCAGATGAGGCTGTGTCTGAGCAGAGTCAGGCTTTGGAATCCTTGCGCAAAGGCGCTCAGCAGCTTGCAGAGCAACTGGCTGGTCAAGCTGGTGGGCAAGGGCAAGCAACCAACTCTCCGCTGAACGAGGACCCGCTTGGTCGTATGCGCCGTGTTGAGGGGCCGGAGTTTGGCAGTCAGGTGAAAGTGCCTGATGAGATTGAGGTTCAGCGCGCGCGGCGCATTTTGGAAGAGCTGCGTCGCCGGCTTTCCGATCCCGATCGTCCGCAACTTGAGCTGGAGTATCTGGAACGGTTGATGAAGCGCTACTGATTTGCGGATTCAGGATGCTTTAATGAAGAGTTAGAAAACTAGATTGATCGCGATGTCGGTCCTTCCAGTTTTCTTTGCCATTTGGCAGCTCCTTCATTGTCGTGCCCGCTTTAGCTCCTATACTTTCGCCATGAGCCAGACAGATCCAAACAAACCTGAAGTTCTGTCACACATCATCGAAGAGGTGATGGATGACTGCATCAGGGTGTTTGTGCTTAAGGGGCTGCAAGCCTGTTCCATGGAAGACTTCTATGAGGCCTGTGGACCGCATCGGGCGTATGTGGAAGAACACTTCACGACTAAGCAGGACTTCTGCGCTGCGGTTTTGCTGTGGTGGCTCAACAGCATTTTTGCGGAGCTGAAAAGCACGATTTCGCTGCACTCCAATCTGCATTCGGCTATCGAAGCGGTGCTATATGAGTTCATCGATATCTGTGTCGGTCATCGTGAAAGCAAGCACGGCGATAAGTTTTGTGTGCTCGACAGTATGGCGTTGTTTGACGAGGAGCTGCTGGCGAAGTTTGCGATGTATTATCAGGAGGGTGTGAAGCATTTTCGCCTGAAATTCATGGATCTGAAGAGTGAACTTAAAGACCCTGATGATATTGAGAAGCTTCTGATCTTCTATGTGATGATCCTTGAGGGGCTTTATGTTCTGATCCGTCGCGGATTCTCCTGCAACATGCTTTTTGAATATGCGGATATGAGCCTGCACACGCTGGAATTTTATGAAAAGCGCCCGTCTGATAAGGCGGCTGATTAAAGGTCCGCAGGCACCGGCTGCGAAACCGAAGCTGGATGAGGGCGTTAGAGATTGGCTTAGCTGGTCACGGCTTGCCTGAGCAGTTGCTGTGCAAGTGTGAGGGCGGGGTCGTTGCCTTGGCGGATGTCTTCTGGCGTTGGCATAACCGGATAATCCGGATGTATCCCAACTCCTTCAAACCTTGTCCCATCTGGAAAATCAGTACGCTTTGCCGAGATTGTGAGCTGTGTTTTGGGCAGAGGTGCCTCAAAATAGGGTTGTCCGGTTGAACCTGCGGATGCTTCGCCTACGATTGTTGCGCGTCCGGAATGTTTTAGAGGTATCAAGAGATCTTCGGTTGCTGAGCCGCTGCCAACATCAATCAGAATAATCAGCTTTCCTCGAAACGGTGTGGCACTGGCGGGGAAAGTTTCACCATTTGTGAGGAGATGCATTGCTGTTGTTTCAGCGTTGGGCTGGGTGTGATGTGCGGAGAGTTCTCCGTTTTGCCATGCAGCCACGCCTTGTTCAGCTTTCTCCAGTCCGGTGATCTGAGGTGTTCGTTCCATCCAGATTGCGATCGGCTCCAGGCAGAGTTTTTTCATGAGCTTCATGGGTGTGTTGCCGCCGCCATTGCCACGTAAGTCAAGGATGAGTGGGGACTGATTGTCGATCTGGCTTAGGAAGGCGAGAGCTTGTTCCTCGTACTCTGGTTTTGAGAAGCTGCGGATGATCAGGCGTGGATGCTTTCCCGACGTGTCGAGTTCAAATGCTTTGAGATATGAAAGCGGATGCTTGTGTCCTGCGCGGGTGATCTGCAGGCTTTGCCCGTCGTGAAGAGTGATCTTGAGTTGGTTTGGCAAAAGAAAGCTATTGAATAGCAGCAGGTTGCGTTCTGCCGCTTCTGGCCTTGAGGCGCTGACAAGCTTTGTGTACCTCGCAAAGAACTCATCAGCAGGAAGGTCGTTGACCTGCTCAATGATGTCTCCGGTTTTGATGTCTTTGCGGGTTGAGCCACAAACAGTCCATGCGCGCTTTGAGGCTGATACGGGTAGGGGGCGTGCCCAGAACCCGAAGCCTGAGTTTTGCAAGAGTGTGAAATCAATGAAGTGAGTATGCGCGTTCTCAAGGCGAGCCAGATAGCTCTGCGTTGCGAGCAGGAAGCCACGGCGATCTTCGACGTCTTCCAATGCACCTAGATAGCGAAAGTAGAGATCTGCGTTGCTGGTTTCCGGGATGTTTTCCCAATGCGCGAAACAGCTTTCTACCGCTGTATATATTCGGCTGGCTGCATAGTACTTTGCTACAGGAGGAAGGGGCGCTGCCGGGTCTTCCAAGCGCATCATTGCTTGTTGAAGGGCAGAAGTCTCTTGTTCCATGGGAAAGCTCACTCAAAACCAACAATGAAATATGCGCATAGAAGATCAGGAAACCCTGATTTTGTACAGCGTGTTGGATTTAGGTTTGGCGCTTGAGACTGAAAAAACAAAACGCGACCGCTCAGAGGAGGGATCGCGTTTCTTGAAACTTTATTGGGGAAGGGCTTTAAGCAAACGCGGTTTGCTGAGAGCCTTCTTCTTCTGCCAAGGCAGTGGTGACGGCTTTTCTGACTTCCACCAGTGAAAATGGTTTTGTCAGAACGTCCTTCACGCATTTACCGACTTCTTCAGAGCGTTCACGCTGGTCTGCGTAACCGGTCATCAAAAGGATTGGCAGGCCCGGATAGCGAGCGCTACTTTGCATCGCAAGTTCGATACCATCCATCTCCGGCATTCTGATGTCGGAGAGCAGAAGGTCAAACCTGCCCTGCTGTTGCAGCAGTACAAGAGCGGCTTCGGCGCCATCTTCTACGGCGGTCACTTTGTGCCCGTCCAGCTCCAATGCACGTTTTACAAAGGCGCGGACTGCATCATCGTCTTCCGTCAGAAGTATGTGAGCCATTATAGCCCCCCTAGTTAGTCGTCACCTTCCTGCGGCACGTAGCCGATGAATGGCAACTGTCTCCATGCATGCCCCATGTCCATGCCGTAGCCGACGACGAATTTATCCGGACAATCAAAGCCCGTATAATCCGATTTAACATCGGCTTTTCTGTGGTTCGGTTTGTCCAGGAGTGCAGCAATCCGGACAGACTTGGCTCCACGTTCGGCGATCATGTCGCGTGCAAACTTCAGAGTGCGGCCGGATTCAAGAATATCATCGACCAAGATGACGTCTCTTCCGGTCACGTCGCTTTCGATATCGCGGAGGACTTTTACCTCTCCTGACGACACCGTTCCACTTCCATAACTTGAAAGGTGTAAAAATTCCATTTCCGGAACGGAACCTGCTCTGTGCAAAGCACGGGCAAGGTCAGCTGCAAAAATGAAGCTTCCTTTCAAGACCGCTACTACGAGGAGATTGTGAGGCTTGTCCTGTGAGATAGCTTCTGCGACGGCTTTTACGCGTGCCGCGATTGCTTCTTCATCAAACAGCACGCGGATTTCCGGGTTACCGGTCATCTAATGCTCGCTCTTTTCTTTTGGCGCTCAACAAAGCGCAATTGAATGTCGGCGGCTCGCTCTGGCGGATTGTTTAGCCGAGCTCTGAACCGGGTTTTATCACCTGGTGCAAGCCAGTCTTCTCTTGGCTCAACAATCCAGGAGTGTATCTCTTGCGTGTCCAGTGAGCGCAACGCCAGCTTAATCGCCGGAATATACGTCTCGCTTCTTGTAATATTTTCTACAGAACCTTCCACCACAAGCACGACGGAACCGTCGTCCACCTCACGAAATGTTCTCAGATCCTTAAATACAAGACCACGCAGATTTACGGTCATACCAGCCAACTGGTAAAGACCAGCCAAATCGGGGAAGGTTCTTACGATTGATTCACGGTAGTGCACAGCTGAAAAACAGAGTGCGAGTGAAGCAGCAAGAAGACTTGCGCCCAGCAGGCCTTTCGCGCTTATAACACCTGATTTGCGGGATGACTTGGTTTTTTTTCTAGATCTTCGGTTGGACTTTTGAGAGGCGCCTTCAGATTTCATTTTATCGTCGGGTTTATCCTCTTCAGAACCCGTTGGTTCTTCTGGTGCCTCATAGGAGTTGCTGGCCTTGTCACTGGACTGAGTGCCGGTGTCCTTGTCCATAGAACCGCTTGAATCTGAAGGTTCTTCCTTGGGTTTTCCTACAAGGTCTTCTTCTGAAAATGCTTCGTGACGATCTGCTTTATCGCCGAGACCAGCCCAATCGTTTTCATCCAAACTTTCAGAGAACGAGGGCTCTTTGCGGTCGTCATCGGGTGTTGAATTGTTGTGTACTTCGGGCTTAGCATCGAGTGCAGCGGCCCAATCGTCCTCTACCTCTGGTGTAACCTGCCAGATATGATTGCAGCTGGCGCATTTTACTTTGCGGCCAGTCTCCCCAATTTTGTCCGTTGGGATCTCGTAGGCAGTATTACATTGAGGGCAGATAATTTTCATCGAGCGTGGTCCAAAAGCGGTTGGCCTTTAAAAGGAATGGACAAGCCGCTTAAATCCTTCATTTTCTAGCGTATTCCTCTTTGAGAGCCGAAGAAGGCTGTCGGGAACACGTCTCAGAGCCACCAAATATGCAATATACTCACAAGTACTCAACTGCGTAGGCTTTGACTAGCCTAAATACAGGTGCTTCACGTCAGGTTGAGTGACTAGAATTTATTTTATCTGAAGTATGAGGACCTCTATATCCTTAATGAAGTGTTAATTTATTCGAGGGATATCCAAAGGAACAGGCTCGCATAAATTTGCAGGGGTAAGTTCAGTCAAAAATTGAACGCGAGAAAATTATTTTTTAGAGTGATTTGCACGAGTTTGGCCTCATTTTTCTGATAAGGCGAAACCTCACGTCTGCTAGGGGAATTTTCGGTGATACGCTTTGAGAATGTGGGACTTCGGTATGGCATGGGCACTGAAGTACTTCGGGATTTGACCTTTTCCATTGAGCCGCAATCTTTTCAGTTTCTCACTGGTCCTTCAGGTGCGGGCAAAACCAGTTTGCTGCGCCTGTTATTCCTTTCTATGCGCCCCACTCGCGGGTTGATTTCTGTTTTTGGCAAAGACACCACCAAGATCGCAAAGGCTGAGCTGCCGTCCATGCGCCGCCGGATTGGTGTGGTGTTTCAGGATTTCCGGTTGCTGGATCACCTGACCACCTACGAGAATGTGGCTCTGCCGCACCGTGTTGCGGGGAAATCAGAGGCAGAGTACCGTCCTGATGTGATTGATTTGCTGAAGTGGGTGGGACTTGGTGACCGTATGCATGTGCTGCCGCCTGTTCTTTCCGGTGGTGAGAAGCAGCGCGCTGCTATTGCGCGGGCGTTGATCACGCGGCCTGAAGTTTTGCTTGCGGATGAGCCGACAGGTAACGTGGATCCTCCGCTTGCCCGCCGTTTGTTGCGTTTGTTCATTGAGCTGAACCGGCTTGGCACTTCCGTGGTGATCGCAACCCATGATTTCCATTTGCTGGAGCAAGTGGAAGCTCGGCATCTTATCCTCAACGACGGGCGGTTGGCTGTTCATGACTGATACTCAGCAAAGACGAGAACCGCCAATGTCTGGCCCGAAGTCGGGGCCAAAACGCGCGCCTGCTGGACAAAAAAGGCCTAGCAGACCGCGGAAAGGACCGCCAAAAGGCAAGGGTGGTCGCCCGGTCAAAAAAGCGGCGGGTGCAAAACCTTCTGGTTTGCGATTCAAGCTCAAAGCGAGGCCTGCTCCGATTGTACCGCCGCAGGCGATCTCCGGTCAGGCCTTGATGCTTGTTGTGGCGATCATGAGTTTTCTGGCCTGCCTGACCGTTGGGTTTGTTGCCATCGTCAATGATGCGGCGAATGACTGGACCAATGATCTGGTGCGCGAGGTCACTGTGCAGATCCGTCCTGCGGATGGCGTGAACATGCAGCAGGAGATTGATCGCACGTTGGCTCTTGTTCGCGAGTTTCCCGGTGTCGGGGATGCGCGTGCGCTCTCTGATGAGGAAACCAAGGGATTGCTTCAGCCCTGGCTTGGGGCCGGGCTTGAACTGGAAGAGCTTCCGGTTCCGCGTCTGGTTCTGGTGGAAATAGATGATCCTGAGTTGCTTAATCTGGCAGATATGAAGGCAAAGATTGAGCAGGATATTCGTGCAGCCTCAGTAGATGATCACCGTGTCTGGAATCGCCAGCTTTCTGCGATGGCGAATACCGCTGTGCTTGTAGGTTTTGGTATCCTGGTGCTTGTTCTGTTTTCCATGGTGCTCTCCGTCATTTTTGCGACGCAGGCTGCTATGTCCGGCAACAAGGATGTGGTTGAAGTGCTGCACTTTGTTGGTGCGGAAGTTAGCTTTATTGCCTCCGAGTTTCAGCGTCACTTCCTGGTGTTAGGGCTTAAAGGCGGGGTCATCGGCGGTACGATTGCCGCACTGAGCTTTCTGGTCATCGGTTTCTTTGGCAGTTCGGACATTACTTCCGTCAGCGGTAATCAGGTTCAGGCCTTGTTTGGGACGGTGCAGGTGGGTGTGATCGGGTACGTTGGAATTGTTGCGGTTGTGGTGCTTGTTGCGGTCTTAACCGCTCTGACGTCTCGTCTGGCTGTCCACAGACATTTGGCAAATATGGATTAAGTGTCGTTTTCTTCCCATTTTCGCCAGTTCTGATATGTAGTCAGGAAAATATTCGTTCAGGTTTGTGGCTATAAGCATTGTAGCGGCATCATGGAGCATTCTTTGAATACGCGCGACACAGCGGCTAAATTTAAAGCACCCGGTGAGCAAGAGCCGGTACCAGCCAGCGTTGATAAACGCTCTGGCCGGAAGTCGTTTGTCCGGTGCAGTATCCGTTTCTTCTTTTTGTTGTTTCTGATTTGCTCTGTCGTTTTTGCAGCTGGCTTCTTGTGGTTTGTGGAAGTTTTGCAGCCCGCCGTGCAGGCTGTTGTACCCAAACATGCTGATGGCATTGTTGTTTTGACTGGTGGTCGAGACCGGATTTCGCAAAGTCTGGATCTTCTGGAAGTGGGAAGCGCGAAGCGTCTTTTGATCTCTGGCGTTCACCCATCAACCAGTGCAAAGCAGATTGCGCGGCTTAATTCCAAACGGATGTGGTTGTTTGATTGCTGCGTTGATCTGGACCGAAAAGCGCTCAATACCATCGGGAATGCCGAGGAAACGGCGAACTGGGTGCGAAAAAATCAGTTCAGCTCACTGTTGGTCGTTACCAGTGCCTATCACATGCCTAGAGCGTTGGCCGAATTGCAAGTTCGCCTGCCGGATGCTGAGCTTTACCCAAGCCCTGTCTACCATAAAGAGCTGGATTTAGAGCGTTGGTATGAAAGTTCTTCGATAACAAAGCTTCTCCTCCGCGAATATGTGAAGTATATCCTCGTTCGGCTGCGAGTTGAGCTGGACGCTGTATTCCCTGTAAGACACTCCTCTTAATTTCGTAAGATGAAATCTGAATTCACCTTGGCATAGTGCTGGGTGGAAATGGTTGTGAAGGTCCTATGCTCGTCCTGCGTTCCGTTCTTTTTAACGTGCTTTTTTACATCAGCACCCTGATCATTATGATCGCGTGTATGTTTTTGTTTATTCTTCCTGTCCGGTATTGCTGGTGGTTGCTGCCATTCTGGTGCCGTGTAGAGAAGTTTTTGTTGCGTTGGGTTGGTGGTGTAAAATCCGAGATCACAGGCCTCGAAAACCTGCCAGATACGGGCTGTGTCATCGTTTCCAAGCACCAGTCTGCATGGGAAACGTTTGCGCTTGCTGAGTATTATCGTCAGCCAACGTTTATCCTGAAGCGTGAGTTGCGCTGGGTGCCATTCTTCGGATGGTATCTGATGAAGTTCCGCCAGATCCCTGTTGATCGCGGTAAAAAGGGCAAGGCCCTTGCTGCCATGGGTAAGAGAGCTGCTGAGGCTATTGCGGAAAACCGCAATATCATCATTTACCCAGAAGGAACACGCCGTCCAGCTGGTGCTGAGCCACAATACAAATATGGTATCGTGCACCTTTATAAAACGCTGAACTGCCCTATTGTTCCGATTGCTCTTAACTCAGGTGTTTATTGGCCGCGTCGCCGGTTCTTCCGTTTCCCTGGCACGATCAAAGCAGAGATCCTTGAGCCTATTCAGCCGGGCTTGCCACCGGAGGAATTCTTCAAGCTTTTGCAGGAGCGGATCGAGACTGCCTCTGAACGTTTGCTTGATGAAGCGGAAAAAGATACGCCGGATAACATTATCATCAAAGAAGCTCGTGTACTGCAGGCAGAATATAAGAAAAAATAAAGATTTTGCGTGGAAATCAGATGTTTCAAAGGAAGAAGGTCGCCTTTGCCTTAAAGGCGGCTTCTTTTTTTGACAATGCTCTGGCTTAACTTGTAACATGTTCGCAGTTTGTTCTATAAAGTACTATGGGAAATAGCAGGAGAAATCAGGAGAGTGCGTTGCAGTACTCATTGTTTGATGATCGCTTGCCAAGTGGCAGGTCTCCACGTGTGTCAGAGGAGCTAGGTGCTGGTAGCCAGTTCAAATACTGGTCTGGTGCATCCGGGCATCGTTACCTCTTTACCCGGATCTCTCCGGAAGAAGTTTCTGACTATGCGGAGAACCTTGTTCTGATCACAGACAAGAAGAGCGAAGCCGTTGTCTGGCTCGGGTTTTTGGGTATGTCGAATGAAAAGACCCCAATGCCTGCGCTGAAACCTTCGCAGGGTGCATACGTACATCTTCTGGCAGAAGACAGCGCGGAGAGGGATCGCGCTCACAATGATCTGTGTACGGGGATCTTTTCTTATATCAAGCAGGAAGACGAGTAGTCGAAACCTGAAGTTATATCGAGAGTTGTCGTGCCAGCCATTCTACGTTCTGGTCTTTAATACCCATTTCCTTCATATGCGCGTGAGTGTTGAGTACATACTCCGGATTTGCGCCAGACTGACCCACAGCCCCCTTTACAATCTGCAATTGGTCTTTTAGCGGTAACGCACCTGCATATTGCTCGTGTTTCTGGTCTGCAACGAATGTGACTGCACGAACTTTGGTGCCTTCCTCGTCCAGCAAACGGACACGGCGGTGTGTTTCCAGATACACCATGGTTTGCTGTTCACGTTCGCGGAGGTACCCAAGTGTGTGCTGCCAGTTTTCTGGTGAGACCCTGAATGCCATGCCGATGCAAGCACCGCCTTTATCCAGCCCAAATACCAGTCCAGGGTTGTCTTGAGTCCCACGATGAACCCATGAATACACACAAAGAGTTCTATGAACGCCATGCAAGATTGCGGGGACTGCTTGCTCGAAAGTAAAGCCAGGGCGCCAAATTAGTGAGCCGTAGCCAAATATCCATAAATCTCGCATAACTATTTTCTCGTAGAATTCTTTGAATGACACGCCTATCAGGCTCGTAATCAGCATGCAACTCACAGCACTGTGTGAGGGTAACGGAGAGTAGATGACTGAACCAAAAGTATCCCGGCCTCCAAGAAAGTCTGCGTATTTCGTTTTGGCGATCCTTGTCGCCTTGATCATTGGCGGGTGGTCCGCCTATTGGGCAGTTGGGCGCGGTATTGTTTCTGATGTTTTACGCAATGGTGTAAAGGTTGCGGAAGCAGACGGCGGAGGTCTTAAATGTGGTGACCAGCAACTTGGTGGTTACCCGTTCCGATTTGAACTGACCTGTACCCCGTTCCGCATGGATAAGAACGGAGAGTGGTATTTTATCAATGAGTTACGTGGTGTAGCGCTGGCTTATAACCCGACCCATGTGATCTTTGAGGCGACCGGTCCTGCCGAGGCGAACTTTGGTCAACAGGGACCTGCATACTCAGCGCATTGGAAAACTGCTCAGGCGAGCGTGGTGGCTGAAAACAGTAAGCCTGCCAAAATTGACGCTGTCTTTAAAGAGCCGAAGCTGACTTACACCATTGGCGAGCAGTCCGTTGAGTTGAATGCTGAGCGGACAGAAGCGCATATGCGCCGCGTTGAAGGCAATGAGGACGCGCTTGATCTGGCTGTGCAGGTCAATGGCCTGACAGCGGGTAAAGTGTCTGATGATGTGCCGTTGGATATCAGCCTTGTTATTCAGTTGCCGGAGGGCTCGAAGCTTCTGGACGGCAAAGTTCGCAATATTGCTGATTTGATGGTTGATGAAGAATTAAAGGTCAACCTCTCCAGCTTGCAGCTGAAAAGCGGTGAGTTTTCCGTCAATACGGGTGGTGATCTGGTGATTGACCGTCAGGGGCGTTTGAATGGAACGCTGCCGCTGGTGATCACTGGTATTCATCAGTTGGAGGATGTGTTGCGGCCACTGTTCCCACAAGGCTCCAAGATGCTTGAAACGCTGCAAAAGACTGCGATGAGTATTGGGCAGGGAAGTGCGGTAAATGGTGTGCCGACGCTCAAGATCCCAGTGACCATTGAGAATGGGCGTGCTCGTATTGCGTTCTTTGATCTGGGGCCTGTGCCTCAGTTGATCATAAAAGAAAGCGGCTCGTAAGAGCCGCTTTTGGTTTATGCGAGAGCCAGACGGTCAATCGGGACGATGAAGCTGTCTTTGTCGTCTGGTTCTGCCAGATTTTCAAAGAGGCTGTTGTCGACCTTATTTTTGTTTGGCACCAGCCAGCGGACATGAAGCCAATCACGTTCCTTGCCGATCCTGGAGATTTCTTCCACGAGAGTGCGACCGATGCCGGTTTGGCGATGGTTCTGTACGACGTAGATATCATCCAACTGGCCAATGCGCAGGCCAGAGATCAGGTCTGGAATGTCAAAGAAAGCAGCAAAGCCAACCAGTGTCTCACCTTCGAATGCACCAATGATTTCGATGGACTTGTCTTCGAGCAGGCGCTCGGAAAAGACTTCGTCCGGGCGACGTGGAGCACCGCGCTTAAGAGCTTGCGCATTCTCTGCAATGAGAGGGGCCAAGTCTGGCGCGTCACCGGGTTTTAAGGCTCTAAAAGAAAGATCAGCCATTATACCTCTTCCCGTTCCTTCGTTTGATTTTGCGTTATAGAGTGACCCCAAAAATCCCTTAAAATCAAGGTGTGAAAGTCTCATAGGGCTTGGAATTTTGTGGGATGCCTAATTCCTAAGGCTGGCTTGTTTTTCATCGGTGCTATTATTGCGGCCAAAGACCTAGTGTTTGACGGTTCAAAACTCGTAAATAGCACGAATGGTGAGTAGTGAAGGCGGGTTGAGGCCTCTAAACTCAGCCTGATTTTGCAACGCAACAGGAAGTGTCATGTCTAGCTCAGAGCAAGTTCACAGTATCAGACCGCGTCGCAGTGCGCTTTACATGCCGGGCTCAAACGCACGGGTACTGGAAAAGGCCAAAGGGCTGGATGTGGATGTGCTGCTGCTGGACCTTGAAGACGCTGTTGCGCCTGATGCCAAAGAGATGGCGCGCACCCAAGTGTGTGAGGCTGTCGCTGGTGGCGGTTACGGGCATCGTGAGCTTGTTATTCGTATCAATGGGATGAAGACCCTCTGGGGCCAGGAAGACCTGAGAGCAGCTGTTGCTGCCAAACCGGATGCTGTGCTTTTGCCGAAGGTGGAGAGCCTTGCTGATATTCAGCCTGTTGCGGATTATCTGACTGAGCAGGGTGCTGATAGTGTTCGCATCTGGGCGATGCTTGAGACCCCGGGTGCGATCCTCAATGCCTCCGAGATTGCTGAGGCTGCCAAGGACCCACATAACCGTCTGGACGTGTTCATCATCGGCACCAATGATCTGAGCAAGGAGAGTGGTGCAAAGATCCTACCGGGACGTGCTGTTTTGATGCCTTGGCTGATGACCCTCCTGGCGATAGCGCGTGTTGGTGGCGCGGATATTCTGGATGGCGTTTATAACAACTTCTCTGACCTTGAGGGCTTTGCAGAAGAATGTAAGCAGGGGGCAGAGATGGGGCTGGATGGCAAAACGTTGATCCATCCGAAGCAGCTTGGGCCTTGCAACACTGCCTTTGCGCCGAGTAAGGCGGATGTTGAGTGGGCGAAGAAGATGATTGCCGAGTTTGAGCTGCCAGAAAACCAGAGCAAAGGCGCCGTGCAGGTTGATGGCAAAATGGTTGAGCGTCTGCATGCAGATATTGGCCGCAAAACGGTTGCGATTGCTGAGGCTATCAAGCGGCACGTGAACGCGTAAATTTGAACTCTGTGCACGTTTTAACCTCTGGTATCAGATAGGTGTGGCTGGTAGGTTCCCGCCCACACCAGAAGAATTTAAAGGAATAAACATGCGCCTTTACCGCCTCATTACCGAACCGGATTCTGCAAAGTTTTGTCACCGCGTCACTGAAGCGCTCAACAAAGGTTGGGAACTGCAGGGCTCTCCAACCATGACTTATGACGCAACTCAGGGCCTTACCATTTGTGGTCAGGCTGTGGTCAAACATGTTGATGGTGAGAAGTACACGCCAGAGACCAAGCTTGGTGCTTGGTAAGACACGTCTTTGATTGATGTTGGAAGTGGCGGGAATTTCCCGCCATTTTGCTTTTGGGTTGCTGTTAAGCGCTTTCCAGCATGGCCTCTAAAACCCCCCGATAGACCGCTCGAATGCGATGATGATGGTTTGGGGAAGCCTGCCAGAAGTTGGTGAGGCCGGGGCCTGCGTTCAGTTCCAAGACGTTTGCTGGTGCGTTGTCTTTGCTGAGGTCATCGCAAAGGATGTCGACGCCTGCATAGCGCAAGCCGCATACACGTGCTGCTTCTACTGCCAGATCTTTGAAGCCTTGCGACGCGAGGTCGGTGACGTCGACCGCTTCACCACCGGTTGAGAGGTTGGCGTTGGAGAGGAGCTGTAGGAGTTCTCCGTTATGGAGGACGGTTGCCAGATTGTAGCCTGCTTCCTGAATGGCTTTGAGGATGCGCGGGTCTTCACTTTCAACCTTGTAGCCACCGCTTCTGGTGGTGAGGGTTTTGATCTTCTTAGCCAAGAGTTCTGCGATAGGGTGGGAGCCGTTTCCGATGAGGGAGAGAGGGCGCCGTTCTATGATTGCCAGAATGGTTCCATCAAGCACAATCACACGATAGTCACGGCCTGAAACAGCTTCCTGAACCAGCATGCGGTCGTTGGATCGTAAAGCGTTTGTCAGGTGGGCGTTGAGTTCCGCCTCCTCGGAGATTTTTTGAACACCGACGCCTTGGGTACCTTCATTGGGTTTGATGAAAACCGGATAGCCGAGTGACTGGGCGATGTCGCCTGCTTCTGTGAGCGTGTTCAGGCTTTTGGCGACATGTGGGTTGGCGGTGCTGAGTTGCCTGATGGCTTTGTCTGAATGAATGAGCTTGAAGTCAGGGGTTGGTAGACCGGCATCCTGCAAGAGGCGACCGCAAAAGTCCTTGTCTCGTGCGGCTTCTCCAGCGGCATAACTGTTAAGTGCGAAGGCTCCGCCCTTGATGGGGAAACGCATGCCGCTGCCTGCTTCTATGTAACCGAAATAGAAGAATTCGCTGTCGAGGGCGAGTTTGATGCCTTTCTCCTGACACAACTCCGCAAGCAAGCGTGGGGCAAGAGGAAGGTTCGGGAGGTCAGGCGAAACAGGGATAAACTGCATTCAAATTCTCAAGCTAATAAAAAAGGAGCGCCGAAGCACTCCTCTTCATACATCAGTTTTTGTAGCAAAGCTTTAGTTGTTACCGCGTCTTTGACGGGAGTTCGCGATGTAATCGATCTTGAACAAATCCGGGTTAGTGGCGCCGTTTTCAGTCACGTCATAGATAGCAACAGAAGTGTCGTATCCCTGTGCGTCGCGTACGGTCCATTGCTTGAGCTTGTAGTTTCTTGCGTCGAAAATCAGCGTCAGGCGGCCAGATGTGAAACGGGTTTTGTCGTCGATCGCGATTGTGATGAGATCTGGCTCAACAACCACGTTGGTTACATTGGCGTCTGTCTTAAGGTCGATTTTATCAGCCAGCAGGAAGCGCAGAGGTGTCTGTGAAAGCGGCCAGATGTCCTGTGTCTGCAACTTACGGTCCTTCACTGAAACCATGCTGCCGTCAGCAATGATGTCGAGTGTAGAAGGCTTGTTGTAGTAGAAGCGGACTTTGCCCGGACGGCTGATGAAGAACTGCCCTTCTACACGTCCGCCGGTTGGGCCAAACTGCACGAACTTGCCGTGCATATTGCGGACGGAATTGAAATACTTGCTAACGGCGTCAATGGCTTGCACGTTGGTCAGCGCGACTGGCTGCGCTTGCTGGGCTGTTTGAGCGGCGGAGTGTTCCGCAGTTAGTGGGACAGAACCAATAAAAAGCGCTGCTGCAATTGCGAGGCTTTTGCAAATCCTACCAAAAGAGATCGCCTGAGATGCAATCATAAATATAACTCCGCTGTCAAAACTCGTAGAACAACCGTAAAGCGAGTTGATTAACTCTTCTCTAAATCCAGCTTGCGGTTATTTGTGAACCCTCATTCTGATAGGCTATCGTTACCATAAGGCGAAGATGGGGCATATGCCTCAAATTCCATAAATTCGCCTAGAGATCTCCGAAATGACTGATCAACTTTTCGGGAGTGTTTTACAGCAGTCTCCTCGTGATTGGCTGTAGGCAGACTGCTGTAAGAGAGGTATCAGAACTGTTCGCCGTTTTCTGGAAGCAGGATTTCACGCTTACCGGCATGGTTCGCTGGGCTGATCATGCCTTCCTGCTCCATGCGCTCAATAAGAGAAGCTGCACGGTTGTAACCGATTGAGAGGCGGCGCTGAATGTAGGAGGTCGATGCTTTGCGGTCTCTGGCGACGATTGCGACGGCCTGATCGAACAGGTCGTTGGTTGCGTTGCCGGAGCCTTGCGTCAGGGCATCGTAACCGCCTTCAGACTCGGCGTCTTCAGTCACGTCAGAGAGATAAGTTGGTGTGCCTTGCTCTTTGAGGTGTGAAACGATGTCTTCCACTTCATCATCAGCGACGAATGGACCGTGAACACGTTGTGTTCTACCGCCTGCTGCCATGTAAAGCATGTCACCCATGCCAAGCAGCTGTTCTGCGCCCATTTCGCCAAGGATTGTGCGACTGTCGATCTTAGACGTCACCTGGAACGAAATACGGGTTGGGAAGTTGGCTTTAATAGTGCCGGTGATGACGTCCACTGATGGACGCTGGGTTGCCATGATCAGGTGGATACCAGCTGCACGGGCCATCTGTGCCAGACGTTGGATTGCGCCTTCAATGTCCTTACCGGCCACCATCATGAGATCAGCCATCTCATCAACGACCACGACGATGTACGGCATCTTCTCCATTGGCAGTTCTTCTTCTTCGAAGATTGGCTCGCCAGTGTTTTTGTCAAAACCGGTCTGAACGGTTCGGGTGAAGCTTTCGCCCTTCTTCATGGCTTGCTCAATGCGGGTGTTGTACCCGTCGATATTGCGCACGCCCATCTTGGACATTTTCTTGTAGCGATCTTCCATCTCACGAACGGTCCATTTCAAAGCGACAACAGCTTTATTCGGATCGGTCACAACAGGGGTGAGAAGGTGCGGGATGCCGTCATAAATGGACAGTTCCAGCATCTTTGGATCGATCATGATCATCTTACACTGCTCTGGGGTGAGCCTGTAGAGCAAGGAGAGGATCATGGTGTTTACGGAAACGGACTTACCGGAGCCGGTGGTACCTGCGACGAGCAAGTGAGGCATGCGGGCAAGGTCGGCGATGACGGCTTCACCATTAATGGTTTTGCCGAGTGCCATAGCCAGCTTGGCTTTGGACGCGTCAAAGTCCTCAGAATCAAGAAGTTCGCGAAGGTATACGGTTTCGCGCTTAGCGTTTGGCAATTCGATACCGATGGCGTTTTTGCCCGGAATAACGGCCACGCGTGCAGAGATCGCGCTCATGGAGCGGGCGATGTCGTCTGCCAGACCGATGACGCGTGAGGACTTGATACCCGGTGCCGGCTCCAGTTCGTAAAGGGTTACAACAGGCCCCGGACGAACTGCGATGATTTCGCCGCGGACGCCAAAGTCACCCAGTACACCTTCCAGAATACGGGCATTTTGCTCAAGCGCGTCTTTACTCAGACGCTGTTTGCCGTCGGCTTGAGGCTCAGCGAGAAGCTCAATGCTTGGTAACTCAAACGGTGGCTGTTTGATAATTGCAGTAGATCTCTTTTCCTGAGCAAACGGGCGCGGTACAGAGCGTCCTGGAGCAGGGCGTGGTGGCTGTTGTTGAGGCGCCGCCTGCATTTGCGGTTCTTGTTCATCAGGGCTTGCAATGCCGATTGGTGCATGTGGCTGAGGGCCGAGATTAAGGTCTTCGCCCTCATGGTATTCTTCTGGTGCGAGCTCATATCCCTGTTCATCATAAACGGGTTCGCCTGCGGGAACGGGCTCCCACTGTTCTTCAGGATAGTGCTCGTTTGGTGCGGCATAATGTTGGGTGTTGTCGTGTTGCGGGTCAAACTGCACATCTGACCGCTCAGCCTGATCTTCCTGCTGATAATAATCGCTGAGGCCATCGTCTTCGACAGGCATGAGTTTGGATGCTACTTTGCGTCTTAAACGAGAGACTAGGCTGTCTTTTTCAGCGGGCTCGTCTTCATCAGCTACGTGCTCGTCCCACTGCTGATCTGCCTGTTGGTCGTGCTGTTCTTCTTCGTAGTATTCTGGTTGCTGAGGCTGGTTTGGATCATGCGGAGCTGCTGCATAATCTTCTTCCTGCCAATTTTGCTCAGTGACCAGCTTACGCTTGAAGACCGTGCGCTGGATCGCGCTGGTTGCCATGAGCTTCCAGTGGCTTAGCGCGCCAATGATTGCATAGTAGCGGTTGTTTTCGCCGTCATAGTCTTCCTCAGAATCTTCCGTGAACGGCAACGCTTCGTGAGGAGTGTATTCATCTTCAACGGCTTCGTCTTCGGTGAACTCTGCCGGGGTTGGGTCTTTGCCGACGAGACCAGCAGCGTAAGCTAATAGCACAATCGAAGGCAGACCAAGACCGACAGCACCAGTCAGGGTTCTCATGCCGGTTGAGAGCTCTGGCAGGATTGCGGTTGGAACTGAGAAGATCCAATCGCCAAGGAAACCGCCAAGTCCTGTTGGCAGTGGCCAGCTTGATGGAATTGGAATCGCCGCTAAACCACCTGCAAATAGCACGGTTCCGACAAGCCATGTCAGGAAGCGTTTGCGGGTGACTCCGGATGTGTATTTGAGAGACAGGCGCCACCCCCAGAGGAAGATGGGCACCAGAAATACAGCTGTTGCCAGCCCGATTGTCTGCATCAGAACGTCTGCAACAATGGCTCCTGTTTGGCCCAGAGCGTTATGAATCTCCGCATTGGTTGCGTGATTCAAGCTTGGGTCGTCCGTTGACCATGTTGCGAGGGCTGCCGCCACACAGAGACCGATGACGAGGATCACCGCGCCACCAATGACGATTATGTTGCTTTTGATAAAGCGCTTGATCGGGCTCTCTGTATCAGCCAGTGAAACAGAGTTTGCTTTTGGTCGTTGCATTGCAGCAGCCTGACGCATTCAATTACTCCAGAGAGTCCAAAATTCTTCGGAAAGCTTCCTTGCTGACTTCCAAAGATTCAACGAGGGCGAGGCGAATATATTTGTCACCGGGGTTGGAACCATCCGGCATATCAGAGGCGATGTAAGCTCCTGGGAGGGACTTCACGCCCACTTCGCGCCAGAGCTTTTCAGCGACCTGTGTTCCAGAACCCCAGCGAGAAACATCCAGCCAGAGGAAAAAGCCGCCATCTTTGCGTACTGAGCCAAATAGAGGAGATAGCATTTCCTCCGCGGCATCGTACTTTTCGTTATAGAGGCGGCGGTTTTCGAGCACGTGTCCTTCATCTCCAAACGCACGAACGGCGAGCGCCTGCACAGGCATTGGAACCTGAGGCGCTGCAACATTGCGGAAATCGGCGAAGAACTGAATGAACTCCGGATCTCCGGCAGCAAAGCCACAGCGTGCGCCGGGGAGATTAGAGCGCTTGGACAGTGAGTTGAATGTCACGACATTTTTCAGCGTGCCATCAAGAGCTTCTGCAGCCTCCAAAATGCCTGTTGGAGGCGTGTCGCGATAGATCTCAGAATAGCACTCATCAGCGAAGAGCAGAAAGTTGTGTTTGCGTGCCAGTTTGATGAGCTTTTGCCAATATTCCATAGGCGCAACGGTGCCTTGTGGGTTGGCGGGGGACGCGAAATAGAATGCGACGGTGCGGTCGAGCAAAGCTGGATCGATAGCATCCAGATCAGGCAAAATTCCGTCTGCTGGTTCTGGCAAAAGAATTTCGTCAGCACCCGCAATATGAGCACCTGCACCATAGGATTGGTAAAACGGGTTCGGCAAAATAACAGCCGGTTTGCCGTCTTTCTTCAGATAGTCGCGAGCGCAAACACAGCCAAAGACAAGTCCTTCGCGAGAGCCGTTGAGCGGAATAACGCTTTTGTCCGGATCGAAGGCATCAGAGAGTTGAAAACGGTTTTTAACCCATTTGCCAACAGCTGCACGGAATTCATCTGTACCACGAATTGCAGGATACTTGCGGAAACCGTTCTGATTTTCTTCAAGTACTTCAATGACGTAGCTTGGAGGTTCATGACGCGGTTCACCGATTGTCATGACAATTGGATCAAGACCCGGTTCGATTCCAGCGAGCTGCTGATTCAGCCGCTGAAACGGATTTCCTCCGCTAGATTTTTTCTCAATTTCTGTCGTGGACACAAGAATTCTCGCAGGAATGATTTACAACAAATGCTCGGAACACCAAAACTCTAGTGTTTTTTGGTAAATTGGCTGTTAACCAATTTACTGTGCGCTAAGCTGAATAGGTGTTTCTTCTGGGGTTTGTCATCTGATTTTTAGAAATGTGGGTTTTGATGTGTGTGCTGAGTTAGGATCGAACTTGGGCCGGGATTTGTCGAAATGGCACAAACCACAGAAAACATTGAGGCGAGCCATATTCATTTGGATTCCTCATTTGTCATTGTTTTTTCCAAGTCAAAAGGCATGCGCAGACTCACGTTAGAACAGTTACGTGACTATGAGCTGGAGCCCGACGAATTTTATTGGGCTTATTTGCAGCGGGTTGCCGCTCAGAACCGCGAGTTTCTTGAAGAAATTGGGCTGGAACACAACGATATTGATGGTCTTCTGGCCCGAGAGGTACGTCCGCATTGCCATGTGCGTACAAAAGGGGCGTTTATTGCCATCAACGTTTTCAATGAGTTGCCGAAACAGGAAAGCGGCGACATGGAATGTGCCCAGATCTGGGTGGATGCTAAGCGGATGATCTGCATCTGGCACGATCCACTGGATGTTTTTCAAAGTTTGGTTGAGGGGTTCAAGGCCCGTGTGCCACCGGAAAGTACGGCAGAATTCTGGGCTCGATTGGTGCTGGCGATTGCGGAACGTGCTGAAGAAATGGTTGAGGTGCTTCAGGACAGGATCGATCATCTTGAAGATGTGGTGCTGGAGACAGGAGATCATCCTTGGGAAAGCGAACTCGCGCAGGTTCGTCGGTTGGCAACCATTGTTAGACGCAGCATGTTGGCGCATCTGGATATCTTGAGGAATTTTGAAATTGAGAAGTTTGAATGGGTCAATCGGATCAACAAACGCCGC
The DNA here is from genome assembly GCF_001623165.1 of Pseudovibrio sp. WM33. NCBI lineage: Bacteria > Pseudomonadati > Pseudomonadota > Alphaproteobacteria > Hyphomicrobiales > Stappiaceae > Pseudovibrio > Pseudovibrio sp. WM33. Next base: position 47,437 of record NZ_LMCK01000089.1, read on the forward strand.
GTTCGTGAAGCGGGTGACCGAGCCCTTCGAATTGCCGAGGAGATGGATGCTATCCGTGAACGCGCAGAAATAGTTCACGACCAGATCATGTTTAAACGATCAGAGAACACCAACCGCTATATGCTGATGATGGCGGCAATTGCCGTTGTGTTTCTGCCGCTTAGCTTTGTAACTGGATTACTCGGCGTTAATGTGGGCGGCATTCCGGGAAGCCATGATCCGGTTGCGTTTAGTATTGTTAGCGGGATTCTGATCTTTATCGGTGTGGGACTGTTTGCGGTCGTCCGATGGTTTAAGATCTTCTAGAGAGCTGGTTCCGTGCGTGTACTTATCTGAAAGCCGGAACCATTATTGACGATTGCGCTCTAAAAATCGCTGGTAATGCCTTTGACTTCCCAGTCGCTGTAGCGGGCAGGGTCTAGACCACCGCGACCATTGAGCTCTTTCGGCATTTCTTTTTGGGCAGCATCGATCTCTGCGCGGCGCTCTTCGGCTTCTTTTAAAGCGCGTTGGGCGGCAGGGGGCAGTTCTTCAAACCGGCGTTTTTTCGACGCTTCTTCAATCTGCTCCGTCGTATCGACTTCTTGTGTTTTAAAGTTTTCGACGGCTGATTTGTTGTCTTTTTCCATTTCAATCCCGGTTGGCTGATGCTGCTTATCGCTGTTGTAAGCTTGCGTTTGCCATTTGGAGCTACCACTTAAGCTGGTAGTGGTAGTTTCACAATGATCGCGTAGGCTTAGATATAGGCGCGTGAGCCTGTATTTTGCAATGGGCACTGCGTTCATTGGTGGATGACCGACGGAATTGGCGAACTAAGAGAACAGATTGGAGCATTGAAACCATGAACTATGTACGGACCGGTATGCTGCTTGCGGCGATGACCGCTTTGTTTATGGGTATTGGCTTCATGCTTGGCGGCCAAACCGGCATGCTGATTGCTCTATTGATCGCCGGTGGTATGAACATCTTCTCCTATTGGAATTCGGATCGCATGGTTTTGGCCATGCACCATGCGCAGGAAGTGGATGAACGACAGGCCCCGGAGCTTTATGGTATGGTTCGTACTATGGCGGCGCGTGCTGAGCTGCCGATGCCGAAGGTTTATGTGATCAACAACCCGCAGCCCAATGCGTTTGCGACAGGCCGAAACCCTGAGAATGCAGCAGTTGCAGCGACGACTGGTCTTTTGAACTCTCTTTCCAAAGAAGAAGTTGCGGGCGTGATGGCGCACGAGTTGGCCCACGTGAAAAACCGTGACACGCTGATCATGACGATTACTGCGACGATCGCTGGTGCGATCTCCATGCTGGCGAACTTTGCGCTTTTCTTTGGCGGAAACCGCAACAATCCGCTTGGTCTGATTGGGTCTATCCTGATGATGATCCTTGCACCAATGGCGGCGGCTTTGGTTCAGATGGCGATTTCCAGAACACGTGAATATGCAGCCGACCGTATGGGTGCGCAGATTTGTGGTAACCCGCTTTGGCTTGCTTCCGCTTTGCATAAGATTGCTGGTGGCGCGGCACGGGTTGTGAATGAAGATGCAGAACATAACCCTGCAACGGCGCATATGTTCATCATCAATCCGCTTTCCGGTCAGAACATGGACAACCTGTTCTCGACACATCCGAACACAGATAACCGGATTGCGGCGCTTCGTCAGATGGCTTCTGAAGCTGGCTTTACTGAAACACGTAGTTCTGGCGGTGGTGGTCATTTTAACGTGCGCGAGACGTCACAAGCTCAGCCGCGGCGTGAAACACTTCGCCCAAGTGGCCCATGGGGAGCATCCCGCCAAACAGGGCAGCGTGGTGGTCATGACCAACCTAGTCGTGATGAACCTCGGAAGCCCAAAGGGCCATGGGGCTAAAAGCAAGGGAAATCTGCGAATGCGAACCGTCTCTCGCATTTGCTTTGTTGATTGTACCGTGTTTACCTGAATAACTATTCGCGCTTCCCAAATTGTCTTTGCAATATTAAAGGTTCTGTGGTTAGCCGAGCAGGATTTGACAGTTCTCCTTTGGTTACAACTGGCAGTAATCCGCCGAAACTCTAGTGGAACCTGATGAAACCGGTTGGCCTCTGAGTGAGGCTCTTCACACAAGAATGCATCTTTAAAAGAATAGATGGCGCCGAAGGTCTGGCGACACATTCTGGAATACATGGATCAACGATGAGCGCAGAGCGTAAGAATACATCCTCTCAGGACAGAAACTCCAAGTTCAAGGGGAGAAAGCGTTCTGGAGCACCGAAGACTCCAAGAGACAATGACAGAGCTTCCGAAACGGAGAGCGTAGAGGGCACCTTTAAAGATCCCGGCTACGCAGCTCGTAAGGCTGCCACCGATCTGATTGGTAAAGTTTTGAGCAAGCGCATGCCACTGGATGGTGAGCTTGACCTGAACAATGGTCATCCGGGCTATAAACGCCTTGAGCCGAATGATCGGGCGCTTGTTCGTGCAATTATTGGCACCGCGCTGCGTCGCCGTGGTCAGATTCAGGATGTGGTTGATCGCTTCCTTGACCGTCCTATTCCTGAGAAAACCGGTCGCGTTCTGGACATTCTCCATGTTGCCATGGCGCAGTTGTTCTTTATGTCCGTGCCGGATCACGCCGCGGTTTCTCTGGCTGTGACGCTCGCAGGCCGTGATGCACGTGCTAAGCCGTATAAAAACCTCGTCAATGCCGTTCTGCGCCGTGCAACACGTGAAGGTGCAGCGATTATTGCTGAGCAAGATACTGCGAAGCTGAATGCTCCTGATTGGATGTTTGCGCGCTGGTGTGAAGTTTATGGCGAAGAAGCTGCGCGTGCGATGTCCGCTGCGCATATGCAGGAGCCGTATCTGGACCTGAGCGTACCAGCAGATCGTGATGATTGGGCGGAAAAGCTGGGTGGTGAAGTTCAGCTGGGTTATTCCGTACGCTTGCAGCCAGACGGGCCGATTGAAAAGCTGGAAGGCTTTGAAGATGGCAAATGGTGGGTTCAGGATGCTGCAGCTGCTGTTCCAGCCCGCTTGCTGGGTGATATCAAAGGCAAAGTGGTTGCAGATTTGTGTGCCGCCCCCGGTGGTAAGACCATGCAGCTTGCTGCTGCTGGTGCTGATGTGACAGCTGTCGATATCTCAGCCCGTCGTTTGCAGCGCCTGACACAGAATCTGAAGCGCGTTGGTTTGGAAGCTGAGACTGAAGTTTCTGATCTTCGTGAATTTGTGCCGGTTGATCTGTTTGACGCAATTCTGCTGGATGCACCTTGCTCTGCAACCGGTACCATTCGCCGTCACCCAGATGTGGCATGGCTGAAGCGTGAAGATGATGTGCTCAAGCTTGCTGACCTACAGTACGAATTGCTTGAAAAAGCACTGGGTTGGCTGAAGCCGGGTGGAACTCTTGTTTACTGCACCTGTTCGCTGGAACAGGAAGAGGGTGAATTGCAAGTTCAGCGCTTGTTGCTGGAGCATCCTGAGGTGCAGCGTGTGCCTGTAACAGCTGATGAGCTGGGCGGCGTTGCTGAGGCGATTAATTCTCAAGGCGACTTCCGTGCGATGCCAGGCCAGAACCCATCCTCAGGTAAAACATCTGGCGGTTTGGATGGCTTTTTCGCAGCTCGTTTGCGTCTCTCTTAAAAAGAGCTGGTGGAATGTCACCAAGGATTTGCGCAAAGTGGGCATGGTTAACGAGATTTAAAGAGCTTGGGCGCAAACCATTTGTTAAGTTTGTTTAGAGCGTGTTGTTGCAAATCGCTTTCTTGCTCACGCTCTAAATCTTTGTTTTTGTGCGTATCCTTATCTGAAACCGAAACTGCTTTTCGGGGATACGCTCCAATGGAGTGCTGAAGGGGTATGACGGGCGCAACGGTGTCTGAAAGACTTAGAATCCTTAGTCTTTTGACACAAAACATGGCTCAAAACAGTCTGAACTGGGCGCGAGGGGGATCTATGTTCCGCGTGTTCTCGTTTGGAAGTGCGCCATCGCGTCTGCTTATCGCTCCTCAGGATCTGCGCACTGCAGATGCAACAAACGCCGCTGACATTTATGCAGGCCGGTTCCTGTTTGCTGGGCATCTGGTTGAGGTGGGCGGGCAATCTCCGTTTGATGTTGAGCCGCCGAATCTCCAATGGTCAAAAGCGCTGCATGGGTTTTCATGGCTTCGCCATTTGCGTGCTGCTGAGACCAACATGGCACAGCAAAATGCCCGTGCTTTGGTTGAGGACTGGATCAGATCCTGCGGTCGCTGGCATGATGGCGGCTGGAAGCAGGAAGTTGTTGCGCGCCGTGTGCTGAGCTGGATGGCTCAATCTCCCTTACTGCTGACTGGATGTGAAGCGGATTTCTATCGTGCCTTCATGCGGTCGCTGTACCGACAGGTGCGTTATCTACGCCGGACTATGAACAAAGCGCCGGATGGCTTGCCGCGTCTGACAGTTGCCATGGCGAATGCTTGTGCAACGGTTTCCATGGATGGGCAGGGGCGTCACGTCAAACAAGCTCTGAAACGCCTTGATCAGGAGTTGAAGCGTCAAATCCTGCCGGATGGTGGTCATATCTCCCGACATCCCGGTGCGATTATTGAGATCCTTGTTGATCTGCTTCCAATCCGCCAGGCGCTCGTGATGCAGGGACAAACGGTGTCTCCAGTCATGATGGAATCCATTGACCGCATGATGCCGATGATCCGCTTCTTCCGTCATGGTGATGGATCCTTTGCTCACTTCAATGGCATGGCTTCTACTCCGGGTGATGTGGTCGCGACCATCCTTGCTTATGATGATGCACGTGGAACACCGCCTGTTAGTGCACCGCATTCCGGCTATCAGCGTCTTACTGGTGGTGATAGCCTTGTGATGATCGATGTGGGAGCACCGCCGCCAACGCGCTTCTCCAGCAGTACGCATGCTGGTTGTCTCTCCTTTGAGTTCTCCTCAAAGCGCAACCGTATTGTTGTGAACTGTGGCGTTTCTACACGAGAGCAAGTTGCCTGGAAGATGGTGGCTCGTTCAACTGCTGCGCATTCGACAGCAGGAATTGGCGATACATCTTCTTGTCGTTTTCTGACGTCTTCCCGTTTTGATAAGATGCTGGGTAACCCAGTCCTGTCTGGTCCCAAAGACGTTGAAGCGGAGCGACAGGATACCGATCTTTCTGACCGTGTGATTGCAAGTCATGACGGTTATGTAGAGCGCTATGGTATTGTTCATGAACGTGATCTGACGTTGTCGCGTGATGGAACCGTTCTGGATGGGATTGATCAGTTCAAGCCAGCATCTGACAAGGCAGAGGAAGAGATTGTCACGATCCGTTTTCATCTACATCCACAAGTGAGTTGCACCATGTTGCCATTGGGTGATGCTGCTGTTTTGCGGTGTGCGGATGGTGAAGCTTGGGAGTTTTCTGCGGATGGGATTGAGTTCTCCATTGAGGAATCAATTTATCTGTCAGACGTATTCGGTCATCGACAGACACAGCAGATCGTTCTTACGGTTGGTGTGAAAGAAGCGTTGAGCGTGACCTGGATGTTGAGAAAGACAGCTTCTGCCAAGGCGCGGCGGAAGACCTAACGTCATTTGTGCCTTTGCCCTTTAGGGGATATAAACTGCTCCTAAAGGTTACCCGTCAAACCGCTCTCAATCCCCATAAAATGGGTTCCCACAGCTGTGAATAAGTGTTATTTGGCGGGCGTCAAAACCCTTCCATTTTCTCTAAGAGAGTAGGCTTTTACCCATGGCCGTTGTCTCCAAAGGCGTTCCGATACCTGAAATCGTATCGGTTAAGCGTGCGCTTCTTTCTGTCTCCGATAAAACCGGTCTTGTTGAGTTTGCGAAAGCGCTTTCCGAACGTGGAGTTGAGCTGATCTCAACAGGCGGAACTCGCAAAACGATTGCTGAGGCTGGCCTCCCAGTTAAAGATATTTCCGAGGTTACTGGTTTTCCTGAAATCATGGATGGCCGTGTTAAGACGCTTCATCCTATGGTGCATGGCGGATTGCTGAGCATTCGTGATGATGCTGAGCATGTTGCTGCGATGGATGAGCATGGTATCATCGGTATCGACCTGCTTTGTGTGAACCTTTACCCATTTGAAGACACCGTGACTTCTGGTGCTGACTACGCAAACGGTGTCGAGAATATCGACATTGGTGGTCCGGCGATGACACGCGCTGCTGCCAAAAACCATGCCTATGTAACCACTGTTGTTGACCCAGCTGATTATGCTGCTGTGGTTGTGGCGCTGGATACGCATAACGGTCAGTCTCCGATTGCTCTTCGTAAGAAGCTGGCGCAGAAGGCTTTTGCTCGTACCGCTGCTTATGATGCTGCTGTTTCCAACTGGATGGCAGAGCAGATTGATGAGGCAGCTCCGGATTATCGCGCGATTGGTGGTACGCTGAATGAAGTGATGCGCTATGGTGAGAACCCTCATCAGGCAGCTGGCTTTTACGTGACGGGTGAGAAGCGCCCAGGTGTGGCGACGGCTCGTCAAGTACAGGGTAAGCAGCTCTCTTACAACAACATCAATGATACAGATGCAGCGTTTGAGCTTGTTTCCGAGTTTGATCCGGCTCGTACGGCAGCAGTTGCTATCATCAAACATGCGAACCCATGTGGTGTTGCAGAGGCGCCTACGCTGAAGGAAGCCTACGAGAAAGCGCTGGCTTGTGATCCGGTTTCTGCGTTTGGTGGCATTGTTGCGCTCAACGGTACTCTGGATGCGGATGCTGCTTCTGAGATTACCAAGATCTTCACTGAGGTAATCATCGCTCCTGATGCGACAGAAGAAGCGATTGAGCTGGTTGCGAAGAAAAAGAACCTGCGTTTGCTTCTGACTAATGGTCTTTCTGATCCACGCGCCAAGGGCCTGTTTGTGAAGACTGTTTCTGGTGGCTTGCTGGTTCAGGATCGCGACAGCGGTGTTGTTGATGATCTGGATCTGAAGGTGGTGACAAAGCGTGCTCCGTCTGATCAGGAACTGGCTGATCTGAAAATGGCCTTCCGTGTTGGCAAGCATGTGAAATCCAATGCGATTGTTTACGTCAAAGATGGTGCGACTGTTGGCATCGGAGCAGGGCAAATGAGCCGTGTTGACAGCGCTCGCATTGCAGCACGCAAAGCTGAGGATGCCGCTGAGGCCGCCGGCCTTGCTGAGCCGTTGACTAAAGGTTGTGTGGTTGCTTCTGATGCGTTCTTCCCGTTCGCTGATGGTTTGCTTTCTGCTGCTGAGGCTGGTGCCACTGCTGTAATTCAGCCAGGTGGTTCCATGCGTGATGATGAAGTGATCAAAGCCGCTGATGAAGCTGGCTTGGCAATGGTCGTTACTGGAATGCGCCACTTCCGTCACTAAAGGGCGGCATCTCTTATAAATTCAGAGCCTTCGCAGGTTATGCTTGCGAGGGCTTTTTTATTGGCCTCTGGTTTTAATTAAAGCTGAAAGCCAATGCTTAGTTGTAATTGCTATGGTGGAGGGAACGAAAACAAGGCGCAAAAGCGTCGATAGCTGCGCATGGTGCAGATGCTGCAAGATCAAGGTTTCCTTCCCAAACTTCAACGCGCCATAGTCTCGGATAACTGGGCTACGTTCATCGCGAAACACTTTGTCTGGCTTCTTGCTGGATACTTCATCGTCCAGACCATTATTCGTTATTTTGCGTCTCCCGTATTGGGCCTGGATGAAGCGGAGCAGATTATTGCAGCTCAGAGTTTTCAGCTTGGATATGGCCCGCAGCCACCACTTTATACTTGGCTGACGATCGCTTTCTTCTGGGTGTTTGGAGAAGGGCTCTTTGCAACTGCTCTTCTTAAAAACACCTTGTTGTTTCTTGGCTATCTAGGTGTTTGGCTCACAGCGCGGAAGGCCTCTGATCCGACGTTGGCTGCTATCGGGACGGACTCACTTATCTTTCTGCCGCAGATCTCCTGGGAGGCGCAGCGGGCGTTGAGCCATTCAGTTTTGATGTTCGCGTGTTCTGCGTGGACGGTTTATGTCTTCCTGACCTGCATCGAAAAGCCAAGTTGGTGGCGCGCTGTTGTGTTTGGTGTTGTGATCGCAGCAGGTGCGCTTTCCAAATACAACTATATGTTTTTGCTCGCTGCTTTGATCGCAGCAGGTTTTTGCATTGAGGACGGTCGCAAGTTTCTACGTTCAAAATACATTCTTGGTTCTGCTGCTGTTGCTATCGTGCTTTTGCTTCCTCCTGCTTTCTGGATGTTTGAGAACCAGGACCTCATCTACGCGCGTGTCCATAAGTTCGGAATCGAAAAGGTTGAACGGCATTTTCTGACCGGGTTTATCTCTCTGATAAATGCAGCTTTGCAGTTTGTCATTGTGGCCGTGGTCCTGTTCTTTTGCGCATGGGCGACGAGCTTTTATTGGAAGGATGCTGAGCAGCACGACCAATATGTGAATGAGACCATTCGCAAGCTTCTCACGCTTGTCGTTATCTTTGGGCTGGTTATTGTTGCTGTGTCTGTTGTTGCAAGTGGTGCGACCAATGTGAAAGACCGGTGGCTTCAACCAATCCTGTTTCTTGCTCCGCTGGTTGCTTCGCTGTGGCTGTTTGCTGAGGTCTCAATACGTCAGGCCAAGATCATTCTTGGCACGGCTAGTGTGCTGGCAGTGCTGATCGTTGTGCTCATTCCCTTCAACTTTGCCTTTGGCAGTTTTAAGAAGCCAAGTGCGCACGCGCTTCCTTCTCAGGCAATTGTTGATACGCTGGCGCAGTATGGTGTGCGAAGTGTTCTGACCACGTCTCACAGCATTGCGGGTAACATTGGCGACCTGAAACCGGGTTGGGCAGTAACCATTCCGGAGTATTCCGGTATCGATATCAACTACGCCTATCCGGTTGCTATCCTTTGGAAAGGGCACTCCAAGGCTGTCCCTGAGAACATGTCTGCCCTTTATCAGCAGCTTAAAGGCAAGCCGATCCCTAACAGTGAAATCCATAAGGAAGCTGCGCCTTACTATCATTGGTCGGAATACCCATTCGAGTATAGCTTCATCATTGTTGAGGGGAATAATCAGGCAGCCTCACAGTATTAGAGTTATACGGCTAAATTCTCCCAGTTTTGAGAATGGGTCGACGCTCTAAAAATTGGTAGGCTGGTCATTGCGACTTGAGATCAGGGAGATGGGTCCGTGATATTCGATGAGATTACAGTGGAACCTGCCAGAGAAGCGGATGCGCATCGTTTGGGTGAACTCGTCTTTGCGATGGAAAACGAACTTTGGCCGGAAGATGAGCTTGATGTTGGGCAGTTCAAAATGACGGCTGAGGATATTCTGTCGGATGGTGGCTCTCGCTATTGGGCTTATCTGGCGCGGTCTCAGGGGGAGCTTCTCGGACTCATTACACTGGCGGAAAAGAAGGCCATTTATGCTGGTGGCCGGTTTGGTGAAATTGTTGAGTTTTACGTTGTGCCGTCTGGCCGGTGTGCCGGGGTTGGTAAGATACTGCTGCAGCAGGCGGTGTTGAAGGGGCAGGAGATGGACTGGCCGTATTTGGAAGTGGGAGCGCCGCATCAGCCGGCCTGGAAAACGACGCTGAGTTTTTATCTTAATAACGAATTCAGAGAAATTGGTCCGCGGCTGGAAAGAGAAATTTAGGCGCGATTGCGAGTTCTTTTTGTTTAGGGCTGTTTCATCCAATTCAACAACAGAATGTCCAGAATGGGCTTTTAGGCTGGCTGCAACTTTTGTTGTTTGGCCAGGAGAAGCCTATGTGTTGGATGTGTAATGACAAAGCGGGTTTGGTTGGATCACCAGCGCGCCGCAAGTTTTTGAAAACGGCTGGTGTGTTTGGTGCTGCTCTGGCAACGGGTGGTGTTGGTGCTGTTTCGTCTGTCAGTGCGCAGGAGCCGCCTATTCCTAAGAATGAGATTGGTGGTGAGGCTGCTCTTAAGCGTTTGATGGATGGTAACAAACGCTATGTTGAGGGTGATATCACTCCTGCTGATTTCCAGAGTACCCGTGCTGCACTGGCTGTTGGGCAAAACCCGTTTGCGGCGATCCTTGGCTGTGCGGATTCCCGTGTGGCGCCGGAGCTGGCGTTTGATACCGGGCGTGGGGATCTTTTTGTGGTTCGTATTGCTGGCAATGTTGTGACGCCGGAAGGGCTGGCGAGCCTTGAGTTTTGTGTTGATGTGCTGGGTACGCAGCTCATTATGGTGTTGGGGCACGAGAAGTGCGGTGCTGTTAAGGCGGCGATTTCTTCGACGCAAAGTGGCAACCAGTTTCCCGGTCATATTCAGACGCTTGTTGAACTTCTTCGACCTCCTGTGCAACAGGCACAGGGTGAGAAGGGGGATGTTCTTGTCAATGCCATCAAAGCCAATGTGCAGTGGGGCGTGACGGCTTTGCAGCAGGCATCACCCATTTTAGACAAGCACTTCAAGGCGGGGACGTTGAAGGTGGTTGGCGGGGTGTATGACCTTGATACAGGCAAAGTTACAATGGTGACATAAGAGGGTTGGCAGATGGTTGTTCCCATAATCAGGGTGTCTGAAGCGAAGGATCTTCCGGCTTTACTGGAGCTTGAGGCTCATTATATGGCGGAGTTGGAACCGCAGAATTTTGAGCGGTGGAAGACGTGTGAGGCTGTGCAGCGCAAGCGGATGGAAGAGGCTTTGCTACGCACCTTTGCCGCTGAAATGGCAGATGACATTAAAGGCTATTGCTATTGGGGGCTTCAGAACGACAGTGCCCATATCTTCAACGTGTATGTGCATCCGGATTTTCGCCGCTATGGTTTGGCGAAGTATCTGCTTGAGCGCACGGAGGAAGATATTCAGCGCAAGGGCTTTAGCCAGTGGACGTTCAACCCGATCAAGACCCACCCTGCGAAGGTGTTCATTGAGCAGCTTGGCTATAGATTGCAGTGGGAAGATACGGACCGGCTTCACATGTTTAAGGAGAAGGCGGCAGCGTGAGCCTTCCTGTTATGCAAACAGCTTTAGCACCGCTGGAAATGACCGGCGGTGTTTTCACGTGAAACTCCCAAAATGGGGAGGGCAAGGCGAGCAGGCAGTGCCTGCGCATTTTATTGGTAGTGAGTCTTCGGCATTGGCTGTCGCCTTGCCCGGGCATTTTGGTATGGACAACATCGCCTCTTATCCTGAAAGACACGATAGCCAGTTTCCTGGAAGGACAGTGGCTTTGCTCAGGCAAGTTTCCCGGCCTAAACAGGTCCTCTATCCCTGACATCAGCTGCTCTGACCAGCAAATGCCACTGCGTGATGCCCCTCAAGCTTGGGCCCTTC
>NZ_LMCK01000090.1:0-24000 GCF_001623165.1 Pseudovibrio sp. WM33
ACATGAACATAAACATCAAGCCCTTGCGAAAACCACATAGCCGCTTGCGCCGTGGTCCCGAACTACCCGCAGGCAAGCAATGGCCTGGGAAGGACCCGTGAAATCTTGAAGAAGAAGGTGCTAGATCACACCCAGATAAATCAGTGGCTTTAAACCCGTCACCTTCTTCAGCACTAGAATCTGCTTCTGCCTCAACAGCGGAGAGGTTCAATCTACCGCATAGCCAAAAGCATTTACCTTTGCTGGTCAGAAACGTGAGCCTTTGATCTGGTCACTTAGGATCTTGTTGCGAGCCTCCCCCACAGATGTGGTCCAAGTTTATGATTAGGAAAGTGACGGATCAGATATGGGCAGCAAGAGACCAAAGCCAGAGGAGATTGTCATTAAGCCGCGATAGGTAAAAGTCTTTACAGGACAAATGATGCCGTACATTGATGCGATCAGACAGATCGGTGTGACTGAGCGTTTGTGCCGCGTTGTCGATGATTTGACACTGAACAAACTGATCCTCACTGAGGCTGCCAAGGGAAACTTCTAAGCCCGTCCCATCGCCGGGCCTGCATCAACCCTGTTCTCACCAAACGAAGATTTTCGAGCGACGTGTTTGCCGCGTCCTTGGTCAACTCCGACCCACGCAGCGCTGTTCACTGAGTGGGCGAGTAGATGAGGACCGTCGGATCGTAGATATGTTGAAAGACTGTTAGCTGAGATTGAGATAGTCACAGCTGAAGGTTTCGCAGTAGCCTTTATGAGCGATTTAAGTTTACCCAACTGACCATAAGCCGACATTCATGAGTATCGCTAACTGTGGCCACAATTGAAACTCTGCAGCCAACAGTATGGTGTGTTGACAACAAGGGCGGTATTCAGGATACGTGATGAAGTGTATGCCCTCAACGCTTTTTAAGGAACCTTGGCCATGACAGGATTGCTGGATCACGGGAGCCTCAAGTTCCTTGACCTGCTCACCCCAAAGGTCAAAGCCGCTTTTGCAGCTGTCGAGCAACGCCACACCTATCAGGATGGCTGCACGATCTTCTCGACCGGCGATGATGGTGATCGCCTGCTCATTGTGCGTTCAGGGGCAGTTAGAATGGGGCGTTTCAGCCCCAGTGGCCGAGAAACAATTCTTGCCGTGCTTGGTGAGGATCACTTCATTGGCATCATGGGCGTGCTGACCGGTCGCAAGCGGACACAAAATGCTACAGCAGTTGGTAAAACAACAATCGGTTATGTTCTCAAAGCTGATTTTCTGACGCTAATGGACGCTCATCCTGAGATCGCCCGCGCAGCTTTGCCAGCGACATTGAGCCGTTTGAATGTGGCGCTGAACATGCTTGACGATCTGCGTTTGCTACCTTTGCCTGCTTATACAGCGGTGTTTTTGCAGAATATGCTCGAAGCTTCAGAAGTGCCTGGCATGCTCAACTGGAACCAGTCTGAGTTGGCTATCGCTGTGGGCACCTCACGTGTTTCTATGGGTAAAGCGCTCAAACAGCTGGAAAACAATGGCCTGATCGTGCTGAAGTATGGCGCAATTGCCGTTCCGGATGAGCAAGCCCTGTCAGATTGGATTGATGCCGCCAGAGCCGAGCATTTATCTCTCTGACGTCTGACCGCCCATGCTATGTGCATAAATCTGAGTAAACAGCCAGATTGCTAAGTTCTTAGCATTCTTTGCGGCGCTGGCTACGTACAATCACTATGTATTTTTATCCCTTCCATATTCAGTTGTCAGCATTTGACCGCTGCCACCTGAATATCAGTGTGCCGTCTGGCGAGTGACAGGGAAGAGAGATCTGTAGTGACTACGTTTAAGGGGGCATTCTATGCATGCGGTTAAACACATCTACGAGCACGCCACAGACAGCCTTTTAGGGCGTTGGTTCAAAGCTCAGACGAGTCCTCCGCAATTTTCCATCAAGCGCAAGGTGCCCTGTTTACATCTCCGGTCCGCTGGTTAGTGATGTTGATGCTGCTAGCTGTGGGAGTGTTCTCCTCTGGTGTAAGTGCGCGAGCACAAATTATCCCCACTTTCTCACCTCTCGGCATGCTGTATTCAGGGCCAAATATGGACCATTCCTTCAATACTGAAGATTGAAGTTCTCTGATTTTCGCAGTCCAACGACCACATTACAAATACTTAAAATCCGAGGAATTGAATGTTCCAGAATAGTTTTGGTTCACAGACAAGACGAAAGCAAAAAGCTGTTGTTTCAGCGTTGCGTGTCCCGGTGATTGCACTCATTGCCCTGGACTTGATAGCCACCAGCAGGTCTGCTCGGGCAGAGGATATCGATGGGTCTTCGTCGGTGACGATCGATAGTGATGCAAGCGTTTCGGACCATCCTAGTCCTTGGGATGTGGGTGGCCCCTTGAATATCGGGGCGACAACCGGTTCCGATGCCAAACTTACCATTCAAAATGGCGGTGAAGTCACCAATACCGATGGAATAATCGGCGTAAACTCTGGTTCTCACGGCACCGTAACGGTGAGCGGATCGGGATCCCAATGGCAGGCCACTGGGGAGTTTAAGGTTGGCAATGCTGGAACGGGTGATTTGAACATTGCCGATGGCGGCACAGTTACAGTTGTCAACGACAAAACTATCGAGGTTGCCGCAACGGCGGGGTCTTCTGGCTCTATTTCGATTACGGGATCAGGCTCGCGGTTACAAATTGGCAGCGCTGGCCAAAACAAAAATCTTTATCTTGGCCGTGAAGGAACGGCAACACTCACCATTAGTGACGGCGGCGAAGCGTTCGTTGCCAACTATTTATACGTTGCCTCAGGCGACGATGCTTCAGGTTCTGTGGATGTGTCCGGGGCAGGATCTCTTCTTGAAGTCGGAGATCGTCTTAATGTGGGTAACGATGGAATCGGAAACCTGACCATTCGCGATGGCGGCAAAGTGATCAGTGAAGATGGTCATATCGGACTTTACGGCCATGGCTCAGTAACCGTATCGGGTGCAGGTTCTTTGTGGCAAACCAACCTGAACACAAACATCAACACCACTTACCTTGCATCCGATGGAACAGCTCGTTTGACAATTGAGGATGGAGGAAAAGCTGCCACGTCGAATGCGATTTTCGGCTTTACCAGCGAAGGGTCCGGGACCGCGACTGTAACAGGAAGCGGATCACGCTATCAGATCACTAACGATCTTGTGCTCGGTCGTGCTAGCACGGGCGCCCTAACCATCAGCGATGATGGCACAGTGGATGTGGGTGGCGATTTCTTCATCGCCCAGAATGCTGGCTCCACCGGAGCACTTAATATCGGTGCCACCGCTAGCGAGGCTGCCGCAGCGGCAGGGGTACTCGACACCGCAGCAATTTCCTTTGGTGCGGGCAATGGAAGCATCAACTTTAACCATATTGATGCTGATTACGTGTTTGCACCTGTGATCAGCGGAAAAGGCACGGTCAACCAACTGTCCGGCACCACGGTTCTGTCCACTGTCAATGCAGGATTTACCGGCAACACTGCGGTGTCAGGAGGCGTGCTGGATGTGCGAAACGGCAATGCTCTGGCCGATACGGGCGATGTGAGTGTCAGCGGCGGGCGGTTGCTGATCAGCGATAGTGAGACAGCGGGCGATGCAACTGTGAACGGCGGCACACTGGAGATCGGCGCGGGCGCAACTCTTTTCACAGATGCCTTTACGTTGGTTGACGGGTCGGTGACGGGCGCAACGCTTATCGGTAGCTCCTATACGGTTGAAAACGGCAGCATAAGTGCAACGCTTGCCGGAAGCGGAGCGCTGACCAAGACCAGTAGTGGCACCGTAACGCTGACTGGTACCAACACCTATACCGGCAACACTACGGTCTCTGCGGGCACACTGGTCGTCGACGGTTTGATCGGGGATGTCACGATCAATGGCGGAACCCTTGGCGGTTCGGGCACAATAACCGGCTCGGTGACGGTCACAAACGGTGCGATCGCTGCCGGTAACAGTCCGGGTACGCTGACCATTGGTGGCGACCTCAATCTTACCTCCGGCTCGGCTCTGGATTATGAACTTGGATCTCCATCCGGCACCGCGGGTGTGGACAGCGATCTGATTGCCGTTGGTGGTGACCTGACGCTGGATGGATCGCTCAATGTCACCGATGCGGGTGGCTTTGATACCGGGCTCTATAATCTGATCACCTATGGTGGATCACTGACCGATAACGGGCTAGATGTGGGAACTGCACCCGGAGGCTTTTTGTACAACGTGCAGACTACAGCAGTTGGTCAGGTCAACCTTCTGGTAAATCCGGACCGGCTGAGCTTCTGGAACGGAGCGGTGACAAGTGCTGATGGAACCGTTCATGGTGGGTCTGGCACCTGGAGCGTGGCCGGAACCAACTGGACCGATGCCACAGGCTCAGCAAGCACACCTTATAAACCGGGCAACACCCTGATTTTCCAGGGAACACCGGGCACAGTCATGGTGGATAGCGCCGGGGTTTCGTTATCTGAAGGCATGCAGTTCGCAGCGGATGGCTATACTGTGACTGGCGGAGATGTGGCTCTGAATGCTCGTTATAGTTTTGATTCCATTCTGTTTCGGGTTGGGGACGGAACCAGCACGGGCGCCGGTTTCACCACAACCATTGCTTCCAACCTGACCGGAACTGGCTCACTGGAAAAAACTGGTCTTGGAACACTCGTCCTGACGGGTGACAACACCTACAACGTCGAAACCACTGTTTCAGAAGGCAAGCTGGAGTTCAGGGATGGTGCAACTCTGACCGGCAACCTATTTATTAGCGTTGGTGGCCCTGAAACAGCAGCTCTGACTATTGCCGATGGCAGCGACGTTTCTGCAAGAACTTATACCCTTGTGGCTAAGGACGCAGGTTCTTCTGGAGCTGTAACGGTAACAGGTCCTGATTCACGTTTTCGAGTTGGGGGTGCTTTTAGCATTGGAGGCGATGGAAACGGAACCCTGAGTGTCTTGGAGGGCGGTTTAGTTACCAGCGCTTATGGCGAGATTGGAGATCGTACAGGCTCAACCGGGGCTGTGGTGGTGACTGGCGAAGGGTCACATTGGAAAAACTATTTCGGTTTGAATACAGAAGGTATCAGTCTTTACGTGGGAACTCAGGGAACCGGAACTCTGACCATTGCCGAAAGTGGCCGGGTGACCAGTCAGAAAGGGGTTATCGGCTCTGCGACAGGTTCTTCGGGAGACGTCGTCGTGTCCGGAGATGGGTCTCTTTGGGAAAACAGCCACTATATGAACATCGGACTGCTCGGAAGAGGTACCCTGACTATCGCAGATGAAGGCGTGGTTGATGTGGAGGACAGCGTCACTCTGGCTAGTGAGACCGGTTCCCTTGGCACGCTCAACATTGGTGCTGCTGCTGGCAACCCGGCGCAGGCCGCTGGGATATTAGATGCCACAGCGGTTAAATTTGGTGATGGTACCGGGCTGATCAACTTCAACCACACGGATAGTGACTACACGTTCTCCGCAGACATCAGTGGGAATGGCAGTGTCAATCAGCTTGCCGGCACTACGATCCTGACCGGCACCAACACCTATACTGGTGGCACCACTGTTTCAGGTGGCGAGCTGGTTGTTAATGGCACCATTGGTGATGTTACAGTCAACGGCGGTAGCCTTGGCGGGTCAGGCACGATTGGCGGATCAGTGTCCGTTGCAAGCGGAACGATTGCTGCAGGCAATGGCCCCGGTACGCTAACGGTCGGCGGCAACCTCAGTCTGACAGCTGCCTCAGTCCTCGACTTTGAACTCGGATCGCCGTCTGGTACAGCGGGCGTGGACAGCGACCTCATCGCCGTTGGCGGTGATCTGACACTGGATGGATTACTCAATATCACTGATGCGGGTGGTTTTGACGCCGGGGTCTTTAACCTGATCACCTATGGCGGCAGTTTGACCGATAACGACCTTGAAATAAGTCTAGCGCCGACGGAGTTCAACTACGATATCCAAACCGCCACAGCGGGTCAGGTCAATTTGTTAGTCAATGCTAACCTGCTGAGTTTTTGGAATGGGGCGGTAACCAGTGCAGACGGCACCATTCATGGCGGATCAGGCACTTGGAGCGCAATTGGTACCAACTGGACTAATGCCGACGGTTCGGGAAGCGCGCCACACGATCCAGAAAGCTTCCTGATCTTTCAGGCAGAGACAGGTACTGTCACGGTAGATAGTGCCGGGGTGTCTGTCTCCAAAGGCATGCAGTTTGCAACGGACGGATACAGAATTTCGGGTGGAGATATTGCACTTACCGGAGCAACTGCGATCCGGGTCGGAGATGGCACTGATGCAGGTGCGGGATATTCGACTGTCGTCGCCTCCAACTTGACTGGAACCGGTTCTCTCAAAAAGACTGGTCTCGGAACACTCATCCTAACCGGCAACAACACCTATTCCGGTAACACCACAGTGTCTGGTGGAGCACTGGTTGTTGATGGTTTCATTGGAGATGTTACGACTGATGGTGGCAGTCTTGGAGGGTCGGGTACACTGGGAGCAGTTACAGTCAACTCCGGTGCTGTGATTGCACCTGGTAACTCCATTGGTACGATGAACACGACATCGACTGTTTTCAATGCCGGTTCGGCTTATCAGGTTGAGCTGAACGACGGCGGTGCTGCAGCGGGTGTCAATAATGATCTGCTGGCTGCCAGTAACACCGTTACGATCAATGGTGGAACGGTGCATGTCATGCCGGAGAACGGAACTGATAACGGATCGACCTATACCGCCGGCACGACTTATACCATCATCAGCGCAGGCGGTGGCATTAATGGAACATTCGATTTCCCTACACCAACCGATGATTTTGCATTCCTCAATTTTGCCCTGTCCTATGATCCTAATAGTGTTTTTCTGACTTCAGAACTTGCCGTGCCCACGTTCTGTGTTTCAGGAATGAGCGCTAATCAATGCGCAACGGGCGACGGTGTGTTTTCGCTTGACAGCGGGACTTTATACAACGCGGTGCTCAACCTTGCAGACGAAGAAGCTCCGCAGGCACTTGATCAGCTCTCTGGCGAAGTACACGCTTCGATCAGGACAGCGCTGCTTGAGGACAGCCGCTTTGCACGCGAAGCAGTGCTGAACCGTATGCGCATTGCAACCGGAGCTGTGGCCGCCGACGGACAGGCGCAGGCTGAAAAACGTATTAGCGAGAGTGCTTCCTTCTGGGGGCAAGGCTTTGGCACCTGGGGGAGCTGGAGTGGAAATCACAACACTGCAGGGCTTGATCGCTCGGTCGGCGGGTTGTTTGTGGTAGGCGATGTCCTGATCGGTGATAATACCCGTCTTGGAGCTTTTGGTGGCTACGATAATAGCAGGTTAGAGGTGAATGGCAGAAGGTCCTCTGCAACAGTAGATACAGTGTATTTGGGTGTCTATTGTGGAGCTCAGTTTGATGCTCTGGGGCTCCGTGTTGGTGGCAGCTATGCATGGCATGATATCGACACAGCACGCTCGGTTGCATTTACTGGTCTCTCTGAAAATCTGGCTGGTTCCTATGATGCGCGAACTGCCCAGTTCTTTGGTGAGGTGGGATATCGTTTTGATCACAACACAAGCAGTCTGGAGCCTTTTGCCAATGTGTCTTACGTCCACTTATCCAGCGACGGGTACTCTGAAACCGGCGGTACAGCGGCTCTGACGGCTGGTCACGAAACCATAGATAGCACCTTCACCACTATCGGGCTGCGAGTAGGAACTCTGGCTGATCTTGGTGAGTTCAGCGCGAAGCTTTCAGCTCAAGCCGCTTGGCAGCATGCGTTCGGCGGCAAGGAGCCGTTTGCCAGCCATGCCTTTAATGGTGGAAGTAACTTCTCTGTCGCGGGTGCGCCGGTTGCCAGAGATGCCCTGGTGCTTGATGTGGGCGCTGCAGTTGACCTGGGAGAGGATGCAGCCATTGGATTGTCCTACAATGGTCGGTTCGGTTCTGGGCTCACCGATCAGGGGCTCAGGACAAACCTTACCCTGCGTTTCTGATCATCTTTGAGCTTCCATCACCGCACAGACCATCACGCCGCTGTCCGCAATCGACAGCGGCGGGCAAACCTTCTTAAAACAGAACGAGAATTAAAATGCGATATCCTTGCATGAGACGCATGGCGACTGGACTGTTCCCTGCGCACTTACCTCATCGCACGATGGCCACAGCATCTGTTCTCGTAACCAATGATAGCAATGTGTAACGGCACTTAGCCAAATAACGACATTATTTCGATGGCAGCGTATTAACATTAAGGAGAGAGCCTATGCAAAAAGACCACCGCATTCGCTTAGAAATCACCAATAACACCTCATCTATTTTCACTTTTGAGCAAGCTCACTTAGAATATGGTCAACTCGCAGATGATAGCGAGTGGCCAAAAGAAATAACTGCTGATGGTGGCCAAGTAACCGTCGAGTGTGATGAGGCGAACAGGTCCGTTGCAGGGTGCGCTGGCTGGGTAAAATATAAATCTGCGTCGCCTGAAAACCCTATAAGTATATATTTCGCGTTCGCCAATCCGATTGGGAACGTTAACAAAATCGATGCCGGGATAAGCGGTCAGATATACGAAACCATGACTTCTCAGTTATTGCCGGTGCAGAGAATTTTCCCAACCAAAGGCTCTGAGGGGCACTATTGGGCAGTGGATGCACGCAGCACAAATGGAAAAACCAACGACGCCAGATTTGTGATTGAAAGCGGTGATGCGACGGAAATTATTCCGGAGAACCCACAGCTGGAAAATGCAGCAGCGACTTTTGACAGCGTCAATGCAAACTCTGGCGGGACTGGCTACTATTTTACCATCCACCCTTCTGTCTACTCACATTTTAAAGGAGTTGGTGCTTTTGACTCAAAGTTAATCTTCACGCACACAAACGTGATGACTGACGACCAGCAAGGCATATACATGATTGGAAATAAAATTCCAAAAAAATATGGAGGCAGTGACATAATTCAAGCAACTTATAACACCGAACATGATCCCGCTTGGGGTCATCCAGGAGGTGTTCAAGTCTGCGGTAGCTATATGGCACTTACACTCGAGAAAAGTGACAAAGGTAATACTCGCTCGGAAGTACAAATCTACGATGTGCGCCCCACGGCAAAAAACAAACCGATGAAACTTCTGACCACGATCCCGAGGGAAGATAGCGGGGTAAATGGCGCAGGGATGACGAAAGAAAAGTCAGTAGGTGAAGAAAAAGGGAAATACATTGTCATTGCAGGGGATAGCCCAGGGCTAAGTGTCTATCGATCCCAAACTACTGACATTAGTGCGCAAACCCAGTTCGACCTCATTCAGTTGATTTCAAAGAAAGATCTCCCTGACACATTTAGTCCGGAGGGTGGTTTCGCCCTCGCGACACAGGAAGATGGACAGCTTTTTATTTTCACAATGCACGGCACCGATAGAAGTTTTGGTTTGTATCGGCTCCAAATTCAAGGAGATCATAGTGCAAGTGTGACTGAAGTTCGTGCTCCAATACTATTGGAGACTGGAGCTTCCTCGTCAGCCGACGCGGAAACAAGATACGACGATACATCAAACGCAATCAGCTTAGCTGATATCAAGGCACGCTATAAGCCAGATACAGATATGATGTGGCCATCGGATTTGGGTGCCAATTTTCGATGGGGGAAAGGTCTTCAGATAACATCATCTACCAGTATTGAGATTTTTGCAACCTCCAGAAGTGCTCTTGCTGGAACGTTTTCAATCGCGACTTGGAAGGCGTACACAGCTATTGACGCTGTCTGGTGGCCTAGCATTAATTACACTACAGGCTCCTCGGTGGCGATCGCTACAGATTACATTTCGGGCTGCCTGGAAATGAACCGTGGCTCCGGTGGAAACAGCAACAAACTTTACTACCGAGTAGGAAGGGCGGATTTCTCCAACAGTTATATCGACTTCGGAAACGGTATATATTTTACAAGCAGCTCCGACTTTGCCGTATCTATGGATAATAAAGATCACTGTATCTGCGTACATAGGGAAAGTGGGAATGGCAATAAACTATACTATGCCGTTGGACTTGCGGATATAGGTGCCCGGACAGTCCATTGGGGTAATAATCAGAATTACGCCAATGGGACCAAAGTAGCAGTCGCCATGGATAACCTCGCTAACTGCGTTGAGCTACATACCGGTAGTGGCGACGACAAAAACAATCTCTACTACATGGTTGGGAGCATGAACTCCACTGCAAAGGCAATACATTGGGGAAACAGCTACAAATATGACACGGGCGCTGATATTGCCGTCGCAATGGATAATCACGGTAATTGCATAGAGACACATAGAGGTAACCCAGCTTCTGGTAACGACGATAAACTGTACTACCGCGTTGGCAGAATAGACTTCAGCAAAAAGACCATAAGTTGGGGCGATAGCATCCAATACGATTCAGGCTCGGATCACTCAATAGCGATGGACAATAATGGTAATTGCATGGAGGTTCATCGAGGTCACGGTAGCAGCGACGATCTATACTACCGCACTGGAAAAATACAGTTCGAGAAAAAAAAGATAGACTGGAGTGAAAGTAAGAAATACGACCATGGCTCCAATCTTGCTGTAACCATGGATAATAATGGCCATTGTATAGAAGTGCACCGGCATTCGGAAGGTGGCGATGACAGCAACAAGCTATACTACAAAATTGGTTTGCCGGATCTGGCCCCTGTTGATTAATCCTTTCCTTTGCAGAGCATAGCGTTCTTCAAACTCCCCGTAGCGACGGGGAGTTTGGTGTATGCGTGGCGATTTGTACGATGAAAAATGAGCAATCATAGAAAAGCTGTATACGTCCGCTGTACCCGACCTATAAACTAGGGATAGATGTTGGAGAGTAATAAACTTTCATTCTGAAAAGCAGACAAAGCGGCAGAAATCTGCCGATATAAAAAATAGAGTTGCATATTGGTCGCAACACACATTCTCACAACAACAGCTTTTTGAGTATTAAAGATTTATACCGAAGGGGACCTCTGCAGACTTTGACGGGAACACGAGGCTTCGCGGGTGCAGCAAATAGCTTGTGACCATTTGTGGACATTCGCCTTAATGCAGAGATATCCCTGTTTTACGTTCTTGCTATTTCTGATTGTGTGCGTTTTGAACAATCCAGAGGTGGGAATGGCAGCGTACTTAAGTTTGAGCGATGGACCCAGTGCGGATTAAGCTGCCATTCGCTGCACTGCGAGAACTTAGGTAAATGAAAAGTCGCAGCTAGCGTCGAGGGCCAACTGTAAAATTTAGCCATTTCAATCACAGATTACTACTGTTCACAAACGGAGAGAAAGCGAAATTGGCTACCTCTAGTTTTGAATACTCATTTATGAGAGGAAGCTAAATTAAGTCATCTTGTCTTTCTGCTGCGCTGTTTGAGTTTGTACCAGAGTACTGCACGGTAAAATGCAACCGGTAGTCTGATAATACTGGTTAGCATCCACCAGAATGACTCATATATGGCAATGATTTGCTCAGCAGCTGCTTGATTGCTATTAATACGCTCTGGAAAATGTTCATGTCGCAACAATCCTCGGTTGAAGAGAAATGCCCGTAAGGACTTGGTCACTCTCCAACTTAAAGAGGTAGTTATGCGTGTCAGGTTTTCCTCTAGTGTACTGTCTGTTGTTGTTTTCTTACCTGTAAGAATTTTGAAGTAATAAGCTTTAGAGCGATTTACTTCCTTCCATCTCTCCGAGAAACCCGCGTTTGACAGCCAATCACTCTCCTTGAATGCGTCTTTGTTACGTAAAGCCACCGTGTTCTGGTGAAGCAATTTCTGATTACGTATGATTGCTTTTGAGATACGATAAACATCTGCATTCATGCGATCTGGGTTTTCCAACTCCTTCAATAGACGTTTCTCGAACCCTGAACGATACTTAAAGTGAAGCAGATGACCGCATGTATCTCCCAACGGAACAGGAGTACACAAGTGTGTTGAGCGAAGGTACTGGAAGTCTGCTTGCCAGTACACAAGCGGTATTTTGTAAGATCTTACAAGATAATTCCTCCTGCCAGACATATCCGCTCGAGCAGAAGAGCGAAGTTCAAAAAAAGGAAAAGCTTGGGTACGTTCTGTATGAAATTTAGAAAAGGGGACATAGTTGGGTGTGTTGGTAATGAGCTCATCTAGATCCACCGCACATTTGGGCGCGCTGGTAAGATCATCACAGAAAAAATCTATTAGAGGAGTATAAAGTGCAAAGGCTAGCTCGCTTTGTAAGGCATCTGCCGTCCCGTGTATTGATAGTTGGGGAGGCTGTAGAAACTCGTCCGCATCAACAACTGTTGTCCATTTGTCTTTGCAATACTTACTGCCAATTTCATTGACCCAATCAATTCCGGCATTTGCTTGCGGGTAACCCCCATTTTTTTCAAAGAGCTGAACATCATTTTGCTGAAGCAAAAACTCACGAGAGCCATCTGAACTACCGGTATCAACAATGTAAAAACAAGTAACTCCAATTGAGCGATAATGATGCAGGAACGCTGGTAAAATGTCAGCTTCGTCCCGTAATATGCAGATTAATGGATAATCTGTTTGTCTGGACTTATTGGAGTGTTTACTAGGTCTCAAATTTTTACCCTAATAAAATTCTGCGCTTTTCGTATAGCCGAACTCACTTTCCCTGGTCGGAAACTTGCTTTTTCAGCATCGCGTTGGTTACTGATAAGCTGAGACGCATCAGGGCGTAGTAAGAAAAGGCTTTTATCTTCAGCATCCATATTGTCCAGAAACGGTAATACCTGCTTGAAATCAGCCTCTTCTTTAATCTGATTTTTCAGCTTCATACTATCTGTACTTTGTCGATAGTAATATAATGGATCAGGATAGTAAGATATTTTTCGATTATCTAATATTAGGCGATTGTAAAATTCAATATCATCTTTTCCAACTCGATATCCTTCAGAATACCCCCCAGAAGCTGAAAAGGCTGTCTTTTTTACAAGGCAGGTTGCATCGCCAACCACATTTACCTTTGTCGCCCATGCTTTTGCAGGGCCTACAAAGCGTATCTGCGTTCCGAGTACACTATTGGACGAATAAGGTTCTCCTTCACCACTGAAACGTAATGAACTGCAAGTTAAACAATCAAGCCCTGCAAAAGTTGCTGCGCTCACAAGCTTGTCGACCATTTCAGGCATCATGAAATTGTCGTCATCAAAGAAAAGCAGAAACTCACCTTTGGCAACTTGAGCGGCCTTGTTTCTTGCTGCCCCTACATATCTATTTTCCTGATAGAGGATGCGCCATGACTTATCTTTGTACCTTTGAGCAAGGGCCTTAAGCGTTGCACGTGCAAGCGGCGAACGACTACCATCATCAACGACTATCACCTCAAAATTTCGATAGGTCTGGCGTTCAATGCTCTTTAAAGCTTGGGTTAGAAGATGGGGGCGTTCAAAATGAGTAAGACAGATACTGACTAGCGGATGATTGTCTTTCTTTGGTCTGGCTGCCTTTGACATTGATTGGTTTTGGCGGTGCCAGTTCTCCCAGACTGTCAGTGATCTCTTCAATCTATCATGTCTCACTGCAGGGGCTGGGAGTCGTTTGGTATAATGCTCAAGCCGGCCTGCTAGTGCCAGATGATGAGGTTCAAATAAGACTCCTTCTCGTCCGTCTTCATCAATCAGTTCATACGTCCCACCGGTATTTGCAGCAATAAACGGAACCTGTGCAGCTAAGCATTCATAAACAGCCAATGGAGAGTTTTCCAGTAAGGATGGGATCACTGCTAACCGGCCTTCGACACTAAGGTATTCGATTGCTTGAAAAGCATTGCAATTGACTTTAAATGTGACTTTGGTTTGCCACTTCTTGCTGTTTTGCATAATGAACTTCTGAGCATCAAACCGATGAGAATAACCTCCGAGAAAAGTGATTGGGGGAATTGAAATGCCTTTTGCAGCTAGCGCATTGAGAGCATTAACAAATAACAAGATACCTTTCCGAGGTTCCAATCGGCCAAAAAACACCCATTCCCCCACGAGAGAGCATCGTTTTGGAGTAACGCTGCTAAGGTCTTCTAGGAACACGTTGGGCCAGTAAAAACTTTTTGCAGGAAGTTTATAGCAATTACGAAGCATCCAATTCAAAAGATGCTGACTGCCGCAGATGAGCGTATCAGCCATTTCCACGCTCTGTCGCTCCATAAAAACCCAACCAAGTTGACGGTATTCTTCCAGGAACTGCGAATTTCCCTCCGCAGCCCAGAGTGTTGGAGAGGAACCTTTGACAACAAATTGTAAATTTAGAAATGCAATACCCAGTTTCTTGGCTAATAAAGCAACATACCCCAAACCACGCCACTCTGACACGTGCACCATATCAAAATGACTTTCGTGCTCTCGCAACCATTCATAGGCTGCATATGGAGGTGCCATTGTCTGAGCCATCTCAGTTTTTGCAAGTACCTGAGGAGCAACAGCAGAAAATTCAATACCATGTTCAGAATAAAAATCGCGAGTGATCCGCATTTTTTGTTGGTTTTTGGCATGCCCATTTACAAAGCAAATGGTTACATGATGCCCGGTACGTTTTAAAAACACTGCCAAATGAAAATAAGCAGTACCAATACCACCATTTTTTATAGGCCCGAAGATATCAGCAGTAATAATGCATATGCGTTTGCTAAGCATCGGGGCAATCGCATTTATGTCCTGCTGTAGTTCGATCATTCAAACGATTTCCTCACTGCGCAACCAACATCTCGGCAAGGTATCTTAGCTTGCCGTTACGAACTATGCTGCCGTCCTCTTTAACCTTTACCGTGACTTCGGCATTCACATCTCTTGCTTCCTTGGGGACCAACAGTATAAAGCCATGCTGAGCAAGCTTCTGGTTTCTGCTGCCAAATCTAGCAATGTATCGATCAGCTTTGGCTTCAGTCATGGCAACACCATTAACTTCCAGAATAACTGTCAACTTTTTTGAAGTATCTCTTCTATCCCATGCCCATCCTTCAATGTGAGTGGGGTTTAAGGCAAAAAGCTCCTTTGGCGGTATAGATGCTTTAATCGGAGAACCTGAGTAACCACGGAACAAGCGAAGGAGTTTTCTCTTAGGCCTATGCAAAGAAATAAGGCTATCAGCTGTAAGAAATAGCTTCCTCTTTTCTCCAGAGTACGCTGTTAGCTTATCCTGTTTCAGCGTTCGCTTAGTTGCTTCCTTCAACTCCGAAATTGATTCTGGTTGCTTTTTTTTTGCGGCAATGCTTGGAATTTTGAAAAGAGTATCATGCTGGCTAAACATCCTTTCGGCTGCATCTCGGTTTAAGATCACACTGCCCGATACAGCTACAAAAACATTTCTGGAGAGCTTGATAACTCGGATGAACTGCGAGCGCGTCCTGTCTTTGTTCGCTAAATGAAACTTAATATTGTATCGGTCACCTTCCGGCCAATCCTTTGGAATGTCAAAGGCATGCAGCGTTGTTTCGCCCGTTTGATTTATGAGTGAGATTTGTTGCTTTGTTCCATTAGCAAATAAAGAACGTTCTCCTGAACCAATCGCAACACAAAGTATTCGCGATGCACTCTCATCCAGTCCAATCGCAACTTTGGACCATCTATTTCTTAGTTTGCGAGATCTGTCTGCGTGCACAAGCCAAACCGGTTCATCATCTTGTCGTTTTTTATCCCGATATAGCTTTGGTTGGAGTTTGAGACTTCCGTGACCTGTGTGGGGCAAAAGAGCTAATTTACGATATGCGATGTTATCATTTTCGATCAATGGCATTGAGCGCAAATATGACGCGTTTGAGTTGTTTTGTTGCTCTGTTAGTTCTCCTAGCTCAAATGCGCAGGCCAAGCGGCATTCAGGGATCACCATAAGGTCAGTATTGTGTTCGTTTTTCGCTCGGAGCACATACTCTTGTAAAAGCCCAAAGCGAAGGTCATACGGTTGCAGTCCACTCAATTGGGCTATGAGTTTCTTAGGAATACAGACTACACTTGCTCCAACCGAATTTCCGAATACGACTTCTGAGACAATATCGCTTCCCATCGGCATAACAATTTTGTTGTCTGGCAGCTTAACAAAGCTTGAAATGATGGCATTCTTTTGGTGCTGAATCGCAACGCGAATATCGTTACAAAAACCTGAAGCAAAATGAACGGCCGTACCATCGCATAAAATGCAGGCATCAGCAGAACATTCATCCATTATTCGATTGAACGCTTGTCCTGCCGGGAAACCAATAAACGGGCATAATCTGGAGCTTATGCCATTACGTTGCAAATATTCGACAATGCCCCGAGCTGTCTCTTCAAGCTCCGGTAACGTAACCAGAATGCTTACTTTATCTGGGAGCTCGCTCAGCAAAGCTTTTGCAAATGCCATTGCAGTACCGCTTTCACGCAGCAAAACAACTATCTCTAAGGTTCCAGCGACTGTTTCTTGCCTCTCTTTCGCATTCAATACTGCTAGCTTGTTAAGCGTTACTGTTGCTTCCTTACCTGAGTTCCTAGCGTATAAATCTCCTAGGTAGGCGTGAAAGCCGTACCAGGTTTTTAAGTTGTCTTGATTACTGAAACTGGCACCCGCGATGGGATGGCCTTCCATGAGTGCGGATTTCAAACGGCCGGCCAGCTCGTATGCGTTCGGTGGTATCAGGCAAGCAGAATGATCTTCTTTTGCGATCAGTTCAGGTGTCCCACCAACATCTGTTGCTATAAATGGAATGTTATGTTCAAGCGCTTCATAAACAGCCATTGTAGAATTTTCGATAAGCGAAGGCATAACTGCAATCATGTCTCTCGAGCACAGAAATGAAAGAGCTTCTGGTTGGTTCAGGTGAGTTACACAGTTGACCTCAAAGCTCCAGCTTTTGGCTTTTCTGTTAATAAAATCAACTACTTTTTCATTATTCTGGTTTGAAAGTGCTTCGCCGTATTTACCGAGAAAATTCACTGTCTTAGGGGGGGTACCTTCCCGTTCTAAAAGATCCAGAGCTGTACAGAATAACTCAATCCCTTTGCGCATCTCCAAACGGCCGAAAAACGTTAGTTCTTGAGCATGAATCCTATCCCCAGTTTTTCGAGGAGGCCTCTGATCGATAACATCAATTTCTGAAAAATCTAGAATATTTGGTTGCACATAAGTAGCTGCAGGCAGCTGATAACCAACATGCTTCATAAAACACAGCAAATGTGCACTACCGCCAATGACAATATCACCAAGTTCAACGCACTTCTGTTCAGCAAAACTCGCTGGCAAAAGGTCGCGTTTAGCAATGGGTTGCATCTGGTAATGGCGGTTCCATAGATGTGGAGAAGAAGTTTTAATGATAAAAAGGGTCTCTTGAAACGCAAGGCCGAGCTTTTTAGCCATCAAAGCGTAAATTAGGCCTCCTCGCCATTCTGAAGAGTGAACTACATCAAATTTTTGTTGTTCTTTTAGCCAGCGATAAGCCGCGTTGTATCGCCCTTGCCAATTTTGAGACGGACCTACGATAGTCTCGGTTGTATGTTGTAAGTAGTGTAGAGCGACGCCAAATTCAGCAAAATGCTTAACCCAATGCTGAGGTGTTTCGTTCTCAACACTTTCCCCTTTAAGGTAGAGAATATGAACTTCATGATCACGAGCAGCTAGCCCTTTGGCTAGATGGTAGTAAGTGGAAGCAATGCCACCATTTCTGACTGGCCCAAGGATCTCTTCTGTAGCAATGCATACGCGAAGTTTGTTGCCTGATGTATGGCTCGCGTAGCTATCTAGATTGGGGAAAGCTTCGATCGCAAATGTGTCAATCTGCATGCTGGGGCACTCCACGCTCATCACTGATTGGCAAAGCGCTCAACTTATTCTGAAAATAGTCCCATGTTCTCTGGATACCAGTAATTAAGTCAGTCTGAGGCATAAAGCCCAAGTCTCTCCGAGCTTTTCTAATATCAGCGAAGTTATGGAGAATTTCGCCTGCCCTAAAACCATGATAGGCAATTCTTAGCGCATCATTTTGGCCCGAAACTATTTTTAAAATGCCAATAATTTCGTTGATCGAAGTTGGCTTTCCGCTGCCAAGCTGAAAAACCCCATTATGTTTAGATTTCAGTGACTGAAGGATGCCCTGACAAAGATCTTCAACGAACACGAAATCTCTGGTTTGGCTACCATCACCATACACTTGACACGGCTCACCCATAAGAATTGATCTAACAAACATCGCGATTGCGCTGCCCTTATGGATAGAACGAGGCCCATAGACATTTGAAAAGCGTAGCGACGTGATATCCATTCCGTAACTCTGTGAATAAGCTGCACAATAAGCCTCAGCAGCAGCTTTTGATGCACCATAGGCTGAAGCTGGGTATGCTGGCATGCTTTCGTGGACTGGTTGGGGGCCATCTCCAATAATTGCGCCACCAGTTGACGCATTAACAAGGCTTCTAACACCTTGTTTTCGCATAGCTTCCAAAAGGTTCAATGTACCTTTTACATTGACGTCAAAGTTATAGGTAGGATCTTCAATGGAATCTATTACACGCGTATCAGCAGCTAAATGTATGACCGCGTCGACGCCTTTTATCGCATCCTCAAGAACTGATTGATCCCTAATGTCCCCATGGATAAAATAATGAGGTACGCCACCTAACGAGCTTGCGTTTCCTGTGACTTCACTGTCCAAAACCAAGATTTCGTGAGCTGCCACCTCAGATGCGAGTGTTCTGACCAGGTTCGAGCCGATAAAGCCACAACCGCCAGTGATGAGGATACGATTAAACATGTCTCTAAAAACTCGTCAAAACTAGGAGGTGGTTATGGGTTGCTTAGTTTTCTTGCTCCAATAGGAGACACAGCGAATTTTTGAATGATCGGCTCTCTCTCGGTAGCGTTCAGTGATTTCTGTGACCTCTCGAAACAGGCTATCCTCCATGAGAGTCGGTTGCCAACCTAATGATTGCAGATGGTCGTTCTTAACCACTAGATCATTCTTTTCCGCCTCATTTCGAGGATTTTGCACATAACTGATTTCACATCCCGTGATTGACTGGATGCACTTTGCTAGCTCTGAAAGGCTACAGGTTTCAGACATTTGATTCAGGATAGCCGGACGGCTGCCAAGAGGCGGAGGTGCCAAAAGCGCATATTCAATGCACTTACACGTATCTGAGATGTGAATAAACGCTCTTGTTTGCCCCCCAGTTCCATGAATAGTGAGCGGTAGACCAACTGCCGCTTGCATTAGAAAACGATTTAGAACCGTTCCATAGTCGCCGTCATAATCGAACCTATTAATCAGCCGTTCATCTAAACTGGTATGTTGAGTTTGAGTACCCCAAACAATTCCCTGATGAAGGTCGGTGATGCGCAGCTTGTCATTTTTTGCATAATACTGAAACATCTGAGCATCCATAGTTTTAGTCATATGGTACACAGAGCCGGGATTTGGTGGATAGACAATAGAGTCCGTTATTTGGCGGTTGTCAGATGTATTGATCTGAACATCAAGATATCCTTCGGGAATTGGAATTGGTTCGTCGTGGCCATATCCATAGACCCCCATGGTACCTAAGTGCACCAAGTGGATATCCTGCTGGACCTCTACAATTGCATTCAAAATATTGTGAGTGCCACATATATTGTTGGTGATTGTGTAGTTTTTTGAGTAGCAGTTTTTCATTGAGTAAGGCGCTGCGCGTTGCTCAGCGAAATGCACAATACTGTCGGGCTTTTCATTTCTTAACAAGCTTATTAGCTTGTCAAATTCATGAGCAATATCAATTTCTATGAACTGAATGATGTGTCCGGTAAGCTCAAACCAGGCATGGACTCGTTCATTGATGGTACGAATTGGGGTAAGGGATCCAACGTTTAATTCAATATCGATACGCCTGCGAGATAAATTGTCTATGATTATAACATTATGCCCAAGGTTACTTAGATGAAGGGCTGTAGGCCAACCGCAAAAGCCATCTCCTCCCAACAAAAGTATCTTCACTATTCAAGTCTCCAATGGGTGATCTTTAAAACGACTTAGCATTTCATGTACTTAATTATAATGGTTGCATTCATTATACAATACACATGATATTCACGTTCTAAAAGACGTGTCTAACTAATCGCAATATCTCATTTACCTAGTGCTTTAATAAAAGAAATATTAGGTTGGTGATATGCTTGATATCACGAGGACATTAATGTCAGTCAAAGTGCCCACCCGCTTAGATAAATTTGAGTTAGGGAAACAAGCTGCTCTTGATGGCGACCTAGATAAAGCCAGAGAGTATCTGCATCCTTTAGCTGAAGCCGCTCCATATCACCCGGCTGCTTTCTTTCTATGCCAGATCGAGTCGAAAAAAGGCATACTCAATAACTGTGAGAAATATTGTCTGACTTTTCTAGCTAAGCATCCTCAGCATGCAGGCATGCGGACGATTTCAGCGTTGCTTCAGATTGCAAAAGGAGACCTCAATCAAGCAGAAAATGAATTAAAAATTGCGTTGAACACCAACCCCAAGCATAATCGGGCTCTGAAAGTGCGCCAACAGGTGGGATGGTTGCGAAAGCAAGGAGAAGCTCGTGATGCTCTTGAAGTTCTCGATTCGAAACACCTCTCCAAACTTTCGCGGCTCAAAGCAGGTCGGCAATTAAAAAAAATCACGCCAGCCGATGATTGGGATAATCACGAACTACAGGCTAAAATAGCTTTTTTTCATAATAGTGGTGACATGCGGCGAGCCCTCAGGAATTTCGACCCAGAGTTAATCGAGAAGGCTGTTGAACTTGGGTATTGCACTTGGCCTAAGAAAATCCAGAATTATGTTAAAGGCAAGAACATCTTAGATGTCGGTTGTGGTTTTGGCGGGTATGCGTTTGGTTATCTGTGTGCTGGCGCTCGGAGCTATACTGGGATCGATCCTGCAATGTTGCTTGAGGAAAAACGAATGCGCAACAAGCGCATACGGCAATGGGTAGAAGTTCCAAAAACCGCAAAAGAAATCGCGAATGCTATTGAAGACATTGAATTACTTCAAACATCAACAAGTGATTTAGTTGGCCAAAACACCTACGATATTGTCTGCCTGCATAATGTCACGGAGCACCTGACAGATATAAGAAGCGTATTTGCTGATATATCCAAATTAGTAAATAAGAATGGTAAGCTCATCTTTCTTCATCATAATTTTTATGGATGGAGTGGACATCACATGGCACCTCATAACCCCTCTGTATTAGATACCAGTAATCCCGAGCATAAAAAATTCTTTGACTGGAATCACATCAGCATCCTCAAGGAGTTACCAGAAGATCATTATCTATATACCAACCTTAACCGCATTCGCATTTCAGAACTGCGAGAATTAACTCAGGAGTTTTTCGATATAAAAATTTGGGACCATCGCCCCTCTCCAGATAGTGTGTTGCAGCGCATGACTCCTGAAATTACTAAGAAAGTAGAGGGTATTTTACCCGATATTACGACGAATGAACTGGAAACCAATGCGGTTTTTTGTGTTGCTGGAGCGCGTTAGTTGATCCAAGCGGAAGTGCAAAAACTCCGCCATATTAATGTCAGGGATTAACATCATGATCGACTTTGCGATCAAAAATGCTGTAGTTTCTCATGGGTGTTATCTCCATCCAAGTATCTCATTTCTTGGATTAGGTTTGCCTGAGAATGTGCTCACAGCATCTGGCATGCTCTCTGTTGCTGAGCGGAAAATGCTCTATAATTTAGCATTAAAAAGCTACTCAGCGCATGGGGCGGTCATTGACGCCGGGAGCTTTATGGGATCATCCGTGGTTTCTCTTGCTCAAGGCCTTCGCGATAATCCTAAATCTCAGCAGTTTTTGTCGCCCTTGGGCTTTAACACAAAACCAATTAGCAGCTACGAACTCGGTTATCTACCAAAACCGCGAAATGGCTCCGACATTGTGAGAAAGTTTGGAGATGTCGAATATCGTTTTGGGGATTCATTCCTTGGAATTCTCAAAGAAAGTATTGCACCCTATGAAGAGCTTATCGAACTATACGCAGGCGACTTTTGTGACTTTGAATGGAGCGGCACACCTATCGAACTCTGCTTCGTTGATCTTTGTAAAACGCCTAATCTAAACAGACACGTATCTAGCCAATTCTTACCAAATCTTATCGAAGATGCCTCCTTCTTTGTGAACCAGGATTTTTTCTTTGACCGACTTCCTTGGATCAAAGTTACAATGGGTTACCTTCACGACTATTTTGAATGGTATGGACAAGTGTTCACCAGCTCGATTTACCGAAGCAAGAAAAAGATACCAAAAGAAGTTGCAGAGTTTGATCCCTTCACGGAAGCAAGCTTGGATGAGTGTCTTAGATTCCACGATATACATGCGAGCGCCCACCTAAAAGATGCTGATAAATTTAGAATGGGGCTTTCGAGGTCATATTTGATTGCGATGAAAGGTAAAACTGCACATGCACTTGATTACTTAAAATATGTCGAAGAAGAGTTCAGCCATATTCTGGATGATGAGGCTACAAATGACCGAGGCAACAATTTTAGGTTTAAAAGAGCATTTAGGCAGATTGAGAGAGAAGTTGTTTAGTTGCTTGATATTATTTCAAATGAATGAGCATTGTCTGCATTAAATGGCAAGTTGGATGTTAGCGTTGTATAGGGCTATTCCCTAACCAAGCGAATGTTCGTAATGGCAAAGCTACATGTTGCACCTGCGAACTCTCCCTCTGTTAGACGCAGTGTCGAGCGTCAGCAAAGGGCTCGCAAACCGATCTGACCGTCTTACTCAGGTAATCGCATAGAGCTATGAAGGGCTTCCCGCTAAGCTACTGAGAATGCCTTCCATGTAGATAGCATCAACTCTTGATAGAAACGTTCTAATGTCCGGTGTTGGCCCATAGCTGCTATTCGCTTAATCACGGGGCAGCCTATACAAAGCGTGATGTCAACTTAGAGTTGGCTTTAATCCGCTTGGCGCTGAGGGCCAAGATGTATGGACCGCTTGCATTTCGCAAGAGAGTTTTTACTTGGAACCTTGAAGTCGCTACTATGTATCCGACCTGTTTATCGGCACGCGGGCCGTGGCCTTGATGGTAATACGCACGTACCTACAGTCTAATTACCGGACAGGTTACTTAGAACCATTATGGCCCTCTGACTTTGGGTGCGTTCTTTCTTCCGTTCCATGCTTATGCTCTGTCGCGAACTTTAAGGAGGTTCTGGTTAGATCGCCTCCATATCAGTTGTATGGTTGTCAAACTCCGTGCAATTGTACAATACGCTCCAGGCTATCCTTGCCAGCTTATTGGCCAAGGCGACGGCCAGTTTATTCTTATGCATTCGCTTGGATGCCCGCTTTAGCCAGTCTCCGAAGCTCAAGTTCTGCCAAAGTTTCGGTCGCATCATTAAAACGTGTGCCGCTTGCACCAACAGCATGCGTAAATAGCGATTTCCTGCTTTCGATATTTTGCCGAGGATGGGCTTGTCTCCTGTGCTGTACTGCCGAGGGACCACACCCAACCAAGCGCCAAGGTCTCGTCCGCGTTCAAAGGCAGATCCGTTGACGATGGCGGCCACCAGCGCGGTGGAGATGATGGGTCCGATGCCGGGGATACTCATCAGCAGTTGGCAGCCAACGTCATATTTGCTGATCTGTTCGATCTCGGTACTGGTCGCATCAATGCGTTCGTCTAGCCACAGCCAGTCTTCAGAAAGGCCGATCAGTATGTCGTGCATGCGCGAAGAAATCTCATTGGCGCGATTGTCGAGAATGGCGAACAGAGAGTTTCTCAAACTGCTACTACCTGTGCGCACCGCAATTCCTTGCTCTAACAGGAAGGCCCGGATCTGGTTGATGGTGGCGGTACGACGCGAGACCAATCGAGATCGAACTCGATGCAGGGCTTGCAGATCGAGCTGATCCTGGCTCTTTTCCTGCACGTAATTCAAATTGGGCCGCAGCACGGCCTCGGCCACAGCTTCAGCATCGTTGTAATCGTTCTTCTGGCCTTTGACGAAAGGCTTGGTGTATTTGGCGGCGATGATAC